>JBKQNN010000403.1:0-3535 GCA_052145975.1 Rhodomicrobium sp. | reverse complement strand
CCGGGTAGCGTCTGTGCGTTCCGCGCTTGGTACATCTTGCTACACATTGACGCCATGCCGGTGCTGATATGCCACAGTTCTGCCCTCACAAACGCGTTACTCCCGCACTATCTGCTATCGGAACGCTAAAGAGGGGGCCATGCCTTTCCGGCTCATCGCCACGGTTACAGCCGTTATTGCCGCAAGCGCACTTGCCGGCTGCGGCTCGGGCAGCGACAGGCCCGCAAGCTCGGTCGCTTCTGGCGAGGCGAACGCGGACGGAGCGCCGGTTGCGCTGGCTCCGCACAAAGAAGGGGGGCAGACTGTCGCGATGGCTGCCAACCAGGACGCACTGACCAAGGCCGTCGAGCGCCTTCGCATTACCAAGAAGAAGAAGGCGGACAGCCCCTTCGATCAAGCAGGCGCGGATTTGAACAGCGACGGCCGCGCGAAAGCGCTTGCGCTCTTAACCGGGCCGGAATGGTGCTCGCCGCAAGGCTGCACGCTCGTGGTCTTCGAACCGGGCGAGGCCGGCTACAGGCCGGTTTCGCTAACCATCGGCGTGAAGGCGCCCGTTGCAGCGGGGCCCGGTTCCAACGCGGGATGGCGCGACCTTCTGGTGAAAACAGGCTCCAACAAAATCGTCCGGCTGCAATTTACGGGCGGAGGCTATCCGTCGAACGCCGCGGGTCAGCCCGATGCCAGCGCGGATGTTGCGCAATCGGAGGTTCTGATCCAACCTCAAGCCAGCAGCCAGGCGGCGGCAGCCCCGCCCGCACCTAGCGGCCCGGCGCCGCAATAGGCGGACGTGCGGCCCCGAATGGATAGCGCCATGGACATCGACGATTTTGAACCCCGTAAGCAGTCTGCGAAGCCGAAAGACCTTTCGGTTTTTTCGATTGAGGATTTGCGCGCCTACGCCGATCTCCTGCGAGCCGAGATTGCGCGCACCGAGGCCATGATCGCGAAGAAGAGCGCGCAGATAGACGCCGCAAGCTCGATCTTCAAGAAATAGAGAGTCATCGTCTGCAAAGCTCAGTGTAGGGCATGGCGCAGTCTCAACCGCTGTGGCAAGCTGTGGTGCGAAGGAGGTGCCTCATGTCCGATATTTTCCAGCTCTCCCCGAAGGCTGCCGGTTACAAGGAGCGGCTCGAGCGGTTCATGGCCGGGCACGTCTATCCGAACGAGCAGGCGCTGTTCCATGCCGCGGACACCCAGCCGGACCGCTGGGAGCCGCTTAAGCTCTTGCAGGAGATCAAGGAAAAGGCGAAAGCCGAAGGGCTTTGGAACCTGTTCCTGCCCGATAGCGAGTTGGGCGCCGGGCTCACCAATCTCGAATACGCGCCGCTGGCCGAAATCATGGGCCGCTCGCACTGGGGCCCGGAGGTGTTCAATTGCTCCGCGCCGGACACGGGCAATATGGAAGTGCTGGTCCGCTACGGCAGCGAGGCGCAGAAGGAGCGCTGGCTGAAACCGCTGCTGGCGGGCGAAATCCGCTCGGGCTTCGCTATGACCGAGCCCGGCGTGGCGTCCTCCGATGCCACCAACATCTCGATTTCCATCAAGAAGGACGGCGGCGATTACGTCATCGACGGCCGCAAATGGTGGACGTCGGGTGCCGGCGACAAGCGCTGCAAGATCCTGATCCTGATGGGAAAAACGGACCCGGACAACGCGGACCCGCACAAGCAGCAATCCATGATCCTAGTGCCGATGGACACGCCTGGCGTCAAGAAGGAGCGCATGCTGCCGGTGTTCGGCTATCTCGATGCGCCGCACGGCCACGGCGAGCTGAGCTACACCGATGTGCGCGTGCCGCAAGAGAACGTGCTGCTCGGCGAGGGCCGCGGCTTCGAGATCGCGCAAGGCCGCCTTGGGCCGGGCCGCATCCATCATTGCATGCGCACCATCGGCCGGGCCGAGCGCGCGCTAGAGAAGATGTGCATCAGGCTGCAGCGCCGCGTGGCTTTCAAGCGGCCGATCGCCGATCGAAGCGTCTGGATGGAGCGCATCGCCGAAAGCCGCATGATGATCGACCAGGCGCGGCTCTTGACCTTCAAGGCGGCGCATATGATGGATACGGTGGGCAACAAGGCCGCGCGCGCCGAAATCGCCATGATCAAGGTTGTCGCGCCGAATATGGCCTGCAAGGTGATCGACTGGGCGATCCAGGCACATGGCGGGGCCGGCATTTGCGACGATTTCGGCCTGCCTTACGATTATGCCTCGATCCGCACGCTGCGCATCGCCGATGGGCCGGACGAGGTTCACCGCAACCAGATCGCCAAGCTGGAGCTACGGAAGTACCGCGATACAGGGCCGGCAAGGGTATAATACTGGATGCGGTTGATTGCTTCGCCACCGTTGGCGTCATCCCGTGCGCGCTGCAGCATGCAATGCTGCTGCGCAGACACGGGATCGTGCAAAATGCTGGCGCCCGTAAAGATCCCGGATAACGCCGCTGGCGTTTCCGAGATGACGGTTGCGGACTATTCAATCGGATTTCGTATAATTCGCGCTGGCAAGCCGTAGAATAAAGTTGGTTCGCCGCCATAAATAAGAAGGCGCGGCGAAGGGGGGCACGGGGATGAGTCTGGAAACAAGAATTTGGTGGAAAATCGGCCTTATCTTTATTGTTGGGGTAGGAATATTTGGCGCTTATCTGTTTGTCTACGACCCTCATTCCCGAATGCCGTTTATCGAAAGGGCTACGCTTGGATTCGTTGCCGGGCTCTTCCTTGGAGCGACAGCCTTTTTGTTTGCTTCCGTTCCGTGGGGCTTTCTTCGCATCCTGGGCTGGGCTTTCGACCCTCCACGGGGCCTACAGGATCAATATAGTGGGCAGCAAGCCGGGACGCGTAGAGACCGCGATTCGACCGGATGAAACCTTGGAGGCGGCGCCTTGCAATGCTGCCAGCGCCAGTTAGATTAAAGGTCTCACACTCAAGATCCAGCCGTAACGGTCAGCCTTCATCCCCGGAAAGTCCCCATGCCGTCTGACAAAGAAGAAATTAAATTAATCGCGAGATCGAACACCCAGATAAAATTTTACAACTCCAACAGATATAGCGACATAACCGATAAAATAGTGAAGCTGCTGAAGGCGTTAGGAGCCACCATTGTCGCGCAGGAGATATCCTCCGACCGAAAGAAGCCGGCAAGACACGATGTCCATTTCGACCACGGATGGCTGTTGGCCGGAAGAATGCAGTCTGTTTCCATCAGGAATTACGCCGCACCGGGCCCAAAACCCACTTTGATTGTAAAATTGGGAGAAGGCAAGGAACACATTGGCTCCATAACCTATCTCGGCCGCACCCAATACAAGACTGAGTTGACCCAAGAAGAGGTAAAAAGATATATGGATTTTGGCATCCGCCATTCCGATTTGACGTTTCATTTTCCGGGCATCGAGTTAGACCTGGGGGACGACGATATTCTCCAGCCCAAGGGCGATACCTTCATGAGAAGATCGACGATAACTTTCGAGACCGGGAGCGAACCATATAATATCTCCATAGATAAATTCTATTTCCATGACCTGGTCTCGGATAAG
>JBKQNN010000402.1:0-6697 GCA_052145975.1 Rhodomicrobium sp. | reverse complement strand
CGAACGCCTTTTTGGCCGTCGAAGAGGACGGGACCGAGAACGAAGTGACCTGGCGCGTCACCACCTACGACAGTAATTCGAACGCCGATATCGGCGCGCTCGTGACCATCAACGCCAAGGGCGAGGTCACGGTCAAGGACGCCCCGAAAGAAGAAGACAGCGCTGCCCAGCAAGGAGAAGATAAAAAGAATTAGGCTTCTGCCCCGTTGCGGACGTGCCGCCCCGCCGAAGCGATCCGGGACCGCAAGTGCGAGCGCAGTGTAAGCTGCGCCGGATTGCCACGGCGCCGTTGGCGTCTCGCGCTGACGTAATTTCAAGCCAGCGCTCCCCCCCTTAAGGATGCACGATCATCCAGGGAAGCAGGTAAGCCTGCGCCATCACCAAGATGCCAACGAGGCACGCCAGCAGGATCGAGTGCCAGAACACGAAGCGCAGGATCGAGCCTTCATGCCCGAACCAGTTAGTCGCAGTGGAGGCTACGACGATGGATTGGGCATCGATCATCTTGCCCATGACGCCGCCCGACGAATTGGCAGCGCTCATCAGGATCGAGGACAGGCCCAGTTGCTCGGAGGTGATCTTCTGCAGGTTGCCGAACAGCACGTTCGATGCCGTATCCGATCCAGTCAGCGCAACCCCGAGCCAGCCCAACAGCGTGCCGAAGAATGGATAAAGCACGCCCGTGGCTGCGAAGGCCAGGCCAAGCGTGGCGTCGATGCCGGAATAGCGCGTGAGCGTTCCGATTGCGAGCATGGCTGAAATCGTCACCAGCGAGGCGCCCACGAGCCGGATCGTCTTCAGGTAGACGACGATCAATCGCCAAGGCGAAAAGCCCATCAGGAAGCCGGAAATCAGAGCCGCCAGCAGCATTCCGGAGCCGGTATAAGATAGCCAGGTGAGGGAGAAAACCGCCTTCTCAGGGGTAGGCACTGCAGCCACCGGCGGCATTTTTTGCACCAAATTGTGCAGGCCCGGCACCGGATAGTTCCAGGTCGAGATTGGGTTGACCATCGCCTTGAACCAGCCGCCGCCCCAGATGAGCAGGACCACGCAGACGACGATCCACGGCATTAGCGCGAACCAGACCTGCCCAGCCCTCAGCTTCTCCGTGGGCGCCGGCGCGGGCTTTGGCATCGTGGCAGCCGACGCGTCGTGCGTGCGAAGTGCGGGCGAGGTCCAAAGCTTCTTCGGCTTCCAGACCTGAATAAACAAGATCAGGCAAGCCATGGACACCAGCGAAGCGACGATGTCCACGATCCAAGGATTGACGAAATTCGAGACAAGAAATTGCGGAACCGCAAAGGATACGCCGCAGACGAGAATGGCGGGCCAAATCTGGATCATGCCCCTAAGACCGGCGAATACCCAGATGAGCCAGAAGGGCACGATAAGGGAAAAGAAGGGGAGCTGGCGGCCAACCATGGCGCCCAGCAGATAGGGATCGAGGCCGGTGACCTGCGCAAGGCCGGTAATCGGCGTTCCGAGCGCGCCATAGGCCACGGGCGCGGTGTTGGCGATCAGCGATAGGCCGGAGGCGGCAAGCGGGGAAAAGCCAAGCCCTATCAGGATCGCGCCCGTTACGGCAACAGGCGTTCCGAAGCCCGAGGCGCCTTCGAAAAAGGCACCGAAGGAGAAGGCAATCAGAAGCAGTTGCAGCCTCCGGTCGGCCGTCACACCGCCGATGGCCCGCTGCAGGGTTGCAAATGCGCCTCTTTCAACGGTGAGCCGGTAGAGAAAAATGACATTGAGAATGATCCAGCCGATGGGAAAAAAACCAATTGCCGCGCCAAGAAGGCTAGCGCGCACCGCCAAGCCTACCGGCATCGTGAAGACATAGACCGCAACGCCAATCGCGACCAGCAGTGCGGCAATCGCAGCGATAGGCGCCTTCACCTTGTTGGATGCAATGAGACCAAGTAGCGTTGCTACGGGCAGTGCTGCGGCGAGTGTGGACAGCACCGCGTTATCGAGCGGGTTATATACTTGATTCCACATGGCGTTATCCCCCGCGCCCTCACATCCTATGCGTGTGAAGTTCTGTCTACCGAGGATAATCTTGGCCTGCCCAGCGCGCCATTCGCCTAAAGCCTCTAACACGCTCTCAGAAGGGGGGCCGCCGGTAAAACCTTCTTGAGCTTGGACCGGGCAGCACAACTGCAACCGCGGGCCGCGGGGCCCTGCAGCGCCCCTTTAGGGCTTCGGGGCTATCCCTGGATAAAGGCTAGCAGGTCTGCGTTGACCTCGTTCTTATGCGTTGTGCACATGCCGTGCGGCGCTCCTTTGTAGACCTTGAGCTGGGCGCCCTTTACGAGCTTCGCCGATAACAGAGCGGAATCCGCTATCGGCACGATCTGATCGTCATCGCCGTGCAGGATCAGGGCCGGCACATCGATCTTTTTGAGGTCCTCCGTCATATCCGTTTCGGAGAAAGCCTCGATGCAGAAATAGGCTGCGGGGAAACCGCAAAGCATGGCCTGCAACCAGAAGGACGCGCGCACGCCCTCCGAAATTTTCGCTCCGGGCCGGTTGTAGCCGTAGAAGGGCATGCTCAGGTCCTTGAAGAATTGCGAGCGGTCTGCCAGCACGGCGGCGCGGAGCTGGTCGAAGGCTTCGATAGGGCTGCCGCCAGGGTTCGCCTTAGTCTTCAGCATCAAAGGCGGAACGGCGCTAATCAGCACGGCTTTGGCGACGCGGCTGGTGCCGTGGCGGCCGATATAACGCACAACTTCGCCGCCGCCTGTCGAATGGCCTACATGCACCGCGTCTTTCAGGTTCAGCGCCTCGGTCAGTGCCGCCAGGTCGTCCGCATAGGCGTCCATGTCATTGCCGGACCAGGGCTGTGCAGAGCGGCCATGTCCGCGCCTATCGTGCGCGATGCAGCGGTAGCCTTTCGACGCCAGGAAGAACATCTGGTCCTCGAACGCATCGGACGATAACGGCCAGCCATGGCTGAAGACAACCGGTTGCCCGCTTCCCCAATCCTTATAGTAAATCCTCGTCCCATCCTTGGCTTTTATAGCTGACATGACTAGGCTTCCTTCTCTTGAGGGCGAAACGCATCGCTCTTAAGCTTGCCTGCGGAGCGCGCCGGAACTCAGCAGAGCTTGCCCGCGGCGTCCCGGCGGATATCGAGTAAGGCGCGCCTTTTGTTCCGTTTTTTCATCGGGCGGCGGCGCCTGGAGCGCTTAATGGGGCGGGGGCGCGATCGCGAGGCGGCGAAGGCGCCGCCGCGATCCAGAAAACCGGCTTGTCGTGGCATTACGGAAATGTACTCGAACGGCTGGGAGCTGCCTTTCGGGCTAGTACGCCTTATCCGCGGGAATTCCCGGGAGCGCCAGCCGCCAACGGGGCAGGATTTCCCGCGGGGCGTATCAGGGCGAGGACGGTCTCTTACCAAGGGACAAGCCGGCTGAAGACTGAGGCGCCGGCTTTCAACCGGGCTATCTCAGCGCCGGTCTTGAGGCCGGGAGTCTGACGGTCTTGCCGGAAGAGCCAGGGCTATCGCATATAAGCAAGGAGTTCGAACAGGAACTCTTTTCTCCAAGCTGCGAGCTTCATTTTTCTGGCCGTGGAGCGTTTATCGGGGTGCGAGTTAAGAATATCGAGCGCCATACGGCGGATGAATGAAAGGTTTTGCGGTGCATGGTTCTTGCGGCTTCGGGCATCGTCTTCATGAAACACCACATCGAGCGGCCAATGCAGGTTATTCTCCACGCCCCAAAATGCCTTCGGGCTTGACCCCATAGGCGCTAAAATAGACGGTAGGTCATTGATTATACGAAGGGTTCCACCCCTCATCCTGTCCTTCTCCCTATGGGAGAAGGGACGCCTGAATAACCCTGACGGCAGTTCGAGGGTTCCCTCTCCCATGGGGAGAGGGACAGGGTGAGGGGGTCTTTTGCGGGCGCTATGCGAAGCGATCAGCCGGAACTGGTATAACGGCCGCGGAGCAGCTCACGCGGGCGTTCCGTCATCGCTGAGCTTGCGCGCCTCCTCGGGCAACATGATTGGGATGCCCTTGCGGATCGGATAGGCGAGCCCGGCGGCCTTGCTGATCAGCTCCTGCGCTTCGCGGTCGTAAGTGAGCGGCTGTTTCGTGACCGGGCAGACGAGTATTTGCAGGAGGGCCGGATCGGCCTCTTCTCTTGTGTTTGCGGTGTCCATTGCGTTCGACCTTAATGCAAGCTCGACCCGGGGCCAGAGTCCGGGGCGGCGATCTCCATCTCCGCCAGCGCCATAAGGATCTCCGCCCTGGTCTTGAGATCGGGCGCTTCCAGGAGCGCCTGCTTCTCTTCGGACCCATAGGGGCTGATCATGGCCAGCGTGTTTATGAGCGGCTCCGTGGGCGAGCGCTGGATGCTTTCCCAGTCGGCTGAGAGTTTTCTGGCGTTGAGATACGTCTTCAGGATATGCAGGAATCGCGGCCAATCGACCGCATCCTGGCCGTGGCCGCGCACAAGGTCCTTCAGATATGGGCCGTAATTCGCGTCGCAAATACGATAGGGTTTCGCGGTCCTGGACTCGCCCGTAATTTCGAAGCGGCAGATGCCGGTGAGAGTGACCAAGAGCCGCCCATCCTCGGTTTCCGAAAAGGCGGTAAGCCGCCCTGCGCAGCCCGTTTGCCGGAGCGGGTGCCCTTTGGACTGCGGCGATTCTTCTTGGCTCCCGAGCGGCTGCACAATGCCGACGATCCGGTTGCCCGCGATCACATCGTCGACCATGCTCAGATAGCGCGGCTCGAATACGTTGAGCGGCAGGCTCGAGCGCGGAAGCAAAATGCAGCCTTGAAGCGGAAACACGGGTATGCTGGCCGGAAGGTCGGCCGCGGATCTGTACCTGTCGGTTATACCCAAGAGTGCCTCCCAGCCGCGATCCGGCTTCAAGCGAACAAAAGCGACGACAAGCGCTGCCGCCCCGCCAGGGTCAGCGCGTCTTTCGCTCCCCAGGCCTCGAAAAACTCGATCAACTGCTTGCGGGCCGCGTCGTCGTTCCAGGCCCGGTCCTTGCGCACGATCTCGAACAGCTCGTCCATCGCCGACTGCCGCTTTCCCATTGCGTTCAGCGCAATCGCCAGTTTGAAACGCGCATCCCAGTCGCGCGGATTGGCGGTAACCGCCAGCTCAAGCGCGGCGATGTCGGGCTTCGGTCCGGCTTTCTTCGCAAGCTCCAGTGCGGCCTTGGCGCTGAGATAAGCTTCCGCCGTCTGCTTCGCCGGAGGAACGAGCGCGAGCGTCTGCCCAGCGCGGGTGTAATCCCCGGCCGCGATGTAACATTTCACCAGGCCGCCAATGGCGTCCACGTTCTCGGGATCGGCCTGCAAAATCGCTGCGAACTGCGCCGCGGCCCCACCCACGTCGCCTGCATCGAACGCCGCCTTCGCCTCGTCGAGGCCGGGCATCCCGGCCGCATCCGCGCCAACCAGGCGCTGAATGAACGCCTTCACCTGGCTCTCCGGCAGCGCGCCCATGAAACCGTCGACAGGCTGGCCGTTCTTGAAGGCGAACACGGCGGGGATCGACTGCACGCCCAATTGCCCCGCGACCTCCGGATGGTCGTCGATGTTCATCTTGACGAGCCGGACGGCGCCGCGCGCAGCCTTCACCACCTTCTCAAGCACCGGCGTGAGCTGCTTGCACGGCCCGCACCACGGCGCCCAGAAATCCACGATCACCGGAACTTTCCGCGACGGCTCGATAACGTCGGCAACGAAAGTCTGCGTCGTCGTCTCTTTGATAAGATCGCCGGCCGTTTCCGGCTTTTTGGCGGAAGCGCCGCCGAAGATCGAGATAGCCATGTCTGTTATTACCTGGATATGTGCCGCGAGGAAACGCCTAAACAGCAGCATGCTGCCGCGAATGTTGAAATTCCACCGCGAAAATGGGTTCTATGTTGCAATGAAGCAAGCGGAAAATAAGTTCCCCGCGCCCCGCGGTGCAGGCGCGCCCGCTGTATCGCTGAAGGAGGTGCCATATTCATAGGTCACGCCCCTCACCCTGTCCCTCTCCCCATGGGAGAGGGGACGCCCTCTCAACGATTGCGACCTGCCCCCTCTCCCATGGGGAGAGGGTTGGGGTGAGGGGCGTAACCTCTGTGCTGAGCACGGGCTCTGGGTACTAATCGCTCAGCGGAATAAGCTTATCCTCTTCGACGTAACCGAGCGCCTTGCCGTCCTTTGCGACATAGGCCCAGCCGCCCGCGGCCTTGATTTGCGTGACCAGCTCCCCGCGCTTCAGCTGCCGTTTCACCGCCCCGCCCCGGTTCGCGGCCTCGAACAAGTCCGTGGCGGCGGACACCACATGCGTCGGCTTGGTGCCGATCTCCGTCGCGCCGGCACCCAGCATGGCGAGCACCTTGGCGTAGCGCGGCAGCACCGGATAGTTGGGCGTATGCCCGAGCGTCACCACGGGCTTCTGGCAGAACTCCTGGGCCCCGCGCGCCTCGCACGACTTAAGCTCGCGGCTCAGCTCCGGCACCCGGTCCTGCACATAATTGGCGAGATCGTAAAGCTGCACCGTGCCGGCGCTGCCCGCCTTGGCGAAACCTTCGAGCAGCGCGTAGGTGAAGACGCCATGATTGCGATACCCCTCGATGGCCGCCTGCTGCTCGCCCGCCGCCATGAAAATCGTGCGCCCGGTGGCCTCCTTAAGCCGCTGCAGCGCCGCGTCGTCCAGAGCCGCGCTGCGGGCGCGGAACGCTT
>JBKQNN010000401.1:0-13296 GCA_052145975.1 Rhodomicrobium sp. | reverse complement strand
CGCAAAAAACGTGCTCAATTCTTCGATTGCAGCCTGCAGTTGTCTTGATATTGCCACTCCGACCCAATATAGCGGAACCCAAGCCCCCGAAGCACCCGCCCAATGCTTACCTCGTCAAGAACCACGCCAAACCGCTGCTTGATCACCGGCGCAAGGTCCGATAGCCGCCATCGCGCAACCTCGTGCCGCGCCGGACCAGGACCCGCCAAAACCAATGCAGCAAGCGCCTTTCTTTGGCTCAGCGTCAGTTTTGCGGGACGCCCCGAAGGTTTCCTCCGGGAAAGCGCATCTGGCCCACCGCCGTTGTAACGTTCAACCCAGTCCCTGAGGGTTTGGCGTTCCATGCCGCCGATATATGCGGCCTCGTTGCGGCTCGCTCCGCGCAGGATCGCGGCGATCGCTCTGAGCCTTCGGGCGAATCCTGGGTCGCTGGCGCATTCCGCCATGCCAATGAGCTCCTCGGGGCTAAAGTCGCGCCGAACGATAAGGGCCGGTGGCATTTCTAACTCCTGCACATACTAGCGAACCTCAAGCTTTGAGTTGCCAAGCTCCATGCCGATGACATTGCCGGATTTGTCCAATACCGAGTCCGAATTGTTCAGCAGCAGATAAGAGAGCCCTTTCTCTTTGCCTTGCAGCACCAGCTTTGCGATCAGCACATCGGAGCCGTTGTTTTTTGGCGGCGCGACCGTCAACCTTAAGACGCCAGCGGTGCTTCCCTCGGCTTTAACTTGCCCGCCGGTACGGCCGTCTTCGCCTTCTTCCAACGCCAGCTTGCTTGGGTTGAATAGAACGCTCGTGGTAAACTGCTTGACTGCGTCCAGATTGCGCCCGCGAACTTCGATCACGACGCGGCCTCCTTGATCGACGCTATAGAGCTCCGTTCCGAAGATAAGCTGAGGCCGTTTGGCTGGGGGCGGGGCAGGGGGCGCTGGCTGGAGGGCAGGATCGCCGGCGTCCGCAATCGGGGCCGCGGGCTCCGCGTAGGCCGCTTGCTGCGTCCCTTTGGGACCTAGGCGATAGCGCAGCGGCCCGCCGGATTCGGGAGATCGCTTCAGGTAGCCATATGGATCTTCAGTCGTGAAATCGTCCTGGCTTCCGCTATAGAAATCGGAGTCAGTGGCGGATGGCTCCCCTGGCTGCCGAACCACATGCGCGGTGACGGTCATTACGATCTCGGTCCGGGCGATCGTGTCGCTGTTGGCGGCGAACAGGCGGCCCACGACCCCCAAACTGCTCGCGCCCGGTACCTCGCTTAAGGCTCGCTGGTCGCCATCCTGGATGAAGCCGCCCAATATCGCCGCCTCGCCGTCCTGCAAGATGAGATGCGTATCGGCATTTCTAGTGCTTATGCTGTAGGCGGGCTGCGCTGCCGTGCCGAGATTCTGGCCGATAGAACTCACCTCGAGTTTGAGTTCGACAGCAACTGAGCCGCCGTCGCCAAGCCTCGGCAGAACTTGGATTTTTATGCCGACATCGTGATATTCGAAGGTGGTCTGGGACTGACCCGTCGCTTGCTGGATCGACGCCGAGCGCAGCGGGACTTTATCCCCCACGTGAATCGTGGCGGCTTCGCCATCGACCGTTCGAATCCGGGGCTTGGCCAGAGTCTTGGTGTCTACGTCGTTCTTGAGGTAGTTGAGCGTGGTTGTGGGTATTGTAACAGCTGCGGCATTAAATACCTGCGCAGGCCCTTGTATCGCTGCGAGCAGATTGGTTTGCGGAATCTGCGCGGTGATCTGAGAACCGTAGTCGATCCCAAGTTCCCTCGATTTTGTGCGATCCACTTCAAGAACTTCGACATCGAGCACGATTTGCGCGCGTGCGCTGTCGTGCACCGCGATTACCCGCTCGGCTATTTTGAGCGTCTCGCGGTTGGCCCTGATCTGAACGGTGTTTAGCGTCTTGTCGGGAATGACCGTCTTGAGTTGCATGGTAGAGGCCAAGATCTCTGCCATTTTCTCGGCTCTGACCGTCTGCAAATAGAAAGTCTTAAAATAGAGGTCTGTGTATTTCTTCTTTTTATCGTTCTTTGCAACGAGGATAGAGTTCTGTCCGATCACCTTGTAAAAGCAATCCCCCGATTGCAGAAGCAAATTCAAGGCTTGATAGAAGGTCAATTGTCTCGCGCTAACGCTTATCTCGACATCTCCCACCGTGGCATCGAAGACAAAATTGAGGTTGTAAGGCTTGGCGATGACCATCAGGACATCCTTCAACTTGGCGCCTCGGAAGTTCAGTTCCAATGGCGCGCGCGACTCGAACGCCTTGATCGCGTATTTTTCGCCGCGCCGCTCAGCCTCCTGGTCCATCTCTCGAAGAGCGGCCAAAACAGTGGCATTGCCTGTGTCTATAAACTCGGCCTTCCGGTAAAGCGCCTGCGCCAATCCGGTATCGCCCGCTACTCTAGCGCGCTCGGCGTTGGCGGAGAGCTTGAGCACCTCTTTTCGCTTCAAAGTGGCAGCCCTAGCCTCGTTCAGGGCCAAATTTGCCGGCTGAGCCGAAAGGCCCAGCTCGAATAACCGCACGGCTTCATCGAGATTGTCGGCAAACCTGGCCTCGGTGCCCGCAACCAAGTAGCGGGTTGCGGCTTCCTCTTCGGCGCGCCTAAGCTCGGCGATGGCCGGTGCGGAACCGGATCGAGACTGTTTTCGCAGCGAGTTTACCTTTTGGAGACCGGCATCCGCAGATTCTTGGCCGCCCTCGACGGTGCCAGATGAAAAACTCTGCCCGAGGATACTCGGGCCGCACCCGCCGGAGAGCGAAGCTGCAACCAGCAAAAGAAAAAGCACGATACCTGAACGTGCCGGGCGCAGACCGGCGCCGCGCAGTAATTTGTTGCGCTGTCGAACAGTGGTAAGATGCCCGCTAGAAATAAATCCAGCGTTCAGCTCAAAATCTGGATGCAACGCATTCGGCGGGAACTTTTGCACACAACGCAAAGCGTCAACTCGTTTTAGGTTTTCTTGCCCTTAGCTTCCTGACGCATACTTCGTGCGTCGAATGAACTGGAACACGGAAGCGAATGCCACCAACCCAAGTATGCAACTGCCAACCCTTACCGCTCCCGGATTGCAGGGATGGCAAGGCAATCGCGAGCCGGAATGGAAAAAACCCTTGTGAAATAGGCACTTGCAATGCCCTGCGACCAAACTTCACGCTGCGCTATATCTTTGAAAATTTGTTGATAATATTAACAGAATGCATGCAGGGACGCTGCGGAGCGCTGCACATTCGCACAATGCTTTGGCCGCCGGATGCGCAGGAACATATCGGGCCGGCGACGTGCTCCACCGCCTGGGCGCGCTGGCCGCTTGCTCACTGAAAGAGTCAATGCGCCTCCGGGCTACTCGTTTGTTACGATCGGAAGCATGGCCGGCCGAAAGACCGTTGAACTGGCCCATGTTGGAGTGCCTTGATCGGGTCCCACCTCAAGAGCGCATTATCACACGGGACTCATAACGTTCGCATCCCCAGCTTCCGAAGCAGCAGCCGGAGCCAGCACCGGGTTGAGGTCATCGGCAAATTCCACGCCTAAGAGTTCCGCAAGCCGTGCGCGGCCGTTTTGCACCCGTTCTTTGACGGCCTCCCGCGCACATCCGCAGATTTCGGCGATCTCCAGATCCTGGAATCCCGCAGCCGCGAACAGAATCATCGCTTCACGGTCCTCAAAACCCAGCTGCAAGAGTGCGGGGCCGACGTCTGTCACCGCGCGGTCCCTGGTGTCCGTTCGGCCAATTGCGGCGAATGAGCAGCAAAAAATGCCGTATGCGTCACGGACTCCTTGAAGGAGCGCCGGGCGGCGATCGCGGGCGAGAAGGCCACGCAGGATTTTAAAGAGCGCGACACGCAGTTGAGCCCCGCCGCTCCAGCGGATGTCATTGGCTAATACGCAATTCAGAGCTTCTTCGACCTCCCGGTCCGCTTCGGATCGATCGTTTGTCATCAGCCGGGCGTAGGCCCGCAGGCGCGGGATTTCGGCAAGGATGGCGCTAGCGGAATCGGCTTGAGCATTTACTGGCATGTGCTTCGCTTTCTTGCGGGGTGCGCACGAAGGCCTTACCGGGACATAGCCGGGGATGCGCTCTGTTGAGAATTCGAGAAGGATACGGTGGGATGCGCGTAGGCGCGGCCGCTCCCGTTCGCTGCGCCGAAACGCACGTCGATGGTAAGAGCCCCGCCTCGATGCCATTTGCAAATGTTGTGCAGCTTCTCCGAAACATCGCCCAGTGTCGCGCCGCGCGGAATGCAAAGGGACAGAGGGCCATCCTCGAACTGGATCAGCGCCTTGGTTGCGATAAAACGCTCTTCTGAGATATTACGCATAAACATCGCCTCTCATTTTTACGGTAGTTTTATCTTAGGCGATGGAAGACGCAGCCCATAGACTCGGAAAATACTCAAACGAGTTCGCAAAGATCAGATGGGCAACACGCCATGCAAATGGGCGAGAATCTTGTCGGACGGGGTTTTCGTTAGGTCCTTTGCCAGTTCGCCGGCCAATGCATGCTTGAGCGTAGGGTCCAGATGCTGGCGAAAATCGCTGAGGATTTCAGGAGGCGCCACAAGTACCCAGCGATCGAAGTCTTTCATGGAAAGCTTTTCTCTCAGAAACGTGATCAGCGTTTGAACGAACTCCTCCTTTTGCTGAGCGTGTGCATCGTTGCGATCCTCTGCCGAACGGGAGACGCCCACCGATTCATGGGTTCTGCCGGGCCGCTCGGCGTAAATCTCCCGGTTCGGAGGCGTGGGGTGGCGAAAATCCGTGCCCGGAACGAAATTCAGCCCCTTATCGGGCCCTTCATTCAGCAGGATATGGGCGCGAGACCCATCGGCAATCACGATCCAGGTGCGGGTTGGTTTCATGGCATCCTCGCTTGTTGTTTTACGGATAACCCGCTTCGGGGCTTTTCGGGTTGAGCGGCGGCCCGGCAACAGGTGGCCGCGATCGTCAGACAATGGTGCCGAAGACTTTTCCGATACCGGCCGTGACGCCCAAGGCCAGCGCGCCCCAAAATGACACGCGGACTGTGGCCCGCAGAATGCGGCCATCGACATGGCGCCAGCCACCAGCTCTGCGACACCGGCGATCGAAACATCGCTCTGCTTCGCGGACGGCGCGCCAACGCCGGCGATCAGGCTTGCGGTCGAGATGATGCCTTCGTTGGCTCCGGGCACCGCCGCTCTCATCCACCCGATGCGGCCGGGAAGGTGGTGCTCCAAATGCTCGCGAAGACGGCTCATGCGGCCATCAGATCCGCCCGAGCACCACAAGAACGAGAACGACGATCAAGATGAGGCCGATAAGACCGACGCCGCCGTGACCGAAGCCATAGCCATAGCCGCCGAAGCGGCCGCTGAAGCCGCCGAGCAGGAAAATAATGAGGATGATAACAAGAATTGTCCCTAATGGCATGGAGCGTTCTCCTTTCGTGGAATTGCAATGCTCCGGCGGCCATCCTGCTGGAAGGCCCCGGAGCATGTTTCGTAGTGAGGCAAAAACACTGTTCCGGCCGCTCAACTCATAATGCGCGGAATGCGCGGCAGAGTTTGACGCTCAGAGGCCTCGGCGGCGGCTCTCACCGGAGAGATATCGCTCTGGCCTCCGGGAATTTTGCATGGGTTATGGGCAGACCCAGAGCGGACCAACCCACCCGCAAGTGCCGTAGCCCCAGTCGCCGCCATATCCATAACCGCCACCACCATATCCGTAACCCCGGCCACGGTGTCCGCGGTGGTAACCTCTGCTTCCGGCGGAATAACTGCGTCCTCTCATAGCGGACATACCGCGCGCGCCGCCTCTAGAGGACATACCGCGTCCGCTGCCGCCTCTACCGCCGACTTGGATAACCTCGGAGGCAGCGACTGCCTTTAGTCCGCCATCGGATGTGGCGGATGAAATCGTGTTCGCGCTCGCTGCCGAACACATCATGAGCGACATAAATGCCGCAGCTGCTATAGCCTTACGCATAGGGCGACCCTCGCTTTACATTTAGGCCGATACCACATCGCATGGTAAAGGCATTGTTCATATAGCTTAACCGATTGAGAGGATGTGGCCGTAGACTCGGAAACTACTCACGCCCAGCTTGCGAAAATAATCCCCGCGTATCGTCATCGCGAGGCGGCCCCGGCCGCCGCGGCGATCCAGAAGCGACCGCGCAAACCGATGTTGCCTGGATTGCTTCGCTGCGCTCGCAATGACGGAGAACGGTCAAAACTTACGGCGATTGGTGTGAGGCGGCGAAAGCAAAAGCGAGTTGCGTGCGGCGTAATAAGGACAAAAGTCCGGGCAGGTAAGCAGTTCACCGCAGCGTCGTCCCCGCGAAGGCGGGGACCCACGCTAAGGTCTTGTTCTAGTGGCTGAAATGGATTCCCGCCTTCGCGGGAATGACGCTCGTACATCGGCGCACCGGCATTTGTCTGCCCGGGCTTTTGCCCCTGTTACGCCGCTTTTAATTCCGTCAGAAGCGGACAGGCTCTAGTGCTCCAGCACCCCCCGGGGTTTCAAGCAGCAGTAGGCATCGTCAAAGCGGGCGCAAAATAGAACCGCTTCCTTTGCTACATCGACGGCCTTTATTGCAAACTCCCGTGCGGCGCTTTTGGTACTGTCCACCGTGCTGGTGGCGCCGTATGCATCCGCGCCTATAGCGCTTGGAAAGGAACCTTGCCGGCGGAGCTGCATCAATTTGGCTTCGACCAACTCCATCTTCTCAAGCATGTCCGCGAGCAGCAGCATGAGTTCCTCATCTGCAACTATAACGGACCGGCCATTGTCTGTTGCCACTGTCGCCATGGTCCCCTCTCAGTTATATTGTGCCCTTGAAGATGCGGACAGATTTGTATTACCGGCCGCGCTCTTGAAACCTCTCAGCTTTCTCGGCTGGCTGCCCGGCCATCCTTGAACTCGATGAGCACATCGGTTTCAATAAGGGGCTTCGCTAGAATATTAGACGTAATCCCTCCGATAAGGTCACTGAAGCCCTCCGCCTCAGCTTAGCCAATAAAGCGAGAGACTCAAAGATTCGGAAACTACTCATGCCCACCGGAAAATAAGATTCCGCATCCTTACGATTGCAATTATGATATGACATGTTTTTGTTGCGGGTCCGCCCTGCTAGGACGGAAGGGATATTGACATGCCGTCGCAACGCGACGCAGCACCGGATGAAAGCGATGCGGCTGCTACGCCAATCGATCTGGCAAATGGCACGGCTTGGTCTGCGCCGCACCGGTTTCCAATTGTAGGCATTGGCGCATCGGCTGGCGGTCTCGACGCTTTCAAGGCGCTGCTCGCCGCGTTGCCGCCCGGCACGGGCATGGCCTTTGTCCTCATTCAGCATCTCGATCCTCTCCACGCGAGCTTGATGGCCGAACTTCTGTCGAGCCACACAGCGATGCCCGTGAGGCCGGCGGCCGAGGGTGCCAGGATCGAGCCGAACCATGTCTATCTCATTCCGCCGGGCGTCTCGCTCGCTGTCACTCAGGGAAAGTTGCATCTTTCCGAGCCAGCGGAGCGTCACGGCGCACGGTTGGCTTTCGATTTTTTTCTGCGCTCGCTGGCGGAAGATTGCGGCGAGCGCGCCATTTGCGTTGTGCTGTCCGGCACGGGAACGGATGGGAGCGAGGGGCTCAAAGCGGTGAAGAAAAGGGGCGGGTTCGTCATCGTCCAGGACCCTTCGGAGGCAGCTTTCGATGGCATGCCGAAAAGCGCGATCAAGACCGGACAGGCGGATCGCACCTTGCCTGTCGCCGGAATTCCAGCCGCGCTCATTAGTCGCGCCGCCGGCATTTGCGCTCTGCCTTCCGCCGCGAAACCGGACGCCAATGGCGAAACCGAAAACGGTTTCCTGCAGATTCTCAATCTTGTCAGGCAGAAGACCCATCAGGATTTCTCTCTCTACAAGACGGGGACATTGGAGCGCCGGATCGAGCGGCGCATGGCGATGGCCGGCATCGCGGACGCTGCCCGTTACGTGGAAAGGCTAAGATCCGATCCCGCCGAACTCGACAGCCTCGGTCACGACCTCCTCATCAATGTAACCGAGTTCTTTCGTGATTCCGCAGCTTTCGAGGCGCTTGCGGCAAGCGTTATCCCGGATATGGTCTCGGAACAGCCTCTTGACCGGCCGCTGCGCATTTGGGTGCCCGGCTGCAGCACCGGTGAGGAAGTCTATTCGCTCACTGTGCTTTTTCTGGAAGCAATCGAGGCTTCGAAGCACAACATCAAGCTTCAGGTCTTTGCATCCGATGTCGATGCCCGGTCCGTCGCGTTTGCCCGCGCTGGCCTTTATGGACCTGAAACCACAGCACGAGTGGCCGGGACGCGCCTGGCCCGTTTTTTTTCGAAGGAAGGCACGGGATACCGGGTAGTGCGCGATTTGCGCGAAACCGTGGTGTTCACGGTCCAGGACCTGCTCGCCGACCCGCCGTTCTCGCGGCTCGATCTCATTTCCTGCCGGAACCTTTTGATCTATCTGCGGCCCAGCGCCCAAGAGCAAATCCTTTCGCTGTTTCATTTCGCTCTGCGTGCGGGAGGCGTGCTTTTTCTTGGCCGGTCCGAGACGGTTGGCAAATTCGCGGAGCGCTTCGAACCGCTCAACAAAGAGCAAAGGGTCTACCGCCATCTAAGCGCCGGCCGTCCTGGCGAAGTCGATTTTCGTGCGAGCACCACGCTGAGAGAGCGCCTGGCCCCAGCTGCGGCTCCCGCCTTCCGGAGAATGGCAACCCGCGTCAATTTTGAGGATCTTGCCTCGAAGCATTTGCTGGAGGCTTTCGCGCCGCCTTCCGTCCTGGTCGACAAAAAATATGAAGCTTTGTTCTACTCCGGGGCCGTCGACCGCTATCTGCAAGTCGCTCCAGGCGAAGCCAACCGGAACATCCTAGTCATGGCGCGGGATGGGCTTCGGCCTAACCTCCGGGCGGCGCTGGAAAAGGCCCGGGATACCGGCTTGCCGGCCTCGAAACCGGGCGCCCAAATTCGTCGCGATGGCATAGCGTACAGCGTCGAAATCGCCGTCCAGCCGGTTCCCGCCGAAGACATGTTCCTTGTCAGTTTTGTCGAGGAGCGCGAGCCCGCCGCGCGTGCCGCTGACGCGAACGCGCCTCCGGAGAACACCTCGCGCGTTCTCCAACTAGAGCAGGAACTCGATGCGACGCACAAAGAGCTGAATGCGGTAATCCGCGATCTCGAAATCACCAATGAAGACCTGCGGGCCGTCAACGAAGAAGCCCTTTCCATAAACGAGGAGTTCCAGTCGGCCAATGAGGAGCTGGAGACCTCGAAGGAGGAACTGCAAGCCCTCAACGAGGAATTGACGGCCCTCAACGCCCAGCTCCAGGAAAGCTTAGAGCAGCAGCGCGCCACGGCCGCCGACTTGGAGAACATCCTGAACAGCTCGGATGTCGCCACACTGTTCCTCGATAGCGCGTTCAAGATCCGTTTTTTTACGCCGGCGGCGAAGTCCTTTTTCGGCGTTTCCGGCGTCGACATCGGACGCCCTATCGCCGATCTGGCGCCACGCTTCGACGACACAACGCTGCTCCAGGATGCACGCGCGGTGCTTTCCGATCTCACCCCGATGCGGCGCGAGATCGAAAGCCAGGATGGCAATTGGTATATCCGCGGCATCCTGCCCTACCGGAACGACGGCGGCACGGTCGGCGGCGTGGTCATCACCTTCGCCCGGATTTCCGAAATGAAGGCGGCGGAGCGGAAGATCGAGGCGGCGAAGGCTTACGCCGAAAGCATCATCGCGACTGTCAAGCAGCCGCTCGCCGTGCTCGATGAGGATTTGCGCATCGTGTCGGCAAGCGCCTCTTACTTCAAAGTTTTCGGTGTGACGCCGGAAGACAGCATAGGCAGGCCGTTCACGCTTGGCGCGAGGCGCCAGCCGGAAGCCCTGGTGGATTTCTTAGAGGCTACCAAGGAAGGAAGCGCGATCGAGGATTACGAGGTTGGTATCGATCTGCCAAACCTCGGGCTGCGCACATTCCTCTTTAGTGCCCGGCGGATCGTTGCGGGACCGTCCGAACGTCCCAGAATACTGATTTCCATCGACGACATCACGGATGCGAAGCTCGAATCTGAAGCACTTGCCGCCGCCAAGCAGGAGGCAGAGCGCGCCAACCTCGGAAAATCGCGCTTTCTCGCGGCGGCCAGCCACGATTTGCGCCAGCCGCTGCAAACGCTCAGCTTGCTGCAAGCCATGCTGGCCGATGGTGTTTCGAATCCCGGCGCCTCGCAACTGATCGAACGGCTCGATAAGACAATCGGGACCATGTCGGGCTTGCTGGACAAGCTTCTCGACATCAACCAGCTCGAAGCGGGCGTTGTGAAGCCGAAGCTTTGCGACTTCGCCATCGGCGATCTCCTCAAGCACTTGCAGGACGAATTTGACATTCATGCCGCCGATGCCGGCTTGAGCTTGCGCGTGGTTCCTTGCCGCATGACGGTGCGCACCGATCCGCGGCTGTTGGAGCAGATCCTTCGCAACATGCTGTCCAACGCAACCAAATATACGAGCCAAGGCAAAGTTCTTCTCGGCTGCCGGCGGCGCGGCGAGCGCTTAAGCATTGAAGTCTGGGATACTGGGACCGGCATACCGGAAACTGAGTTCAGCGCGATTTTCAAGGAGTTTCATCAGCTCGATAATTCCGCCGGGACACGTGCGAAGGGGCTTGGCCTCGGTCTTGCGATTGTTCAGCGCATCGCGGATCTGCTCGAAGCGCCTATCAGCGTCCGCTCCCGCCTCGGCCGGGGCTCGGTCTTTGCCGTGGAGGTGCCGCTTGTGCCCGCGCTTGCTGGGCAAGCGCAGGCACAAGCGCAGGCACAAGCGCAGGCACAAGCGCAGGCACAAGCGCAGGCACAAGCTATTTTGATCGTGGAAGACGATGCAGAAGTCCGCGAGACGCTCACACTGCTTTTGAACAGCCGCAATTATCGCACGTTCGCTGCTTCCGATGGCCCCCAAGCTCTCGCTATCGCCGCGCAACACGGTGTGAGTTTGGATTTGATCGTCGCCGATTATAATTTGCCTGGGCCAAACGGGTTAGAAATTGCGGGCAAGATCGAGGAAGCCTCGGCGCGGAAAATACCCGTGATTATGCTGACCGGCGACATCTCGGCGGCCACGCTGCTTGAAATTGCCAATAAGGGCCATGTTCACCTTTATAAGCCGGCCGATGCGGGGACCTTGATCCACCATATCGCCGGCATGCTCACCACCAACCGCCGGGAAACCGGTGCGCCAACAGTCTTTATCGCCGACGACGACCGGGAAATCCGCGAGACGATGCGGGATATGTTGGAGATGCATGGCTACCGCACGGAGATTTTTGCCAGCGGCTCCTCTTTTTGGGACGCTTATTCGCCCGGCCGGCGGGGGTGCTTGCTCGCCGATGCGCGGATGCCCGGCATCGGGGGGCTTGAGTTGATCGAGCGCCTAAACAAAATGCAGGCGTCCCTTCCCGTCATCATGATTACCGCCTATGGCGACATCGCCATCGCGGTCAAGGCAATGAAGGCCGGGGCCTTCGATTTCCTGCAAAAGCCCGCCAATCCCAAGGAGCTGCTGGATTGCATCGAGCGGGCTCTGAATTATTCTCCCGAACACCCTGAGCACTCTTCAATCCGGCAAACCGCAACGGCAAAAGTCGAGAGCCTCACGGGCAGGCAGCGTCAAATCCTTCAGCTGGTTCTAGCCGGCCACCCAAGCAAGAACATCGCGGCAGACTTGCGGATTAGCCAACGCACCGTAGACAATCATCGTGCCGCAATCATGCGAAAAACCTGTGCTAAGTCTCTGTCCGCACTGATCAAAATCGCCCTCGCCGCCGGCTGGCTCGACGAGCCTGCCGTCGCACAGCCGCCGCATAAGCAGATTCCGTATCTATCCTAAGCAAGCGTCGTCCGGGCATGATTGTTAACGATCAGTATCGTGCGGGGGCCCCTCACGCACGATGCCGGTTGGTAGCCGTTTGGGCTGGGCACTTGCTGGCTTTGGCCAAAACGGGAAGGATGGCTGGGCTGAGCGACAGCGGGGCGCACTGCCCAGCCAGATTTCGAGGGCATTTCTTGCCGCCGGTTGGAAAAGCGGTCTCCGGCGCCGGAGACCGCTGGATTAAGGTCTTAGAGGCAAATGCGCGCAGGAGAGTTTGTTGGGGTCAATATCCCTGGCGATAGCCTTCATACCGGTAGCCGTGGTCGTGATGGCGGCGATGCCACGATGAGCGCCAACGACCCCGGTGTTCGTCCGCCAGAACAACGCCTGAGGCGGGTGAGGTTAGTGCAACCGATGCAGGAACCATGTATGCGGCTTCGGCTTTTTGACTCCCGGCCATAGAAAGCGCCGCGGCCAAACCGATTGCCGTCAAAGCGAAAAGCATTTTCTGCATTTGGTATTCCATTTCTGAACGCGCTTGAGTTGTAACGGTTCATTAATGATAACTCGCGGCTGAGGTGATCGTTCCAGCATCTGTGGGGACTAATAGAAATTACGGAAATATTACTAGCCAGAGCGTTCATCTGTTGGCAGAGTCAAAATTACCATGCTCAAATTTGGAGTATCAGATATGGCATATAGCGAAGAGTCCTTGGGCCAAAATGAAAAACTCATCTACCAGGCGCATTTCCATCCTTTGTATTATGTTGCTGCCTGGGTCGCGCTAATCTTTTTTCTTGCTCTCGCTATTGGAGCCGTAATTTATGCAGACGAAATAATGAAGTGGGTTCTGCTGGCCGTCTGCGCCGCCGGGCTTACTGTCCTGGCCGTCCGGATGAAACCCATCTGGACGACGGAAATCGCCGTCACCAATCACCGGCTGGTGCTGAAGCGTGGCTGGCTCACACGCTCTACCACTGAACTTCAGTTAAAAAACATCGAGGAGGTCAATTTTCATCAAGGATTGCTTGGACGGATCTTCGACTTCGGCAAAATCGTAGTCCATGGCACAGGGGTGGACGACATGATACTCCCGAACATCGCCAGCCCCACCGACCTTGTCAAAGCGATCGAGAACGCATCGATACCCGTGAAACAGCCGCCGCTGGCGTCATCAGAAGAGCCTAGCGCATAACCGCGGTTGCGGGCCGGCGCCGTCTTATACGGAAACCGGTTGATTGCTTCACGAAGTCCCCCCTCATCCTGTCCTTCTCCCCGAGGGGAGAAGGGACGCCCGAATTATCCGCAGCGCAAGTTATAGGGCTCCCTCTCCCCTTGGGGAGAGGGCTGGGGTGAGGGGGGCTTTTGCGGGCGTTATGCGAAGCGATCAACCGGATACGGTATAAAAGCACTA
>JBKQNN010000400.1:0-8366 GCA_052145975.1 Rhodomicrobium sp. | reverse complement strand
CGGAGACTGCCCCAAGGCGGCACTCCCCTGGAATTTGAATATTGCGGTAAGCGCTACCGCGCCCGCCAGCGCGATCCGTCGCAGCTTGAAGGGGAGATTCAGTGCGAGCCGATCCAGGAACCCGTTCGAAAGAAGCCGGCACAAAAGAAGAAGGAGCAACCCAAGCGCCCTGGGCGCGGCCGGCGCATTGCTCGTTAGAGCCGCTCTTCGCCTGCCGCTCGAAATCGGCGAAGCGGCCGAACAAAGGGGGCTTGCCCCCGGCGGAGGCCATGGAGCAAAGGACCTCGCCCAAGGGTTGAGCGGCGCGTGGATCGGGATTACCGTCATTGCGACGGCGAGCGTAGCGCGGCCGGAAGCGATCCAGAACTCAAGTTTGCGATTTTGCCGTGGATCGCCACGGCGGCAAGAGCCGCCTCGCGATGACGGGCGGAGAAATGCGCCCGCATCGCACCGGCGATGGCAAAGTTATCAAACCAGCATCAATCGGTCGCCCCGCGAGTATGTAGACCGGCGTGCAAAGCAGGATTGACCGGCTATACGCTTACTCAGCGGCGGCGTGCTTCGAGCGCGTACCGGCGCTGTAGTCGGCCATCAGCGTTTTGGTGATCTCGCCCGGCGTGAAGCGGTATTGCCCGATCTCGGAGACCGGTGTCACCTCGGCCGCGGAGCCGGTCAGGAAGCATTGCTCGAAATCCGCCAGTTCCTCAGGCGCGATCCGCCGCTCGATCACCTCGATGCCGCGTTTCTTGGCAAGCGCGATCACCGTCCGGCGCGTGATGCCGTCCAGGAAGCAATCGGCCAAGGGCGTGTGCAGCTTGCCATCCTTCACAAAGAACACATTCGCACCGGTTGCCTCCGCGACGCGCCCCTGCCAGTCGAGCATGAGCGCATCGGCATAACCTTCGTCGATCGATTTGTGCTTCTCGATCGTGCAGATCATATACAGGCCCGCCGCCTTCGCGCGGCTCGGCGCGGTCATCGGATCGGGCCGCCGGTAGTCCGCCCAGCGCAGGCGGATGCCCTTGAGCCGCTCCTCTTCGGGGAAGTAGGAGCCCCAATGCCAGCAGGCGACAGCAACGTGGATCTTCGTATTCTTCGCCGCAACGCCCATTTCTTCGGCGCCCCGCCAGGCGATTGGGCGGAGATAGCCGTCCACCAGCCCCTGCGCCTTGATGGTATCGAGGTACGCTTGGTCGAGTTGCGCCACCGTGTAAGGAACTTCGAAGCCGATGATCTTGGCAGAGGCATGCAGCCGCTCGCTGTGCTGCGTGGACGCAAAGACCTCGCCGTCATAAATGCGTGCGCCTTCGAATACGGCACTGCCGTAATGGAGGGCGTGGGTCAATATATGCACTTTCGCATCGCGCCACGGCACCAGCGCGCCATCCATCCAAATGAACCCATCCCGTTGGTCATATGGAACGAATGACATGGCTATCTCCGATGCTTCGATCTTGTTTCTTGAGAATTCACCCGCGGCGCGTAACGCGCGCGGCGGCATTCCGGCTATTGAATAGCTAAAGAGTGGAGCAAAGCGTGTCAATATCGCTACGTCCATTTTGCGGTCTTTGGCGCCCCCACCCCAGCCGCGCGTTGTGCAAAACCGCCGTGAAAACCGGAAAAAAAAGGGTTAATGCGGATTTAACGGGAGGGCGATGAAACGTCGATTGAGACGTTGCCTTGTCCGCGCAATCGCCCTAAAAGTGTAGCCTTAGCATGGAAGCATGACAGCCATGACAACGCTCGATATCGAAAAGTCCAATTTGCCCGACGACGCCCCGCACCTGCTCGTGGTCGACGACGACGAACGCATCCGCGACCTTCTCGGCAGTTATCTGCGCCAGAACGGCTTCCGGGTGACGCAAGCGGAGAACGGGGCTTCGGCGCGCGCGCAAATGGAGGGGCTCGCCTTCGACTGCATCGTTCTCGACGTCATGATGCCCGGCGAAAGCGGCTTCGAAGTTGCCGAAAGGCTCCGGAAGGAGTCCGACGTGCCGATCCTGATGCTGACTGCCAGGTCCGAGCCCGAGCATCGCATAAAAGGGCTGGAGCTTGGCGTCGACGACTATATGCCGAAGCCGTTCGAGCCGCGCGAGCTTCTGCTCAGGCTGCAAAACATCCTGAAGCGGCGCTCTTCGCCGCAGGCCAAGGCCGGGGAGGTCCGGTTCGGGCCGTTCTGCTTCGATTTGCGCCGCAACGAGCTTAAGCGCGGCGACGAACCGATCCGCCTTACGGATAAAGAGCGCGAGGTGCTCCGCGAGTTCGCGCTCTCGGGCGGCGAGCCAGTCTCGCGCGAGGATCTCGCCAAGCTTGGCGAATACGAGAACGAGCGGGCCGTCGACGTGCAGATCAACCGTTTGCGGCAGAAGATCGAAGCGGACCCGGCAAATCCGGTCTATTTGCACACCGTGCGAGGCAAGGGCTATGTCCTTTACCTCGATTAGCAACGGAGAGCGCGGCCATTTCCGTAAAGCTCTCTGAAGGCGTCTCTGCCGCTCCAGCTCCCAAGCTGGAAAGTGCTGAGCGAATACAGCCGGAGCGTGGCGGCGGACTTGGCCGTCTCATGCGGCGGCTGGCCCGGCTTGGCGCAACTTTCGGATCGTGGGCGCCGAAGGGCCTCTATACGCGGGCGCTGATCATCATCATTGCGCCTATCGTCATCCTTCAGACGATTTTGACATTCGTCTTCCTCGACCGCCATTACCAGGTGGTGACGGGCCGGCTTTCGGTTGCCACCGCGCAAGAGATCGCCATGCTGGCCGCAGCATACGGCTGGGCCAAGAATAGCCCCGCTGAACTCGACCGGCTTAGCGACATGGCTCGCGATCACCTCGGCCTGATCGTGCGCTTCATGCCTGGGGACGAGCTGCCTATCGCAAGGTCGAGGCCTTTTTTCACGCTTCTGGACCGGCGCTTGTCGGCTGAGATCCGCGGCCGCATCCGCAGGCCGTACTGGATCGACACGGTTGGATCGTCGGGACATGTCGACATCAGGATCAAACTCGACGGCACGGTGATGCGGGTGCTCGCACCGCGGGCGCAGCTCGTGCCCTCCAACACCCACATTTTCCTCGTTTGGATGGTTGCCTCCTCAGCCGTTCTTCTCATCGTCGCTATCCTGTTCCTGCGCAATCAGATCCGGCCCATTCAATCGCTTGCCGATGCCGCCGACAGGTTTGGCCGTGGCAGGCCGGCACCTCCCGATTTCAAAGTTCGCGGGGCGCGCGAGGTGCGGCTTGCCGCGCAAGCGTTCCTCGAAATGCGGGACCGGATCGAACGCCACGTGGAGCAGCGTACGATCATGCTTGCGGGTGTGAGCCACGACTTGAGGACAATCCTGACCCGTTTCCGCCTGCAACTGGCGATGATGCAAGGCCATCATATCGACAGCTTGAAGCGCGACGTGGACGAGATGCAGGAAATGCTGGAAGACTATATGGCCTTTGCCAAAGGGGATTCCGGCGAATCGGTGCGGCGGGCGAACGTGAAGCGCCTGCTGGAGGAGGTGCAAGCCGGAGCTTCAGCCCACGGTAAGACGGTCAAGCTTGAGGTGCGGCAGGACCCGCTTGTAGTGGCGCTTAGGCGCAACGCCTTCAAACGCTCTATCGTGAACCTCGTCTCCAATGCCTCGCGCTTTGCCAGCACGGTCTCGATCCGGGCGCTGAGATCCAAGGGCTGGCTCACGATCACGGTTGAGGATAACGGCCCCGGCATCCCGGCGGACAAACGCGAGGAGGTGTTCCGGCCTTTTCACAGCCTCAACAAGGCCCGCAACCAGAACGTCAAGAGCTCCGGCCTCGGCCTCGCCATCGCCCGCGACATCGTTCGCGGGCACGGCGGCGACATCACCCTCGGCGACAGCGTGCTCGGAGGGCTGAAGGCGGTTGTCCGCATTCCCATCCAGCAGGCGGCGGATTAGAGTTCTCCCGAACCGCCCAGCGTCAGCCTCCCGCTGGAACCTTAGCCGTCATCTTCGCTTCATGTAGGAAGCGGGAGTGCGATCATGGAAACAGTGGAGGAGCGGCGTGCCGGCGCCCCCGATGCAAAAGGGAAGCTGGAAGCACAGCAGGAAAGGCCGGAACGCGAAAAACCCGCCGCGCCTTCGTTCGCGGAGCGCCAGAGCGACACCGCCGGCGCGGGAGAAGGTGGCGCCCCCAGAAAGGGCTTTATCCGCCGGCGCCCCCTCCTGACGCTGCTGGCCGCCGCGGCCGTTGTTGCGGTTGCCGCCGCCGGCTATGACTGGTGGACGATTTCGAGCCAATACGTAACGACCGAGGACGCCTACATCGAGGCCCGGTTCTACAACGCGAGCGCTAAGGTCTCGGGCTACATTGAGGACGTCCCCGTAACCGACAATCAAAGCGTCAACGCTGGCGAGACGCTGGCGATTATCGACCCCCGCGACTACCAGGCCCTGCTGGCTCAGGCCGAGGCCACCCTTGAGCAGGCCAGGGCTGCGATTCCCAATATCGACGCTGAAATCGCAGGCCAGCAGGCGCAGATCGGGCAAGCCCAGGCACAGATCAGCGACGCGGAAGCGGCCCTGAGATTCGCGGTAGAGGAGAATGACCGCGCGCAGGCGCTCGTTAAAACCGGCGCCGGCACCGTACAGACCGCGCAGCAGACCCATTCGCAGCTTTTGCAGGCGCAGGCCACTGCCGATAGGGCGAAGGAAGCTCTAATCGCCGCGCAAAAGCAATTGGCCGCATACAAAGCGCAGCGGCTAAGCGCTGAGGCCACGATCGATCAAGCGAAGGCCGAGCGCGATCAGGCCCAGCTGAACCTTTCTTATACGGTTGTCAAAGCCGAGCAAGCTGGAACGGTCGCGCAATTGACCGCTTCAAAAGGAGAGTTCGCGCAGGCTGGCCAGAGCCTCATGACCATCGTGCCCACGGAGAAATGGGTCGTCGCCAATTTCCGCGAAACCGCAATTTACGAGCTTCGTCCCGGACAGAGCGTCGATATCCACGTCGATGCTTACCCTAACCGCACGTTCAAAGGCCATGTCGACAGCATTCAATCCGGGTCTGGAACCGCGTTCAGCCTCCTGCCGGCCGAGAACGCAACCGGAAACTTCGTGAAGGTCGTGCAGCGCGTTCCGGTCAAGATCGTTTTCGACAAGATGCCCGATGTGGTGCTGGGGCCCGGAATGTCCGTCGAACCCTCGGTTCATCTCCGATGACGGCGGTTCCGGCGGATTCGGAGCGGCGCGAGCAAGAGCGTTTGAGCCGGTCTGCGGCGGGCGGCCATAACCCTTGGCTGATTGCCGCTGTGGTCTCGATCGCGACCTTCATGGAGGTGCTGGACGTCACCATCGTCAACGTATCGCTGGATCACATCGCGGGTAGCCTTGGCACCTCCTACGAGGAGTCGACCTGGATCTCGACCAGCTATCTCGTCGCCAACGCAATCGTACTGCCGCTCAGCGGCTGGCTTGCGACAGTCATCGGCCGCAAACGCTTCTATATGCTTGCGGTGGCGCTTTTCACTGCCAGCTCTGTTATGTGCGGCCTCGCCTGGAGCCTCAATTCCCTGATCCTGTTCCGGGTCTTGCAGGGCGCTGGCGGCGGAGGCTTGGCGCCGAGCGAGCAGTCCATTCTTGCCGATACATTCCCTCCCGAGAAACGGGGCCAGGCGTTTGCCCTTTATGGCCTCGCTGTAGTCGTTGCCCCTGCGATAGGGCCGACGCTTGGTGGCTATATCACCGACACGGCGTCATGGCATTGGATCTTCTTTATAAATTTGCCGATGGGGCTTTTCTCGCTCTTTCTTGTTGGCAGGCTTGTCAGCGAGCCTTCCGCTTCGGAAAAGGAGCGGCGTGAGCTTTTAGAGCGCGGCATAACCATAGATTATATTGGCTTTCTGCTCGTCGCGCTCAGTCTCGGCTGCCTTGAGGTGGTGCTCGATCAGGGCCAGCTCGACGATTGGTTCCATTCAAGTCTCATCACAGCGTTCGCCTTTATCTCGGCGATATCGCTCGCAACTCTCATTCCCTGGGAGCTTACGCGCAAGCAGCCGATAGTCGAATTGCGCATCCTCGGGCAGCGCCAATTCGGGATCTGCTTTTTCGTCATGCTGCTCTTTGGCGGCATCGTCGTCGGCACCACGGTGCTCATCCCCCAAATCGAGCAAACGCTGTTCGGCTACTCAGCGTTGCTTGCGGGGCTTTCATTGTCCTATGGCGGAGCTGCGCTGCTGCTCATCATGCCGATTGCCGGGCAATTTGCGGATAGGGTTCAGCCACGGTGGCTCATTCTCTCCGGCTTAATCGTTACTGGCTTTGCGATGCAAAACCTGACAAATCTGACCCCCGATGCCGATTTCGCCTGGTTCGCCTGGGCGCGCGTATATATCTCGCTCGGATTGCCTTTCGTATTTGTGTCGATCACCTCCGCATCCTATTTCGGCCTCAAGCCGAACCAATCGAACCAAGCCTCCGGCTTGATCAATGTCGCGCGCAATCTCGGCGGAAGCATTTTCGTCGCGATGACCCAAACGGTGATCCAGCAGCAGGAGCAATTCCACAACTCGCATCTGGTCCAGTACATTACACCCACGAGGCCGCAATATCAGGATGCGCTGCGCTCGATGACGCAATACTTCATCGATAAAGGCTCTTCAGCCGCGGAAGCTTCAGGACAAGCGACTGCGTGGATTGGTCAAACCATAGGCCAGCAAGCGCAGATTCTTTCCTACATCGATACGTTCTGGCTTCTGTCGGCGATCTGCTTCGTTTCAATCCCAATCGTCCTCTTACTGCGGAACGTGAAGCTTGGCGCGGGCGGACCAGCTCACTGACCGTCATTGCGATCCCCGGCGCGCATTCCGCAGCGCCGGCCGGCGGATTCCGTCCCCTTACCGCTCGCCGGCCGTCTTCAGCCGCAGGATCTCGCAGCCGAGCGAAGCCCCGGGAATACGGTCGAGCTTCTCGACGGTGACGCGCACCTTCTCCGCGCGCCTATGCGAGAGGCAATGCGCGGCGATGCGTTCGGCGAGCGTCTCGGTCAGGAGAATATGGCCTTGGGCTACGATCTCCCGGATGCCGTCGATAATGAAATCGTAGGAGATCACGCTAGACAGGTCGCCAGGCCGGTGTCCGCACGCCGCTGCCCACAGCTCGACCGTAAAGCGCACGCGCTGCGCTAGGTTTTGCTCCTCGCTCCACACGCCGATGCGCATCGGCAGAACAAGATCGCGGATACAGATTTTGTCGTAAGCGCGCTCTTCTTCCGCGTGCTCAACCGGCAAGGGGAGGAGCCGCCCTGGCAGCACCGATGGTTTTAAAGGCATGGAGCGCGTCTATGCGAGAGCTGATGAAGCGATAGCCGGGCTGGCCGGCACGGGAAGATATCGCCCGCTGCTCGCGCCGATGCAACGGACTTTAGCGCAGAAGCACAAAAAATCCGTAGACCGCCAGAACCACGATCCCGACGGAGATAGAGAGCGCGGCGAGTTCGCGACCCGTACAGCTTTTCGCCGCGGCCGGTTCTTGGGCCGGTTCCTGCTGTGCTTGGGCCGGCTGTGCGATGGCTTGCGTTATCGGCGCCCGGACGGCTGGAGCCGGAGACTGCGGCGCCCGCGCTCTCGTTTGCGTGCGGGCCGTTTGAGGGCTGCGCTGAGCCGGCGATGGCGAGGAGATGGCCTCGAGCTCGCTGGCCAAAAGATCGCGGGTTGCTGCAAACGGCGCCTGCCTCGGTCCCGGCCGCGGAGCGGGCCAGCCCGCGGGCTGTTGCCTGAAGGGCGCTTGGGGGCTCCGGTTTAGATCAACGGAGAGATTATCCGCTGCCCTGTCGAGGATATCGCGCCACTCAGCCATCGAAACAACCTTACACTACGCTTCACCTGTGCCTTTCCTAATAGCGCATTATGGCAACGCTGAGGAAGAATTTAGACCTGTTTCGTTAATACAACCGCAAGCATATTGCCGGATGCGATTTCTACTAAATTTTAGACGCACAATCTGAAACCTTGACCAGCAGCTTGCCGAAATTTGCACCCTTTAACATGCCGATGAAGGCTTGCGGCGCGTTTTCCAGGCCCTCGACGATATCCTCCCGGTATTTGAGCTTGCCCTCGCGGATCCAGCCGCTCGCATCGCGCAGGAAATCTGGCGTTTGGTGGGCGAAGTCGTAGACGATGAAGCCTTGTACGCGCAGGCGCTTCGTGAGAATAGCCCCCATCAGCGCAGGCGAACGGTCCGGGCCCTCCGGCAGCGCGGTGGCGTTGTAATTCGCAACGAGGCCGCACACCGGCACGCGAGCAAAGTTATTCAGAAGCGGAAACACCGCGTCCCAAACGGCCCCGCCAACATTCTCGAAATAGATGTCGATGCCATTGGGGCAGGCTGCTTTCAGCTCCTCCTTGAG
>JBKQNN010000399.1:0-8940 GCA_052145975.1 Rhodomicrobium sp. | reverse complement strand
GATCCAATCCTATTTTCACGGCTGCTTCATCGAGGGAAGCGACCGTTTGCGTGCAAAAGAGTTCGAGGATGTCTACGGCTTCTTGCCGGGATTTCTGGGCACCAAAACGGAGACGGATATGGCGGAGCTGCCGGCCAGCGTCAGCGAGGCGGAGCAGCTCCGGCTGCTACACGCCAATCCCGATGTGCCGCCCCTGGGCATATCGGCGCTGAAGGGAAAGCTTTCCGCGCGTAAGGCGGTTATCACGCCGGCCGGGCTCGAACGCTTGAAGGCGCCCCCGCAACACGGCCCAATTCTCACAATTATATAACCACCGTAAGCAATCTCCAATAACAACCCTCCTCATGCCAAACGCTATAAGTTTTTTAGCAATTTGTTAGCCATGTTCGATCGGTGGGTCTCCCAAGTCTTGCGTTTTTCAGCGGCTGAGCGCAGCGCCACGCGTTTACCTTTTGGCGCGAGCGCCGCTCGCCAACACCTCCCCATGCTCGCGCTACCGGGACCCGCCTGCTGCCTCGCGGCAACGCCCCCAGCCCCGCTCTCACCCCTACAAATAACGCCATTCAACGCCTCCTGACCGCATCTGCGCCCTTCCACGACGCAATGGTGGACCATAGCTCCTTACCGAAGCGCTAACGCCGCGCAAGGCAATCGAAGCAAACTCAATTGTCATGGCCGGGCCTGACCCGGCCATCCAGGAAAACCCAACGCGCTCAATGCATTAGTGGATGGCCGGATCAAGTCCGGCCATGACAGCGGGCGCCGGCATTGAACTCAGTTGTCATGGCCCGGCTTGACCGGGCCATCCATGACAATACGGGGATTCCCCCAATGAGTTGCAAAGTATTCGACCGGCACCGCCCGGCCTCTATTTGCCCTGCCCGGCTCGCGCTGGCCCTCAAAGCCCGTGGCGCAGGCATTTCCATGCAAATAGTCTTCCTCGCATACTGTGGCAGCCGCATTTCTTAAATGCTCGCAAACCCATATCTTCTGCTAATTACATCGCCGCTGGCTTGACTTTCTTCCTCCTCCGGCGCGCTGCCAAGAAGAAAACATTCCGGTAGAACATCGCATGTATACGGACCACTAACGCATTGAAAACAAACAAATAACCCATGCTTGCCGTTAACCATTTCTGCAACCGCAGGTTTGGATTTGTGGTTAACACGCGCAACAATCTAATATTAACGGGTATTTTGGAATCGTGGAATTCGACCTAAAGTGGCAAAAGATTCGCAGAAAGACGGCGGCGGAAAAGATGGAGCGTGCGCATTAACCAACCGAAAATTTACCATGGTGCGTCCCTACCGGCTGGTCTACGCCGGTAAGGCAGGCAGTAAGCGCTTTTGCGAACGCAGGAGCCCAGAAACCGCACCGAGTGGTCGAAATCTGACGCTCGATACCCGTGCCTCAAGTCGCGGTTGGGTCGGGGGCGGAAATGCTTACCTTGAGCATATTTAGGCGGGTTAACCTCAGAAAGCGGGCGTCATCGATTGCCAAAAATTTCGTGTCCCGCGCTGCGGAGGGACACGCGAAAGTGGAAAAACTTCCTCTGCACCTTGCTTGGTGTTCGTGAATCACTGATTCTTAAGATTGAAGAGTGGAACCCCATACTGAACCGGGCATCTGAAGGTTGTTGCCTGCTTTTCGGCGATGACTGCAATCCTGTCGATCTTCGATTAAGAGGAGCGGGATTTCGGCCCCGTTTGTATTTTCCTGGCCACTCACGGAACTAATGACATGACCCGCAAACCTTCGCAAACGCCGCCGCAATCGCCAGTGCTAAATGCGGTGCAAATCCGGCACCGAATAGGGAGAATTGAAAGTTGCATACGCGACCTAGAGGCGTTCGACCCTCACCAGTTTCAGAGGTGGCGTAATGTCCCCGAGATTGTCGCACTGGAAGCGGCAATACGTGATGCGCTCGTGGCTGCGTTCGGAGATGGCACATCGCGCTTCAAATCTTTCTCAAGCGCTGCCGATCTTTACCAGGGGCCGAGCGTTATTGCGATGAGCACAGGCTTTGGTTCCAGACCAAACCACGAAGTGCAAGAGGCCCAGCAAGCGCAGAAATATCTTTCGATTGGTAAAGAAACTTCACTTCAACTTTTGCGAAGCGCAGTCTCTTCACTTCAAGCCGACCTCGCAGAACAGGAGGCTCTTGAGGATGGTCAGATGGAGAAACCGGTTGAACCGGTGCGCTCAAACAAAGTTTTTCTTGTTCACGGACATGACAAAGCGGTTCGTGAAGGTGTAGCACGTTTTCTGGAACAACTTGGACTTGATGTTATTATTCTCGATGAACAGCCGAACCAGGGTCGAACCATTATTGAGAAGTTCGAACATGGAGCCAGAGAAGCCGGTTTCGCGGTTGTTCTCTTAACACCTGATGACATCGCTGGTTCTAAGGCCGATCCCCAAGCCTCCACTCGATCACGGCAAAACGTGATCTTCGAACTCGGCTTTTTTGCCGGGCATCTAGGCAGGGGGTGCGTCTGCCTACTTCGGAAAGGAGATGTAGAAATCCCCTCTGATCTCCATGGCGTTGTTTACACCGAGTTTGATGAAAAAGGCGGCTGGAAAATTTCGCTAGTCCAGGAGATGAAAGCCACAGGTCTGAAGTTCGACGCCAATAAGATGTGGGCTTAGTCGATCTTGGAGAGAGTGAATAGCTGAACCGGATTGCCTATAGAAAAGAATGCGACTTTGGAGACTATCGCAAGTAACGGAATCAGCCCATTAAGTGACGCTGAACTCTTATTTCGTGTTGAAATGTGGGCAAGACCTACCGCTTTTGCTATCCTAGCCGTCGCAGCAAGGCAAATCACGCGATGAAAGGAAAGTGTGGAAATTGAGTCGCTCCAAGCGGCTCGGCAGCGTCGTGCAGAGCGGCATCGAACGCGCGATTTGACGTCAGCATAACCTAGAACAAGAGATGCGCCCTTTACAGGCCAAAACTTCGGCTATCGGCCTGACGAAGATCTTTAGAGTTCAGCGCTCGCCGCAAATCCGAACGTTTCAACGACTATATTTTGCGGCGAAAAAACAACAGTAAACCCTAATGTAGAATGCTCAATAATGTGCGAAATAGCGCCTTCCGGAAGATTCAGAAAATTAATCTGAGGCGCTATCCGCATGGGTACTGGAAATGTAACACGAAAGGTATTTGGGGCCGTCTTGATGATCAGTCCTAATCCCTGGGGGGTGCTGTTGGGGCGCACATCACGAAGAATAACGCCAAGCTCCCTAATTATGTGCTCTGCCGCCGCTAGACGTTCTTCGGTATGCTTTTTTCCGTCTGTCATTTTCTCGTAAGTCGCAATACCGCTCTGGAGACTCTCAAATTGAGCGAGAACGCGACCAAGAAGATTTGTTGTCTGCTTAGACTCGGCCAATGCCTTTTGATTTTGCTTTAGCGCCTCGATTATCGGAGTTATTTGCTGCGCTTCAACGGCTAGAGCAACAGCACGCTCAGGTAAATTTCGTTCGGACATCGCCTGTTCGGCGTTCTGGTTTTGGCCAAAAGGCCAAAAATACCATGTCGCACAACCGACAAAACCAACGCCAAATACAATCATACCGATTAAGGGGAGCATTCTTCGTTTCCCGCCTTCACGTTCCGCTTCTTGCTCGCCCCTTATGGCTATCAGCGTCGCGAGACCGAACAGAAGGAAGGTTGCTCCGATAGCGATCCAAAAGCCGACGCCAGGGTGCTCTTTCAAATAGGGAAAAAAATCCACCGCAACGCTCATGGCGAAACCTGCCGGGACCGAGGCAACTGCCGTTAGCAAAGCGATTTGGAAGTCCTTCCGCATAACAGGAGGACTAACAAGTTGGTAGATGAAAGCCAAGCCAAAGAAGCAGAAGCGGCCTCTTATGTCTCTTTATCACCACCTTTTGCCACTGCTCTTGAGTCAGTCAAATGACGGCTCTCGGCCTATCGGCACCAAACGTTAGATTTTTAGGGCTCCAACTATTATAATGCTGGCGAGCTTGCTTGGAGAAGGGCGGAGCCCGCACCTGCGAAGGCGGGCGATGAGGGAGGCATTGCGAGGCAATCGCATGGATTTGGTATTACACCTCATGCCGTCCTTCTACCGCTGAGAGAAAAAAACGCCCTCTCCGCGGCTGCGGCGTCTCCTTCAGCGATAACATGTATTACGTTCGTCCGGCCTGAGGTAGCGGGAGTAAGCGGCGAGATGGAAGCACACTTAGATACGACCTGCGACGCGTTTTTGGACGGCCGCATTCGCGTGCGGCAGCCGGCCAAGGGCTTTCGCTCCGGCCTTGACGCGGTGTTTTTGGCGGCGGCGTGTCCGGCGGCGAGCGGCGACGCGGTGCTGGAAGCGGGCTGCGGCGCGGGGGTAGCGTCGCTTTGCCTGCTCGCGCGCGTGAGTGGCATCGGCGTTACGGGCGTGGAAGCCGATCCGGTTTTAGCGGCGCTTGCGCGGGAGAACGCGCTCGCGAATGGCTTCGGCGAGCGGTTCCATGCTGTGGCGGCGGACGTCGCGGCCTCGTGGAGCAGCCTTGAGGGGCAACTCCACCGCGAGGGATACGATCACGTTATCGCCAATCCCCCCTTCCACGTGCATGGGCGGGCGAGGCTCTCCAAGGACGGCCGCAACGCGCGCTCGCGGGCGATGCACGAGGGCGGCCTCGACGTTTGGCTGCGGTTTCTGGCCGCTGCCGCGAAGCCAGGAGGTACAGCGACGGTGATTCACACCGCCGAAGCCGTGCCGCAGCTTCTGCCGGCCTTCGAGGGACGGTTCGGCGCCTTGCGGCTTATCCCCCTTCACCCAAAAGCCGGTGCGCCGGCGATTCGCGTTATTTTTTGCGGGATAAAGGGCAGCCGCGCGCCCTTTTCCATTGCGCCGGGGATCGTGCTGCACGAGGAGAACGGCGCGCCAACGGAGCTGGCGAGAGCGGTCCTGAGAGATGCGGCGAAGCTTTTTTGACACACACGCGAACCAAGATTGCGGTAGCGAAAGTCTTGTTAACGCTCATCCGCTACACATTTGAACTATTCAAAGGCTTCCTAGCTGTTCCCGGTGATCGTTCATGAAGATCGAAAGCGAGCGTCTAAAAGGCTTCGGGTTTCGCACGCTGTGGGACACGGTCAATCCGTTCCACTCCAAAGGCCCGGTTATCCCCGTGATCCGCCTCTCGGGCACCATCGGCGCGGCCACGCCGTTGCGGCAAGGGTTGACCATCGCGGCGTGCGCGGGCGCCATCGAGCGCGCGTTTGCCATCAAGGATGCGCCCGCCGTGGCACTTCAGATCAATTCTCCGGGCGGCTCGCCCGTGCAATCGCGGCTCATCTACGAGCGCATCCGGGCGCTCGCCACCGAAAAGTCGCGCAAGGTCTTCGCCTTCGCCGAGGATGTCGCGGCATCCGGCGGCTACATGCTTGCCTGTGCCGCCAATGAGATTTACGCGGATGCGTCCTCGCTTGTAGGCTCGATCGGCGTCGTGTCGTCCGGCTTCGGTTTTACGGATCTTATCGGCAAGATCGGGATCGAGCGCCGCGTCTATACCGCCGGCGAGAACAAGTTCCAGCTCGACCCGTTCAAGCCGGAAAATCCGGACGAAGTGGCGAGGCTCAAGAAAATCCAGGAGATCGTCCACCAGGATTTCATAGCGCTTGTGAAGGAAAGCCGGGGCGCGCGGATCGCAGGCGCCGGCGACAGCTTGTTCACAGGCGAGTTCTGGTCGGGCAGGCAGGCGCTCGAGCTTGGCCTGATCGACGGCATCATGGACATCAGGACCAAAATGCGCGCGCTCTACGGCGAGGATGTCCGGCTCAAGGTCATCCAATCCGAGCGCGGGTTTCTCAGGCGCAGGCTGGGGCTGGGCGCAGCTGCCGCGGGTGGAGGGTACGGCATCGGCTTCACGCACGGTTTCGCGGACGACCTGATCTCGGCTCTCGAAGAACGCGCGATCTGGGCGCGCTTCGGATTGTAACTGTCCGGGCGATAACAGCGGGATATCAGCCATGCCTCAAGTTCTGGCCATCGCAGCGGGCGCCATCTCGGTCTTCTATGCGTTGCGATGGGTACGCCGCGACTACGAGCGTGTGGAAAGCTCGCTGCGCAGGATGGAGCGGCGAATCCGCCGGCCCCGCCCTGCCGGAGTGCCGCTCGTTTTCGACGCCGCCCAAGGGTTCTACCGGCCCTCGAAATAGGCCTTGCCCAACCCGCCCGGCACTGCCACCTTTGACGTAAGGCATTATCGAGGAATAAGTGCGTCATGTGGCGCCGGGATTTTGGCCGCCTGCAAGGCGCAAAAAGGGGCGCATATCCGAGATATGTAACCCTTTTTGCAACGCGGCAGGCGGGCAAAAGAACAAGCCAGATGATGCACTTATTCCTGGATAATGCCTAAATACACAAAGGCAAAACGGGAGAGGAAATGCTAATTGCCCTGATGGCAGATATGCACGCGAACCGGCAAGCGTTCAGTGCATGCCTCGATCATGCCCGGGAGAAAGGCGCGCAGCGCTATGTTCTGCTTGGCGATTTTGTCGGTTACGGCGCCGATCCAGTATGGACCGTAGGCAAGGTCATGGAGCTCGTCGAGCGCGGGGCAATCGCTGTGCTCGGCAATCACGATGCTGCCATCGGCTCGCCAAACGAACGCATGCACGAGGAAGCAATGAAGGCGATCGACTGGACGCGCGGCGAGCTTGGCGCGGAGGCGCGCCGCTTTCTCGCCAGCCTGCCGCTTACCGCTGCCGGCCCTGGCCAGCTCTACGTGCACGGCGACGCCAGCGCGCCGGATAGGTGGATTTACGTGCTGACGGTTGAGGAGGCATCGCGCAGCTTGCGGGCGACGGAGGCGGCAGTCGTCTTTTGCGGCCACACCCACAGGCCCGCGCTGTTCAGCGTCACGGCGCTCTCCAAGATGACCGCCTTCGTTCCCGTAACGGAAGTCCCGATTCCCTTGCACGGGCTTAGGCGCTGGCAGGCGGTGCTGGGCTCCGTGGGCCAGCCCCGCGATGGCATTCCGGCCGCTGCTTACTCCATATTCGACACGGACAAGAAAGAGATCACTTTCCTTCGCGTTCCCTACGATATAGAGGGAGCTGCAGCGGCGATCCGCAAAGCGGCTCTGCCATTATATTTCGCGGATAGGCTGTTCGCCGGGAGATAAAGCTCAATGGCAAAGCCGGGTCTTCAGCCGGGCAGCGTCTTGGACGGCTTCCATATCGAGGAACTGATCCACCGGGGCGGCATGGCCCGGCTTTGGAGCGTCTCCAAGCCTGGCATCGATATGCCGCTTCTGATGAAGGTGCCGATCCTTGGCGAAGGAGGCGATCCGGCCGCGATTGTGAGCTTCGAGATGGAGCAGATGATCATGGCGCGGATTTCGGGGCTGCACGTACCGAAGTTCGTGGCGGAGGGCGATTTTGCGGTTCATCCCTACATCGTCATGGAGCGCCTGGCCGGCACATCGCTGCTGCCGCGCCTTAAGGATCTGCCGCTGCCTTATGTGGAAGTTGCCGGGATCGGCTGGAAGGTTGCCACCGCTCTCGAAGACCTTCATCGCCAGCATGTCATCCATCTCGACGTAAAGCCGAGCAATATTCTCTTCAGGCCCACGGGCGAGGCCGTGCTGATCGATTTCGGCCTTTCAAGGCACACGCAGTTGCCCGACCTCATGCAAGAGGAGTTCCGGCTTCCGTACGGCACAGCCCCATATATGGCGCCGGAGCAGCTCTTGGGCATCCGCCACGACCCGCGCAGCGATCAGTTCGGCCTTGGCGTTCTGCTCTATTTCTTCTCGACCGGAGAGCGCCCATTCGGCGAAAGCGAGCGCCTGAGCATCATGAAAAAGCGGCTTTGGCGCGATCCCAAGCCGCCCAGGGCTTTGCGCCGGGATTATCCGCCATGGCTGCAGGAGATCGTGCTGCGCTGCCTTGAAGTCGAGCCGGCATCGCGCTACCCATCCGCAGCTCAGCTCGCTTTCGAGCTAAGCAACCACAGCCAGATCAAGCTGACGGCCAGGTCCGGGCGTCTGAAGCGCGATGCCTTCTTCACCGTCATGCAGCGGCGTTTCAACCCAGGCCTGACTAAGGACCGGACGCCGCGCACTGTCGCCACGCCGCTACCGGCCGCGCCGATTATCGCCGTCGCTATCGACCTCTCGGAGGAGGCCAAGGCCACCAACGAGGCGCTGAGAGAGGCTGCGGCGCGGGCGCTGACGACGCTGCCCGGAGCCCGGCTCGCCTGCCTCAACATACTGAAACAGAGCTACATCGCCACGCGCGATACGGCGCTGGACGAGGACGGCCATAACAAGCATGTGAACCGGCTCGTGGCACTCCGGTACTGGGCGCAGGCTTTGAACCTCCGCGAAGGCCGCGTCACCTTCCATGTGCTAGAGGCGATCGACCCCGCCACAGCGATCCTCAACTACGCTGAGCAGAACCGGGTCGACCAAATCCTGGTGGGTGCGCGGCAAAGCTCGCTCAAGCGGTCGCTGCTGGGCGGCGTGTCGGCGAAGGTGGCCGGGGAAGCAAATTGCACGGTCACGGTGGTCCGGCCGCCGCGCCCGGCTGACGCAGCCCGCGCCGGAAACGCGCCTAAACCGGAGAGCGCAGCCGGGCCAGCCGATGCCGATCCGGCGTTATTGGGATAGAGCAGCGCACCTGCGCAATAAGCAGGGTTTTCAGGCTTCCCCAACGCATGGCCCTCCCAGGCGTTAGCGGCCATCGCGCCGGTAACGGCCAGTGGGCTGAATCTTGCTGCATAAGGCCGAGCAGTCTTGCGCGCCATGCCGGCTGCTTGAAAAGCCAATTTATGAGGAGCGCTAAACTGCCGGTAAGAGACGGTGCCGCCGGCAGCCCGCAAGACTGCTCGGCCTTATGCAGCAAGATTCAGCCCACTGGCCGTTACCGGCGCGATGGCCGCTAACGCCTGGGAGGGCCATGCGTTGGGGAAG
>JBKQNN010000398.1:0-13728 GCA_052145975.1 Rhodomicrobium sp. | reverse complement strand
AACAGCATGCATGGAAGCGCACCGGTAAGCCGTTGCAAATAAGGAAACGGTCCCGTAGCTCAACAGGATAGAGCACCTGCCTTCTAAGCAGGGGGTTGGGGGTTCGAGCCCCTCCGGGATCGCCAATTTTGCAAGAAGTATCAATGTGGTAATTGCGGGCCGGCTGCTCTATTCCTCCTTGTGTATGAGGCCCAAAAGTCCTTGAATTCCGAAACCGGGCGTGACTGCGCCGATAGACACTTCGCGCTCACGAAAGCCTCCGCGCAGCATAAGCGCAAGGAGCCCGGTCCGGTCATAAAGAGTATGCGTATCGGGGCCGGAAAACTTCCAATGGGACATCGTCGCTCTGTCCGTTGCGTAGATTGCCATGCGGCCGCCTGGCCTGAGCACCCGGCGCGCCTCGCGGACCTCGTCCGCATTTTCGTTGAAGAAATAGACGACGTTTACCGCCAATATTTTGTCCACGGTCCCCGCCGCCCAGGGAAGCGCATCGAACCGCCCGGGATGAAGCTGCATACGCCCCTGCTCGATTGCACGCCGGTTGCGGCGGGATGCCAGCGCAAGCATTTCGGGCGACCCATCTATTCCAAGCACCTGCCCATGCCGGGCTGCGGCTGCGAGTGTCTTTAGCGCACTGCCGGGGCCAAAACCGAGTTCCAGCACGGTGTCTGCCTGCCCAATTTGAAGGGCGCCGATGGCGAACCGGTTCGGCGCCCGGTTGACGACGGTCATGATTTGGCCGGCCAGCCGCCCGGCGCGGCCGGAGGGGCATTTGAGCTGATGGCCGATCCCGCGCCAGAAACGTGCAACAGCGCTCATGGAATGTCCGGGCAAAGCCTTATCGCTCACAAAATATACTTGGTTTCGATTGCGATAGCCGTGTTCCCTTTGACGGTGAACTGCCCCTGCTCGAAGCTTGGCCTGCCGAATACACGCGGATTCGTGGACACCCCCACGCCTTCGGCTGGAATGCCGATGAAGTTGGTGTCGAGCTTGCCGTTGCCGTTTTCGTCGTGAACGATAGCCACGGCGTAGACCCCGTCTTTCAAGCCGTTGAAGGTCATGACAACCTTGCCGCCCGAGATTCGCCCCTGCGCTGAGCGCACGGCACGGCCCTTTTCGCAATCGGGAAATTCGCTCCTATCCGAGACGTCCGCAGAGAACACGCAGATAAGAACCTGCCCCTGATCGTTGCGTAAATTGCCCGCCGTAACGGTCAAATCGGAGGCGTTGCAGGCGGTGGAGAAGAGGCCGGCGATACAAGCGGCGAGCAGAAGACGCGAATTCATCTGTGAAAGTCCTGTTGAAGCGGGTCAAGGAGGAAGCCGCGCGTAAGTGGGGTTTTGCGCGCGGCCTCCCCCTCACCAGAGCCCTCTCCCGCAAGGGGGTGCCTCCGCGGGAGGGGACAGAGCCGGTATGAACGGCGGCCTGTGAATTACAAAGCTAGCGATACAAGTTCCGGTTGAATGCTTCCCAAAGTCCCCCCTCATCCTGTCCTTCTCCCCGAGGGGAGAAGGGACGCCCGAAATCTCCTCGCGGACAGTTCTAGCGTCCTCTCTCCCCTTGGGGAGAGAGACAGAGTGAGGGGGTCTTTGCTGAAGCATTCAGCCGGATTCGGCATAACTGGCAGTGCCCGTTCACGATTTCATTTTGCTTTGGACCATGGCCAGTAGTCCTTCCATCACCTTCGGGAAGTACGAATCCCAAACGGGCCGTTCCGGGTGACGCGGCAAAGCAAGCGCGGCTTTCAACACTTGCTCCGCTTCGCTATACTTGCCTTGCTCGTAGAGATAGTCGGCGTAGAAGTAATGCGCGTCCCGGCCGTTGGGAGCATTTTTGACGGCCTCTTCGAGATATTGGCGGGCTTTATCCGTATCGCCCCAGCCGAGCGGGAAACCGGGAACGCGGTAATACAAGACGCCGAGGCTGGTGGGCGCACCTGCGTCCAGGGCTTTCGGATCCTTCTTGTAAGCTTCGAGCAAGAGATCGCGGGCGCGGCTGGCGTGGTCGAGCGCGGTCAGTCCCCAGGTCAGGGAGGCCCGCTCGCTGGTCACGATGCCATCCCAAATCAGCGTCTCGACCCGGCCGGGATATTTGCTCACCAAAGCGTCGGCCTTGGCTCCCAGCACCTCCATTTTCTCTTTTCTCTCTCCGTCGTCCTTGCTCAGATATTTAATCTTCGCCCATTCTTCGGCGACAACGAGAATGTCGGCGTCCATCGCTTTGTTGTCCGAAGCGCGGGTTATGGGTGCAGCCGAAACCAGCATCGCAATACTGGCGGCAGCGAGCATGATAAACCTCATGGCGGGTTCCTCCTTTTGCTAGTTAAAAAAGTGGCTCAGCGGGCTAGGACGCGCGCGAACTGCTTCGCGATGGCGTTATCCACGACGCGCGGAAACAAACGCTGCATGAGAACGTACATGCGCTCGGCGCCGGCGGGATAGATCGCGTTGGCCTCGCTGGCGACGGCGTTCCAGACGAAATTTGCAACGGCCTCAGGGGCATCGAGCTTCATCTGGAAGGGCTCGATCAGCGATTGAAGCGGCCGGGCGGCGGCTGTGCGGGTCGCGCGCGGCGCCGCATAGGTGACGCCGATGCCGAGTGGGGCAAGCTCCCGGCGCAGCGCTATGGAGAACCCCCTAAGGCCCGCCTTCGTCGCCGAATAGGGCGCGAACAGCGGGTAAGGGATGTCGCCGAGCACCGAGCCGATGTTCACGACACGCGCGCCCTTTGCCTTCTGCAACAGCGGCAGCGCCTCCCGTACCATGGCCATCGGCGCAAGCAGGTTCGTGTCGAGGACCGTTTGCAGCTCTTCGTCCGTGGCCGCAGCAAGCGGCCCGACCGGCACCACACCTGCATTGTTCACCAGCAGGTCGAGAGCGCCCCAATGCGCCGCTACTTCGGCCATTAAGGCTTGGCGGTCCGCAGCTTTCGTGACGTCGGCGGCGATAGCCAAATGCCCGGAACCCGGCAAGAGGGACAAAGTCTCGTCGAGGGGCTGTTTCCTGCGCCCCGACAACACCACCCTGACGCCGCGCCGGGCTGCTTCGGTAGCGAGCGCGCGGCCAATGCCCGAACCCGACCCCGTTATGAGTGCTCTTTTTCCCTTAAGTTGCATGCGCGGTGTTCCCCAAAAAGCGTTCGCCCAAATCTTCGAAAATCGCGCCGTAGAGCCGATACATCACGCGCGCCGCGCCGATGACGATGTCCTGGGTCTCGCGGTCTTCGAGGCTATCCACCAGCTTTTTGAAGAGCGCCGTATGCTCCACATCGAGCGTGCCGTGCGTTTGCAGATAGGAAAATCCTGCCGCCTCTTGAGCCGTTAGCGATTTTTGCACCGCGCCCGCGACCGTATGCGCCAGCATGACGGAGAGCCCTTCGAGTACGTGGACCATACCGAGCAAGGCGTAGGGGCTGATCCATTCGATACAATAATAGGCGTATCCAACCATGACCTGGCACGGGATGCCGCCTTTGCCGCGCTCCACCGCGTCCGCGTCGCCGCCCATGGCGCGGATATCGTCGAGGATCCACTTATCGTGGCCCTTCTCCTCATTCATGTAGATGAAAAGCGCGGTCTGGTAGCGCTCGTCGCTAGTGTGCGCGGCGGCGAGCGACAGCAGCGGGAAGGTGTGTTTGACGTGGTGGTAGGCTTCGGTCAAAAACGCGAGATACATCTCGCGCGTACCGCCAGTAGCCGCGGCGTGCTTGACGAGCGGGATAGCCAGAAACCGCTCCCGCGCTTCCGCCGTTTCTTCAAAAAGCCTCTCGAAAGGAGTCATACCGGCCGCCATAAGTTTCGACCATTCCTCGTCATTGCGAGCGAAGCGAAGCAATCCAGATGCAAGTTACTGATGTTGCCTCTGGATCGCCACGGCTGCCAAGGCGGCCTCGCGATGACGGGGAGTGTTCCGGAGCAGTCAGGAATTATGGCGGTTGGTATCATGCTTGCACCTCGAAGGTTGCTGCTTTGTCCTGCAGATATTTTCTTACTTCGGCGCGCCGCGGACGGCCGTTGGGCGTGAACAGCCCCAGCGCCGCCGCTTCCTCGCGCGAAAGCACCGCCGCCCGTTGGGGGCGCGCATAGTCCGGAGCCGCCGCGCAGGCCCGTGAAATCGCCGCCCCGATCTTTTCCTCTTGCGCCGCCTTGAGCCAGCCCTCGCCCATTCGGGACGGAACGAGAAGCACGGTCAGCCGCGCCGGATCTCCGGCCTGGCAAAGCACGCAAGCGCCGATCCTCGGATCGCCCGACAGCATCGTCTCGATCCATTCCGGGCTCAGGTTCCGGCCGTAGGGTGTTACGATCAGATTATCCAGGCGCCCGTAAACCGTGAGAAAGCCGTCAGCGTCGAGGCCGCCTGAATCGCCTGTCCGCCAGCGGCGCGGCGCGGCCTCGCCATGCAAATAGCCATCCATGACGGTGGCGCCTTGGACGGCGATTTCCCCGTCTTCGATAGTGACCTCGAGTCCCGGCAAAGGTTGGCCCACGGTCCCTTCGCGGGAGGCGCCGGGGCAGTTCACCGCAACCACCGACGCGCATTCCGATAGGCCGTAGCCTTCGTAGACGGGAATTCCGAGCTGCCTTGCGGCCTGCGAAAGTGCTGGCGGGACTGCAGCGCCGCCCACGGCCACAAAGCGCAGCTCCTTCGGGGGCCGTTTCCCGGAAGCCGCCAGTTGTCCGGCGTAAAGTGCTAGAAGCTGCGGGACCAGAACGCTTGTTGTGGGCCGCGCCCGCTCGAAGGCTTCGGCGATATTGCACGGCGCGCCAACGCCAACGCTTTGCGCCACGGCGCAATCGTAATGAACGGAACCGCCAACGAGAACCGGGATGACGATACCGCAAATCAGCTCAAGGAGTAGCGGCAGGGGCAGCACGGACAGATATTTGTCCTCAGCCGTGGCGCCGATGGCCTTCGCCAGGGCCTCCGCGCTCCAAAGGGCCTGGCCACTCATTAGCCGGACGCCTTTCGGATTTCCGGTGCTGCCCGAGGTGTAGATGATGAGGCCGCCATCGCCGGCCGGTGCCAGATACTCGCCCGTATGTAGCTCGCGCAAACGATATATGCCGTTCAATTTCGCGAACGGGCTTTCGGTATCGGTGACGATGACGCGGGAAATGCCGGCGTCGCGGATCAAATGATCGCGCTGGCCTTCGCTGAAGAACACGGGCACGGGGACGATTGTTTTTCCGGCCACGCTCGCAGCGAGGAACGCGACGGCCCATTCAACGCTGTTGTTGCCGAAGATGCCCACGATTTCGTGCGCCGGGCCAAGATCCCGCGCGATCCCCGCAACCCAGCCCGCGAGTTCGGATCGCGTCGGCGAGTGGCGGCCGTCGCTCATTGCGATTTGCGATCCGGCCGCCGCGGCGTGATGGGCGAGAGCTTGGGCAAGCTTAGCCATGCACGCGAGCCTCATAGTCCGGAGCGCGTGCCGCTTTCTTCTGCAAGAACGGCATGAGCTGCTCACGCCCGAAAGCGAGCACGCGGGGGTCCGTCTCGTAATAGGAGCCCCATATTTCGGGGTTTGGCACGCGGCTTGCTTTCGCAGCACCCAACGCGATCAGGGGGAGACGCATCCGGCGCAGGAGCTTTTCCAGCCGGCTCGTCGCGGTGAAAAACGCCCAGTCGAAGCCGAGTTCCTCGCCGTAGAGCACAAGCTCCGTCATGAAGCGAACGGAGATCGCGGGCGTGCGGCTTGCCAGGCTTGAGACTTCCACGATGGCTTCGCGGTCGATGCGAGCCTTTGCAATGCCGCCTATGACGGTTTCAACCGGCGCATCGAGATAATGCTCCGAAAAATATGGCTCGGACGCATCCCTCAATCCGGCTGCAGCATGTATCCTGTCATTATTGTCGGCCAATCCTATAATTGTCTTAGGAAAGTTTGTGACCTGCGCGCCATAGCTCAGAGCATAGACTGCGCGAATGAGGCGCATCGCAGCGGGCCTCTGTGGATGTCCAGTTGTGATAGCTGTAATTCTCATGCGTTCACAGTTTTGCCTTGTGGATGCAAGTTCATACCTTCGCAACAATGCAAGCGAACACACAACGCATCGCTCATAAAGCGTGCACGTTACAGATAACGGCTCGGCTAAGTTCGATCGCCGGGGCCGACACTGGCCCGCGAGTGGGCGAACCATAGCGGTTTTCAGCTTACGGAACGCTTACATGCCCGGTTGGACCGGTGGAAAAGCAACTGATTATTTTCCGGCCCTTTTTGAATCGAGAGGCGCGGGAAGTCCCGCGGCGGGCCGCCGGGACATGGGCACCGGGCGGTGCGGCGTGGCCCGCCTTGGGCCGAACGGCGGAAATGAGACCTTGAACAGTGCGCCGCCGCCCCGGCGGTCTCCAATCTCGATTTTTCCTCCGTGTGCGGCAACGGTGCGCGAAATGATCGCCATCCCTAATCCTGCGCCGCCTCCCCGGTCCCGGCCTCCTTGCCAGAAGCGCTCGAATATAGCTTGGCGCTGGGACTTCGGTATACCGGGCCCGCAATCGGCGACGGCAAGCGTGGCGGGGTTCATCACTCCGATATAGACGGCGGTGCCGGCCGGGGTGTGCGCGACGCCATTTTCAACAAGGTTGCGAAGCGCGCGAAATAGAAAATCGTAGGATCCATTGACGATGGCAGGACGCTCGGACCCGTAGACTTCGATGTTCTTTCCGCTGGCTATGGCACAGGGGGCGAGGTAGGTGGCGACATCGGCCGCAAGTTTGTTGAGGTCGACTTGGTCGGCAGGAGCGATCCTCAAGGCGTCGATCCGGGCATTATCCAGTAATTGGCTCACCAGCCGCTTCAGCGATCCGAGTTCCTCTTTCAGCGCAGTCTTGCCGTTGAAGTTCGGTAACAAATCCATATGCGTGTTCATGATTGCGACCGGCGTGCGCAATTCATGGGCCGCATCGGCAACAAATGCCTGCTGCTCCTTATAGCCGTGTTCAAGCCGGTCGAGCGCGCGATTGACGGCCTGCACCAGGTCCAAGACCTCGTCCGGCATCCCGGCTTCGGACAAACGCTTCGACACCGCGGACGGTCCAATAGCCGAAGCTTGCGCCGATGCGAGGGCCAAAGGCCTCAGGCCGATCCTTATGACGATGAGGTTGATAACCAGGAGAATCCCGACGAAGGGCAACCATATCCAGGCAATATCCTGCATGAACTCTTCGAGGACCGAGTCGAATACGACCTCGTCGTCCTTGAAAACCACCTGAACCCAGGCCGGAGGGGACGATCCCGGTATTTTCAGCGAAATGCCGTAGGAAGAGGTCTTTCCGTCAGGCTGGGGATGCGAGAAGAACTCCCGCTCCGCCTCGGCATCGATTGGGTGAAGAAGATGGGTCAGCCTCTCGGAAGCCGCCACCAGAGTTCCGTCTTCCCAAACGATTGCGAACTCCCCTACGCCATCCCGGTAAAAATGCGCATAGGCAGTAGGAAGCTTGATAGCATGCCCCGGCGTAGACTGATAAATTTTGGCTAGGAGCTTGGCTTGTCCTTGCAGCGTCCGCTCATGGGACTCCGTGTTGACGTTCTTGAACCGGAAGTAAAGAAACAGGCTGGCAGCGAGTACCGCGGCCACAGAGCCAAGCACAAGTCCAAATATCAGGCGGAACCAAAGGGATTGGAAATATCGCCTCATGCCAAATCCGGTTGAATGGTTTACCGCCGTCCTCCCGGTACGGCGCTTGCGCTGTATCCGGGATCGCAAAGGGCGCTGGCATTCGCAACGATTCCGTGTTTGCAGCGCACCACCTCGTGCTGCGCCGCGCACGCGATGACACGGGCCGTGAAGCGATCGGCCGCATTTCCTATCATGCGCTCTTTCGAGCCTCGGCTGCAAGCATGTATCCAACGCCCCTAATCGTATGGATCGCTGCCTCCGCGCCGTGGTCCGACAACCGTTTGCGCAGCCGGTGAATAAGGACCTCGACAGCGTTCGAGGCTATTTCCTCGCCGAAAGAATAAAGCAGGTCCTCCATCGACTTCTTCGAAACGACGCTGCCGGTGCGCCGCATGAGCAGCTCGAGCGCGTAATATTCCCGCCTTGGAACCTCCACGATCTTGCCATCGATGCGGACTTCCCGCTCGGCGGTCTCGATCTGCATATTCGCCTCGGAGATGACGACGCTTTTTCGTGAGCCGGGACGGCGGAGCAGCGCCCGGATGCGCGCCACAAGCTCATCCATCTCGAACGGCTTGCACAGATAATCGTCCGCGCCGCCATTAAGCCCGTTGACGAGCATTTCGGTGCTGTCACGCGCTGTGAGAATGAGAACGGGCCTCATGTCGTGATTGTTGCGCATCTTTTTCAGGAGCGACATGCCATCGGCATCCGGGAGCCCGAGGTCGAGGATCAGAGCCTCGTAATCGATACCGCAAAGGGCCGCTTCTGCATCGCCCGCAGTTTCGACGTGGTCCGCCGTAAAGCCACGCTCATTGAGCGCGGCGCGGATATAGCTGCCAAGACGGGTGTTGTCCTCGGCGATCAGAAGTCTCATGCGCTATCCATCGTTTGCCCCCCGCGATCTGTGGCAGGATGCCGCAGGCCCCTGATACTGCGCTATGGTCAGCAAAAGTGGCAAAAATTGGAAAACTGGCCAGTTTGGCACCCCGTTCACGAACAGGTGCGTTCCGCCGATAATGCGAGGCTTGCCGGCCAGCGCGCGCCCGCGAGAAATTCAGAGCAAATCGCGCTCGCACAAGCGAGTTTCGGCGAGGTGCGCCCCAGAGCCGCGGAAGCTGGGGTGCGGTTCTTAAAATCGGCTGTTTGAGGTTAGGCATTGCAGGAACCTCGTAGGCGCCTAATGCGTTAGGCCTGCAAACACAACCGAAGGTTCTGGCTATGGCTGTGAAGCGTGTGATCGAAGGTGTGCACCTTGTGCCGATGGGGATGGCAAACGCCTTCTTGATCGAGGGCGGCGACGGGTTGACTCTGATCGACGCCGGTTACCCCGGTAAGGAGGAAGCCCTCTTCGGGGCGATACTCGGGCTTGGCCGTTCGCCAGACCAGCTCAAGCATCTAATTCTCACTCACGGCCACCCCGATCATATCGGCAGCGCCGCCCTAATCGTGCGGGAAACCGGCGCGAGGACCTACATGCACCCGCTCGATATCCCTATTGCCGAGAGTGGAGGTCCCTTCCGGCCCTTGCGGGGGGCACCTGGCCTGTTGCTGCAAGCGATGTGCAAGCTGCTCTACCATCCCGGCGAGCGCGTGGAACCGGTCTCCATCGATCAACCTTTGACCGCGGGGGAAATACTGCCTATCGCTGGCGGCATCGAAGTTATTCATACTCCTGGGCATTGCGCGGGACAGGTAGCGCTGCTGTGGCGTCCGGGACGAATGCTGTTCGCGGCCGATGTGTGCATGAACGTCATGGGCCTCGGCGATCCCGTCGGCTTCGAGAATTTGGATGACGGCCGTGCAAGCCAGAAGAAACTTGCCAGTCTTTCATTCAATGCTGCCGGGTTCGGCCATGGCGCGCCCATCGCCCGCGGCGCATCGGCGCATTTCCGCAGTAAGTGGGGCGAGAAATCTTCTGGCGGGACGCCTGCTTTGCGCCGGCCCCAGAGGGAAAAAACGGCGGCATTTGGCGCCGGAATTCTCCGAATCTGGCCCTAACTTCGAATGCGCGGGTAATCCCGGCTTTCCCGCTTCTGGAAGCTGAGTGGCCCATCCGATTTGGCGTCAGCGACCGCCGAAGGTAACCCGGTGCGGTCATACTGCTTGTAACCAGAGGAAATCCGAATGCCGAAGTTCGTTACGATAGGATACGGCGATCGCGATGGGTACGACCGAACCGATCCATCCATTCGAGATGCAGCGCACGCACACGACGCAGCGCTGCGGAAAAGTGGGGTTCCGATGGGTATCGCGGGCCAACCTGTGCAGGTTCGCAATCATAACGCTTCCGACGTCCAGGTGACGGACGGTCCCTATATGGTTTCGCCGCTCCCCGTCGCTGGCTTTGCCTTGATTGAAGCCGCCACAATGGCGGAGGCTGTAGAGATAGTGTCGCAAACGCCCTGCGCTATCGCATACGGGGTCGTAGAGATCTGGCCGCTCGAACAGGCGTCATGAGTCAAAATGCCAGTTCGGCCGCGCGAGATTTGCTCCGTTACCGGAGGAGACGATATGCCCGGCGATGCGGCCACGGCCGGTATCAGCCGGCGGCGAACGGCAAAGGAGGTCCCCTCTTCTTTAGCGATGCAGGCGACTCTCGCAAACTTCATTCCCCATAGCCTCGTGCCATTGCGGCAGCAAATGCTGGTAAAAGCGCGAACAAGCCTGCCTCAAGCCAAAGAATTCGGCGTATGGATAAGACTGCGGCGCCAGCGGGTACAGCCCCCTCCAATCGGAAATCCTTTCGCCAGTCGAAGAATTTCAGAGTTGGCCAAACTGACAGTACTGCGATCAACAGGAACACACCGATCTTTGCCCAGAAGAACGAATTGACCGAGTAATAGGCCCAGCCTTTCGCGGCAAAGATGACGCGGGAAAACCCTACTATCAAAATCAAACCTGCAACAATACCGTACCATAGATCGATGGAAACAATAAGTCTCACATCCGCGCCCGTCATGCCTTTCCGCACTAGCACAAGCTCGCTAACAAGGATGCCGAACAGGGTGAAAATCAAGAGATGATGAGCAATAGCCAGAGTTAGGTCGAGAGCCATGGCGGAGTGTCTCCAAACTTGATTAGAAAGGCGGCTTCTAGCGCTGGCGTTTAGCTTTAGCGGCGTCCCTCCACGAAGCGAGGCCGTAAGCGAAACGCTGAGCAGGTCTCATTGTTCCGGGTAAATTCGCGTTCCAATATTCATCCATAAAGCAACGCTCTGGTCCGCGAGGAAAGCGGCCTGGATTTGGTGAGATCGGAAAGGTCTGGTTCTGTGGCCCGTTGCCGCCGCAGGAACAATGGCTACGGCATCCCTATATGTAGCGGGGGTCTGCGTTAACCGGATAGGCACGGTCCCAACCTAATTTGCACGCTCAGTCTCTCCGTCTGGAGCGATACGGCACCCGGTTGAACACTTCCGCGCCCGTCATCCCGGAACCGCCAAAGGCGGCATCCGGGATCTTTACAAATGCCGGCACTCGTAACGATCCCGGATACCGCCTCCGGCGTTTCCGGGAGGACGGCGGCGGAAGCAATCGGTCGAATCCGGTATGAGCACCCGCCGGGCATCGATGCGGCGCAGAAACTCGTCTTCGCCGCGGCAAAGCAGGGACCGCTGGAGCGGCGGCGTTCGCGCTTAGCGCGGCAGGCAAAGAACGATCAAAGCGCGTTTTCCAAGGATTCGAAGACGAAATCCGCGTCGTTCGTGGACTTGAAGCTGATTTTGTAGTGGACGGTTCCATCCTTCAGCGAGACCGCTCTGTCCGGTCCGAAACCGCAAGTTACGCTCTTGATCTTCTCCTTGACGGCGTCCCTGCCGGGGGCATCGGCACATACCCGCCGGATAGCATCCAGCGCCGCCTCGCACCACCCGCTTGCGCTGTAGGTGGACAAGTCCGCCTCCTGAACGCCTTTCCACTCGAAGGCCGCCTTTATCGAGCTGCCACACTCGGTGTTTGTGGATTTCACCTCCTGGGCCAGCTTTGCCGATTCGGACGCCTTGCGCGCTTCGATTTTCGGCGATTCTGCTTGGGCTGCACCCGCGAGGAGAGCGGCGGCCGCTGCCAACAGTCCGATCGAGCTTAGTGTCTTCACGGGGTTCTCCTTCACCGGCTAACGGCGGCGTGGCATCGCTTTTCCAGCAAGCCCTTGAGGCTGTTGTGCTGGATCAAGCTTGGGCAGGCATTGTGCAGGTAGTAGCCGTCGCCAGCCGTTTTGGCGAGGTTTGCCGCGACGGCGGACTTTACCGAATCCCAGCACTTTTCCGCGACGGCCTGCGCCGCCTTTGCCTCGCGATAGTCTGGCGGCAGCTCAAGGCCCTGGATCAGATCGTATTGCAAATCGTGTGCGGCGCAGATGGCCTCGCCTCCGGGAGCGTCCAGCCCGGCCTCATAGAACAGCGGCGCAACCTGCCGGTTGAACTTTATGCCGATCAGGTGCGCGGCTCCAAGGGCGAGCCCGGCAGTGACCGGAGCGGCATGGAGGAAGCGCTCAAGATCGTTGCGGCATTTCACGTTATCCTGCCCTTCGTCGAAACACCGGGCGAAAGCTGCGAGACCGACCGCGCTGCGGAGCGAGAGGAATTTGTCCGAATGGGCGAGCGAGGCAAATTTGGGATAGTAGCGTTCAAGCGCCGCAAACCGCTCAGCTGCCGAGCCGCCTGCCGCCGTCTGCGCGGCAAGCTCGCCAAGCGCAGCCTGCTCAACCAGCCCGTTCCAGTGCGCATCGCGCGCTGCCGGGCCGATGTCGGTCAGGTGATCGTGCAGTTCGGCCCAGCTTTGCGCCGCCGCGAGCGCGTCGAGATCCTCGATGGTTGTGCCAGGCTGTTTCGGCTGCGCAGCCGCCGTTTGCGCAGTACCGCCTTCAGCAGATCGCGCCGCACCCGGCTGGAAGTAAAAATCGCTCGTGAGCGACGAATGGTCCCAAGGCACTTGCTGCCCGCCTGTCGCCGCAAGCACATCCTTCCGGACCTCGATCATGACCGCGGTGAGATTGCGGCCCGGCTCCTGCACGCGTTTTGCGAACGCCTCGGTAAAGGGCGAATTCCGGCCTTCGCCGTCGAGCGCTACGTTTCCGGGCTGGGTCGAATAGGCGATGAAGGTTCCGACGCCGGTCTGCACCTCGGCAAGACCTTTGCCAATGCTAGCCGAGCGCGTTCCCATGGAGCGGGCGAGATTGCGGCTCAAAGGATTGTCGCGGCAGGCATCCAAGAACACGATGTTGATCTTGCCATCGCGGCCCACCTCCATTTGCCTGAGCACGAAATCCAGCGAGATGGCCTCGAAATCGAGATCGCGCTCGCTGCCGAGCTTGGCGTCCACCGGCAAGAGATAGTTGTGCCCCGCAACCTGTAGTCCGTGGCCGGCGTAATAGAGGATCGCCGTATCGGCACTCTCCAGGGCGTGCGAGAAGGCACGGACCTTTTCCTCGAAGGCAGGCCGGGTGAGGTCCAGGCCCAAAATCACGTCGAAGCCGAACCCGGTGAGCACCTTGGCCGCGTCGCTGGCGTCGTTGACGGGATTGGACAGCGTTCCGGCGTTCACGTAGGCCGAATTGCCGATCACAAGTGCCACGCGCTTCTCCGCGGCGGCGGGCGGAGCCGCAACTGCCTGCAACAAGAACGCCGCTATGAACAAACGGAAATACGGCATCGGCCACCCCCATGATTACCGCATTGGGGCAGAACAGATAATTTGGACAATTCGATGTTGGCTGCCCATTGTCATTCCTGCGAAGGAGCGTGTGAAAAAATCGAAATTGCGGGCTCCGGAAAGACACCGCAGCGTCATTCCCGCGAAGGCGGGAATCCATTTACCATGCTGGAACAAGGTTTTATGTGGGTCCCCGCCTGCGCGGGGACGACGCTGCGGCCCGGATTTCAGGCGCTTCAGCCAATTCGGCGATTTTTTCACACGCTCATGCGCGGGTATGACGATGGGCTGCTCACGTTCGATTGAAACCGCTATAACCGTGGTGAGCGCGGCGCGCGCGAAATAGGAAAGGGCGAGGCAGAGATGGCTTGGCCGGCGCAGCAGTATTTGAAATTCGAGGACGAGCGCACCCGGCCCGCGCGCGATCTTCTGCAAGCGGTTCCCACGGGCGAGGTGCGG
>JBKQNN010000397.1:0-10658 GCA_052145975.1 Rhodomicrobium sp. | reverse complement strand
ACCTGCCAAAGTGGTTATCACAGCCGTTATGCGGAAACTCATCGTCACGCTCAACGCCATCCTCCGCTCCGGCGAGCCCTGGCGCCACGCCCAAACCGCTTGACAGCCAAGACGGTAGATAACGCCTTCGGCGTTTCCGGGATGACGGCTGGGAGCGCCGTTTCGTGGCTCGCACGGGATGACAGCCGGAACCAAACTTTACGCGAAAAGGCGTGATGATGCGCGGATACTTTGCTATCGGAGCGGAACGGATATCGAAGCCCATTAACTTGGGCAACCTGTTGCGTTCGTCCCATGCCTTCGGCGCGAAATTTTTCTTCACCATCGGGGCGCACCCGAAGGCGTTCGAGGCGCGGCACGACACCTCCAAGGCACACTCCCATTTGCCGGTCTATCATTGGGCGAACGCCGGCGAGATGGTGCTGCCGCTGCGCTGCAAGCTTGTGGGCGTGGAACTGATCGAGGGGGCGACCGATTTGCCGGCCTTCCGCCATCCGCTCCACGCGGCCTATGTGCTTGGGCCCGAGCTTGGCATGCTTTCGGACGAACTTCTTTCCCGCTGCGACCACGTGATCAAAATTCCGGCGGCTTTCTGCATAAACGTCGCCGTGGCTGGGGCGATCGTCATGTACGACCGTGTGCGGAGCCTGGGAACGTTTCCAGACCGGATGGCTCCCGCAGCGGAGAAGAACAGCAAACCATCCTCTGGCCGGTGAGCGGCATCGTTTCACTTGACCGCTTGGCTGGTCGTTGGCAAGGCTAAGCAGAGTTCGCAAAAGTGGCCTTCCCGGTTTTGCGAAAAAACTCTGCGAAAACAAAAGACTCTAAGCGGGAATTCGTTCGGCAGCCAACAAATGTCTGCTTAGGTTTACGAAGAGGGGGAATTTTTGAAATGCGGGCTCGTCTACTCCTTTCGGCAACGCTCATGGCAGCTCTGGCGCCGCTTGCCGCCGCGCAGGAAACCCAGACCCAGCCACAACCAATCCTGCGGCAGCCGGCGTTGACGCCGCCCAAGCCTACCGTAACGGCGCCAAAACCCAAGCCCGCGGCCGCAACCGCCAAGAAGTCCGGACCAGCGGTCGTGGCAGCCCCCGCTGCCCCCAAAGCCCGCCTCCTCGAAAAGCTCGGGGACTGGTCGGTCTTCATCTACGAGGATGCCGCGGGGCGCGTTTGCTTTGCGGCTTCGGCGCCAACGGACATGCAGCCCAAAACGGCGACGGCAAAGCGCACGCCCGTGGTTTTCTATGTGACGGCCTGGCAAAAGGACGGTGTGCGCAACGAGGTTAGCGTCAAGCTCGGCTACCTTGTGAAGCCGAAATCGGCGGCGGCGATCACGGCCGGCGGACAAAATTTTTCGCTGCCTGGCGACGAGGACAAGGCCTACACCAAGGATACGGCCGACGAGCAGAAGCTCTTGACCGCGATGGCGGGCGGCGGCGCCATGGTCGTAAAGGCGACTTCAGCGAAGGGGACCGCGACCACCGATCAGTACTCCTTGGAGGGACTGTCCGCGGCGTTGCAGAAGGTGCAACAGGCGTGTCCGTGAAGTTGGCCCTTCGCATTTAGCGAATAGCGAATTATATTAATTTCCTTCGGGATCGGCTGTGCGCGCCGGGCGTTATCCTTTGCCGCGGCCGTTGCTGCCGAGCCAGCCGTATGCCGGCGCGGCGCCCCGGGAGGAAACAAAAATGACAAATGCAGAGATAACTCTTATCGGCGGCTCAACCGCTCTTATCGAAATCGGCGGCTTCCGCTTCTTGACCGACCCAACCTTCGACGACCCAGGCGATTACCGGCTCTCTTATGTGAGTATGAAGAAAACCGAGAGGCCTGCGTTGCGTGCGCCGGAGGTCGGCGAGATCGATGCGGTGCTGCTAAGCCACGACCAGAACGCAGACAATCTCGACCTTGCCGGCCGCGCCTTTCTTCCAAAGGCCCGCCGGGTGCTAACCACCAAGGCGGGCGCGGCCCGGCTCGGGGGTAACGCCGAGGGGCTTGCCCCTTGGGAAACGCGGGAACTCGAATCCGCCAATGGACAGACGGTAACGGTCACGGCTACGCCGGCCCGGCACGGCCCGGCCGGCATCGAGCGGCTGTCGGGCGATGTCATCGGCTTCGTGATTTCCTCGCAAACGAATGCGTTCAAACCCGTCTATATCACGGGCGACACCGTATGGTTCAACGGCGTTGCCGAGGTGCAGCGGCGGTTCGCGCCCGGACTTGTACTCTTGTACGCGGGCGCGGCGCAAACGCGCGGCAAGTTCAACCTGACCATGAACGCCAACGACGCGATCGAGGCGGCCTGCGCTTTCTCCGGCGCTTCGATAGTGCCGCTGCACACAGATAGCTGGGCGCATTTCACGGAAAGCGCGGACGATCTTGAGCGCGCCTTCAAGGCTCTCGGCCATGGTGAGCGGCTGCAGCGGATCGAGCACGGCAGTTCCGCCGCTTTCTCGCTTTAGCCGGACCCGCGCAACGCGCATTACCCTAGAGCCCATCCGCTTTTGATGGAATTAAAAGCAGGCTCTCGTTTGTTGTATTTCCGTGCGTCTTATCGGAAATCCGCTTCGCACTTTTCCGGACGCACTCTAGGGTGAGTTTCGGATTGATGCGGTGCCGGCAGCGGGCTACTCACCTTCTTTCGGTTCGCGCACGGTGAGGCTTGTGTCGTACCGGCGCGTCTCGACGAACAATAGGGAGTCGTTTTCCCTCCGGCTTTCGAATCTCACCGGCAATCCGCTTTCTGGATCGACGAACATTCTTCGATGAGCGTCAAGCTTCCGCTCCCATTTTGTATCCTGAAAGACATCGTAAGTATGAACAAGATACCTGCGATCTGCTTCTGTCACCACCGTTGCGCAGCTCGCATAACCGGCGTTTTTGGCGGGGTGCTGGTTTTGCAGGTCGATATGGACAGGAGCTATCCAGTCGGCGCGATTCTCGCCCGGAACGATCAGCTTTGGATGGTCTTGGTCGAGGCGCCAGCGCCCGCCTGTCGATATACCCTTTACCCAAAGGTGGCCTGCTATCGATATAAGCTCAAAGTAGCCAACTTCGCCAAACTCCTTCCGGTAAGTGCCGCCGGACGGATCGAAAATACCCTCAGCATCGCCTAATACAAGGACAGACTTGCTGCTATATTCGAAAGGCACGGAGGAGCTTCCCTTATCGAGAATCTTCAGCACTTCCTGACGGCAGGAAGGGTCGGACGCCTTTACACTTTCCTCGTAGGCCCTGATGGAGGCGTCCCAGCGGGCGCGGAGATTAATCCTGGGCTTCTCGATGACGATGGCGGGATCGTACCGGTAATCCGTGGTCTCCTTGCATTCAGGTGCGTTCTCCCATGTCACCTCCCGGCGAAAAGGCAGCTCAGACTGAGAGGCGACGAAAAGCTTATCTTCTACCCACTTTTCAAGACAGCGGGAAGTCTTTTGAAAGACAAAGATACGTCCACGGCCTTTCCCCTGCTCCTCAGAACATTTGTAGCCAGTGATATCGGTAGAACCGATGATGTAGAGGCCTGGCTCTTCGCGCCAATAACTGTTTGCTTTCCCGTAACCTTTCCAGCCGAAAGCGTCTCTGGCCACATTCATCGCATACCTAGTGGCCTCAACGCGTTCATAGTATTCCTCGCGCTCTTGGCCTTCGTAGCTATAGCGCATCTTCACGCCGGGTATTACCTCCCCGGTGATGCGGACAGGCTTGCGGTTAGGCCACTCGATTTTTTCAAAATGGTACGAGCCGGAGTTGATCCGGGCAAAAGCCGCCTTGGCGTCGCTTTCGCAGTCCGCGAATGCAGCAGGGCACACCAAAAACATGCTGCCGATTGCTGGCAGAAGCCATCGCATTCTGCTGCCCTCTATCCTCGCACAGAGGAACATTACCGTCGCACTTAGGCATTTTTTCGAGCACCGGGCAAAATGGGCGCCGGCAGCCGGTCATCCCCCACAAAGAGACCTTCTTGCGAGTTTCGTACCGGCACGAAGGGCGTCCACGGCAGGGAGCTTCCTGCGCTTTTGCGGCCCCTCTCCTTTATGCTTCGCTCAAGAGTAGTTACTTTTTGTTAATGCGATCGGCCTTACACTGTAATTTGGGGAAGCAAAGGACAATGGATCGTGATCGGGACCGGGGCTTGGCACAAACAGTGAGTAGGTCTCGATATGCGAAAAGCGAACGTAGCGATCTATGCAGCGGCCGCGCTTGGTCTCTGCCTTATGAGCCCGAACGGGGCGGCGGCATTCCCAGCCGCGGCTGACACGGGCAAAACCTCCACCCAAGTAGTAAAGGGCGAAAACCTGGTCCTTGCCCGCGGATTCGGCGGCGGGTTTCGTGGAGGCGGCGGCTTCCATGGCGGGTTCGGCGGGTTCCGGGGCGGATTTGGGGGAGTGGGCCGGTTTGGCGGCGTGCGCGCCTACGGCTTCGGACGCGGTTTGGGCTACGGTTACGGCCGGCGCGCGTTTTATGGTGGCCGCGGCTGGGGCTTGGGCCGCGGCTGGGGCTGGCGCGGCGCTGGCTGGCGCCGCGCTGGATGGCGCCGGGGCTATTACGGCGGATATGGCGGATATGGCGGATATGGCGGATATGGCGGATGGGGTGGATACGGTCTCGGCTCGGGCTGGGGATGGCCGTATGGCTTCGGTCTCGGGCTTGGGCTAGCAGACTATGACTCTGGCTGGGGCTATCCTTCTTACGGTGGCTATTACCCGGCCTACTACGGCGGCTCGGGCTGCGGGTGGTAGGACTTAAAGGCCTTGGCGGCCAAATCTGGCCGGCAGGCGCAGCGCTTGTATGCGATTAAAGGGCCCCGCAATGGGGCCCTTTTGCCGAAACCGCTCCCGGATCGGCGCAAACGCCGTCCGGGATGATACCGAGTCCGGTTGAAAGGCTTTGTTTCGGTAATTCCGGTGCTGCGGGTTAAGCGGCTGCGCTCTAAAATCGAGCCCATGACCGGAATCGACCCTAACAGGCTGCTGGGCATTCGTTGGGCAAGCCAAGAATGTTTGCTTAGCCGACGGGTTTGTCCGTCAAAAGATGAGCGATCAGCGCACGGAGCTCGGCGGGCTTGACGGGCTTTTGCAGCATTTCGCAACCGGCGCCGCGAATCCGGGCGGCGGTTTCCTCGCTGTAATCGGCCGTGACCACCAGCGCGGGCAGCCCCGCGTCGAGCTTGCGCAATTTCGCGATTGCCGCGAGCCCCGTTTGCTCGCCGCCGAGGTGATAGTCCGCGATGATGATGGCGGGCAGCCGGTCCAGCGTGGGCAGGAGCGCATCGATGTCCTCGGGATTGCGGACCGTGAACGTGCGGCACGACCAGCGCTCGAACAAGTTTACCATGGCTTCGAGGACGTTCCGGTCGTCCTCGACGATAAGCACGGTGCTGCCGGCGATGCTGTCCCCTGCCGCTGGCCATGTAGCAGCCGGCGGGTCGCACGAGGCACGCGCGGATGCCTCTCCGAGACATGGCACGATCAGGCGGAACGTGGATCCCCGGCCGGGGTGGGAAAACACCGCGAGCTGCGCTCCCAGCGCCTGCACGGTGCGCCGCACGATAGCAAGGCCCAAGCCGAGGCCAGCATGCTCGCCGCCCGCCGATGCGGCGCCGCGATAAAACTCGTCGAAAACGCGCTCGCGCTCGTCCGCCGCGATGCCGGTGCCTGTGTCGGTCACATCGATGAAGCAGGTGCCATCCCTGCGCCGCGCGCCAATCAGAACGCCGCCGCGCGCCGTATAATGGATCGCGTTCGACACTAGATTTTGCAGCACGCGCGAAAGAAGAACCGGATCGCTCTCAATCAGCAGCCTGGTTTGTCTTGTTCGCAGCCGCAAGCCCTTCGCAGCAGCCACCGCGTCGAAACTGCCCGCAAGCGCCGTCAGGGTTTCGCATAGCACTACCGGCCTGAATTCCGGCTTCACGACCCCCGCGTCAAGTTTGGAGATGTCCAGGAGCGTTTTGATGAGGTCCTCGATGGTTTGCAGCGCCCCTTCCACTTTTCCCGCGAGCGCGCGCGCCTCGGGCCCCGTCTGCATATCGCCCAGCACCGAGATCGACAGTTTGGCGGCGTTCAGCGGCTGTAAGAGATCGTGGCTGGCGGCGGCTAGAAACCGCGTCTTGCTGCGATTGGCCCGTTCGGCCTCTTCCTTGGCGAGGACGAGCGCGTCGTTGGTGCGCTCCAGACGCCGCAGCACGGCGGTCAGCTCCTCGGTGCGGGAGCGTACCTTCGCTTCGAGCGCGATGGCCGTTTGGAACAGCGAATAGGCGCTGCCCTGCTGATCCATGGAGCGCTCCACGCGATCCATCAAAACGGCGTTGATCCTGCTGAGCTTCTCAAGCTGGCGTTCCAGCGGCACCGCTTCACCCGGTTCGGGGCGTGCGAGCCCTTCGCCTTCGTTCAGCATGGCTTCCCTCCCTTGCGGCCAATGGCGACGCCGGTGAAGGTTTGGTTGAGATGCATGGAACGGTATTGCTCGCCGTAGGTATGGAAGCCAACGACGTTGTTCTGGCGGTAAAGTTCTGAAATCGCGTGCTTCACCTGCCGGTTCTCGGCATCGAGCCGCCGCAGCACGCACTCGAAGGCCAGCACCAGATCGAGCCCGCCGACGGCCGCGTCGAGCCGGGCGAACTCGGCCGTCACCGAGGCGACCATATCGCGCGGGCGGGCCACCGTGAGTACTACGCCGTCGTCGATGGCACAGAAGAAGGACAGCGAACCGTCGGCATTCACCTTCTGGATGGAGCGGCAGTAATAGTCGCCGCCAATCCGCACCACCACCGGATGCGAGGCAAAGCTCATCGGCGTCAGGCTGTCCGGGTCGACGCCGGTCAGCGCGGCATATTCGTAAGCGGCCGGTTCGGCGTTCAGCTCCCGCACGGTGCGGCTTTGGCTATCCGATGCGGTGACGACCATCTTCGTCGCGGTTGGCTCGAAATGGTCGTGCTTGAAGGTCTCCACGGCGTAGGCGGTCTCCACGAGCAGCAGGAGCGCTGCGCCGCTGTGGGTCTGGCCGTCATGCAGCAGCGTGGTTCGGGCCAGCGCGAAATCGTCGCCCGCCGAGCCGCCGGCGAGCGGGATATCGTTGAGCGCCCAGCCAAGTGCTGAGACGATCAGCTCCTCGCACGCCGACAGGCCGTCGATAAAGGCGAGTGCGAAGCGGTTGGCCTGCGGAATATGCCCCTGGCGGTCGAGTTTGGCGCGTAAGAGCCGCACCGTGTCGGTGGCGCGCTCGACGGTCAGCGAGTGCACGCCGGTGATAACGCTGCTGACGAAGCGGAAGCCCTGCTGCGGGAAGGCGATGACGACGAGGCTCCCCTCGGTGAACCCGGCCGGGGTTATCTCTCCGGCGGTCGTGCAGCCGGCGCAGGGGACGTCCGGGAAATTGCGGGCGAGCGCCGCGGCGAGTTCGTCCGCCGGATAGTGCGGCGAGAAGAACACCAGAAGCTGCCCGATGGTGCCCGCATCGAGGAGTTGCGCAATCTGGGCGATGGCGTCCGCCGCCGGCAGCCCGGCGATCCAGGCCGAGCGCACGCCGCATGCGTAATGCTTCGCTTGAGCCTGGCGCTGCATTTCACCTCCCGCGATTTCGTCCGGCCGCAGCGTCCGTCATCGCGAGGCGCCCCTTGGATTGCTTCTGGACCGTTCTTGGGCCATACGACCGAAAGTACAATACCGGGGCTTATTCCTCCAGCATAGGCTCATTTACGTCACTGGCGCCTGGCTGGATACCCATCATAAGGTGCAATAACGAGCGGTATAAATCGCTCGGAAAAAAGCACCGCGCTTGAAGCGCATGGGATGCGGGCGCCGGCCGGGAGAAGAAACGCTAAATCGCACCTCGACATTCGTGTCTCCACACCACGCGGCCTTTGCCACGTGAGCGGCCATGCGTTGCCTTAGCCCGGGCCGGAAACGGCAGTGCATATTCTAGGCAAACTAGGGAGATCGAAGTGCTTCAACAGGAACTCGACAAGATCAAGGGCCGCATCGTACTGCGTCCGCGCTACGAGAATTTCATCGGCGGCAAGTGGGTCGCGCCCGCCGGCGGACAGTATTTCGCCAATATCAGTCCCATCACCGGCAAGCCCATCTGCGAGGTTGCCCGCTCGCAGGCCGCCGATGTCGAGCTGGCGCTCGACGCAGCCCATAAGGCCAGGGAGGCCTGGGGCCGCACCTCGACCACCGAGCGCGCGCTCATCCTGAACCGCATCGCCGACCGCATGGAGCAAAGCCTCGACGTGCTGGCGCTCGTCGAATCCATCGACAACGGCAAACCCATCCGCGAGACGAAAGCCGCCGACCTACCGCTGGCCATCGACCATTTCCGCTATTTCGCGGCGTGTATCCGCGCGCAGGAAGGATCGCTGGGCGAGGTCGACCACGACACGGTCGCCTATCACTTCCACGAGCCGCTCGGCGTCGTCGGCCAGATCATCCCCTGGAACTTCCCGATTCTGATGGCGGCCTGGAAGATCGCTCCGGCGCTGGCCGCCGGCAATTGCGTGATCCTGAAGCCCGCCGAGCAGACCCCGATGAGCATCATGGTGCTCATGGAGATAATCGCCGATCTGTTGCCCGAGGGCGTGCTCAACGTCGTCAACGGCTTCGGCCTTGAGGCGGGCAAGCCGCTCGCCACATCCAAGCGCATCGCCAAGGTGGCCTTCACCGGCGAAACCACCACGGGCCGCCTCATCATGCAATATGCGGCCGAAAACCTGATCCCGGTGTCGCTGGAGCTGGGCGGCAAGTCGCCCAACATCTTCTTCGCCGACGTCATGGCCGAGGACGACGACTACTTGGACAAGGCGCTGGAAGGCTTCACCATGTTCGCGCTCAATCAGGGCGAGGTGTGCACCTGCCCCAGCCGTGCCCTGATCCAGAAGTCGATCTACGACCGCTTCATGGAAAAGGCGCTTGCCCGCGTCGCGAAGGTGAAGCAGGGCCATCCGCTGGAAGCCTCGACCATGATCGGCGCGCAGGCGTCGTCCGAGCAGCTTGAGAAGATCCTCTCCTATATCGAGATCGGCAAGCAGGAAGGCGCCAAGGTGCTGGCCGGCGGCGGCCGTGCTCAGTTCGGCGGCGAGATCCAGGACGGCTATTACGTGCAGCCGACGGTGTTCGAAGGCAACAACCGCATGCGCATCTTCCAGGAGGAGATTTTCGGGCCGGTGGTATCGGTTACGACATTCGACACGCCGGAAGAGGCCTTGCACATCGCCAACGACACCGCCTACGGCCTCGGCGCCGGCTTATGGACGCGCGACGCCAATCGTTCCTACCGCTTCGGCCGGGCGATCCAGGCGGGCCGGGTGTGGACCAACTGCTATCACCTTTATCCGGCGCATGCGGCGTTCGGCGGCTACAAGCAGTCGGGCATCGGCCGCGAAACGCACAAGATGATGCTAGAGCATTACCAACAGACCAAGAATATGCTGGTGAGCTACAGCCCGAAGGCGCTCGGCTTCTTCTGAGCCGCAGACCGCGAATGAAAGCGGGCGGCGCTCCTGTGCCGCCCAAGCCTGCGATGCGATGGGTAATACCAGATGATCGCTTCCGCCATCGTCATCGCGAGGCGGCAAGGCCGCCGTGGCGATCCATAAGCAACATCCGTGACTTGGCCCTGGATCGCTTCGCTTCGCTCGCAATGACGTAGCCGGATCTGGGATCAGATCAAAGCGATTTCAAACAGCAAATAGGGATGGTCCACGTACCAGGCCGGCTCGCAGCGGCGCAACAGAACGCCGCCATTGGCCTCGATGATCCGGCGCGAGCCGATGTTATCCTCGGCACAACTGATGCGCACGATGCCCATTCCCATGCCCCGGCAGACCTGGAGGGCTAGCGCAAGCACGCGCGTCCCGTAACCTTTGCGGCGCATCGGGGGGCGGATGCCATATCCGATATGCCCGCCATAATGGGCCAAGGCGGGTACATCGATGCGGGCGCGGATACTGGCGCTGCCGATAAACGCCGCACCGTCCATGAGCCAAAAAGTATTCGACGGCACGCTTGGCCCCGTGCGCCCCTTGTTCGTGAAGAGCGCCTGCCCGTCGAAATCGAGGCTGGCGAGGTGGCCCGCGAAATCGGCTGCGATGGCGGCAATCTGCGCTTCCTCCAAAGGCGGATGCATGCCGCCGCGGAAACCTTCGCGAAGCGCCTCAAGATAACTCTCACGGAACACCGGCGTTGGCCGGACGAGATAGCTTGTAGCGCTCATAGCGGTTCCTCCTCCTAGGCTTTGCCCGGAAATAAGTGCGTCATATGGCGCCGGAATTTTGTTCGCCCGCAAGGCACGGAAAGGGGCGCATACCCGAGGTATGTAACCCTTTCCGGAACGCGGAGGGCGGACAAAAGGACAAGCCAGATGGCGCAGTTATTTTTGGGCAAAGCCTTAGGCCCACGTAGGGCGCCAGTTGCTTGACACGCATTAACAAACCGTTGGTTTTGCGTAAGGCGCTACTATGGTAAATGCGAGGATGGTAAATGGCAGCCCGGCATATTTTCCGCCGCCGTCTTTCTGCGAATCTTTTCCCGCTTTTGGTCGATTTCTGCGACTCCAAAATTCTATAAAATCACTAGTGTCCCAGTGTTAATCGAACAGATTCAATTGGTTAGAGGCGTCCAGGGGAGCTATTTGCAAAGGGCCTCCGCTAAAGAGTTGTAATA
>JBKQNN010000396.1:0-2854 GCA_052145975.1 Rhodomicrobium sp. | reverse complement strand
GCAAGACACTCATGGAAGATGTAAGTGGGCATCTGATTGACGCGATAGGGATAATTGTGGATTTCCGCCGGCTGGCCGTCTTCCCTCTTCACGGCGATGTCGTCCAGGTTCCGGTCGTGCTTCTTCTGAAGCACGTAATATTCCCCGCTCGCAAGCAGCTCCAGAAAATCGGCTATCGTCTTACGCATCGGACACCCCCCGTTTGGTCAGCAGTCCCTTACCGGTTGCTTTCGTAAGGGCCTCTGAGCAAAGTTCATACCGGGGGCGAACAAACGCGCCAGCCCGGCCACGAAGGGACCGTAGCGGCGGTTGCTTACAACGAACTTACAACTCCGCGCAAGGCCGCCGAAACAAGATGCCGCAGTGACCGCCGCGTATACAGGTTGCCGTGAATTTAACGGAAAACATCGGTGCTAGAGCCCGCTTTTGATGGAATCAAAAGCGGGCTCTAGCTTGTTGTTTTGCCGTGCGTCTTATCGGAAAACCGCTTCGCACTTTTCCGGACGCACTCTAGCGGGCGTCCGGCAGCAGTCCTGCCTCCCGCAGGACTTCATCATCCGCCAGCTCGACGATCTCGAAAGCCGATCGCACCGCCTCAGGTATGGGCACCGCACGCCCGCGCTGCAAATCCACGAAGGTGAACTGGGTCTCCGCGCGCGCCAGAATTTGGCGGCGGCGGGCGTTGCGCAGGAACACGGTACGGCGCGGCGATACCCTTTCTGTCATGCCGGCCAGCCAGGTGCATATCGTGATCTCGTCGCCAAGCAGTGCCTGCCGCAGATACTCGATGAAATGGGAGCGGACGTACCAGGATGCCCCGCTGCTCAGATAGCGCTCCATCGGCCAGCCCTGGGCAGTCGAATGCTCGATGGCGATCTCCTCCATCCAGCGCAGGTATCCCTGGTTATTGACGTGACCCATGACATCGATGGATTCCGCGCCCACCCTGAGTTGCTTGACGTAGATTCTAGGCATGATGGCTCGGATTCTTAGCGGGGCTTGCGGCGCGCTGCAACGTCACCGCCGCCGGGCCACCGGGCGCTGCAAACATCCCCCGGCCGGCGAGCGCTAAGCGGCCAAACGCGATTGCAATGCCCCAACTCAATAGCAGCGAGACGGCGGACACGATAGCGCCCTTGACCACCGCAAAAACCGCCACGCCAAGCAGCAGATATTGCATCCAGATGACAAAGAAATAGTGCACCAGATAGATGCCGTATGCGTTCCTCGCCAGGTTATGGGCCACCGGCACCAGCCGGCTGGCAAAACGCAAGAAGATTGCAAGCACCGCCGAGCAGGCCGTAGCGCTTGAAATCGCATACAGCGCGCTCGCAAGCCGTTCGGCGGCCACGAGCGGCGTTTTGCTATCGAACGTCAGCGCCGAAACGCCAAGCCACGCGAAGAATGCGGCGGCGGCCAGCCCAAGCCAGAGCCGCCAGCGGCGCGCCAGCATGCCGTCCGGATCGAGGAGGCCGCGCTCGATACCGTTCGCGCCGGTGGCCACGCCCGCAAAGAAGTAAAGCGTAAACAGCGGCGCCTGAGCGGATTGCACGGAAAAGGGGCCGATTTGACTCCACTCCCATGGCTTGAAAATCGAAGCCAGGGGCAGATAGGCGAGGATCGAAACCGCCGTGAAACCGGCGATGTAGCGCCCGGGAAGTTCGCCGGCCTTCGCTTGGACGTTTGCGGCGCGGCCGCCAAGCCCCGGTGCCAGCCAGAACAGCGCCGCCGCGGCGAGATCGAGCACCAGGAGCTGCCACAAGAACCACAGCGGCCCGACGGACCAGTAGGGCAGCGCGATCCAATGCGCCCAGAACGCGGACCAGCTGGGATCGGACGCCGTGACCCGGTAGACGGGATAATGCGCCACGGGCATCAAAATCGCCGCGCCCAGAACGAACGGCACGCCGATGCGCAACGCCCGTCCGTATACGAACGCCCGGACGCCTTTGCGCGAGAGGCCCGGCCACACGAACAGCCCGGACATGAAGAAGAAAAGCGGCATCAGAAATACGTATAGAAGCGCGCAATAGAGGTCGAAGCCGAACCATCTTTCGCTGTCGAGGATGGGGAACGCGCGCCAGGTGTAAGGGGCGGCGTCGAAGGGCGGCTGGCTCGCGGGCTGCGAGCCGAGATAGGCCAGCACCGAATGAAACGAGACGACGAGTAAAATCGTCAACGCACGCAAATTCGCCAACGCCAAACTCGTCCTGCCCATGTGTCTTCCCCCGGACTAGCCCGTGCACCAATACGCACGAAGATGAACGCCCCTTCGCGATCTCCGCAAGAACGGCCGCCGGAGCCGGTCGTGAAAGAGATTTCGCAACGCCAATTTCAGCTCAAGCGGCATTATGGCAAAGACCCCGCTTTGTCCGGAGCGCAGACTAGCTGGCCCACTTACGTGTTTCAAGAGGCCGTCAACGGAAGATTGTGCCGGCAATAACATGGCCAGCCGCTCCGTGTTCCAACTAGTATGCCCCGCGGGAAGTCTTGCCCCATATGCGGCTGGCTCAGACAGGACGTCCCGCGGATCAGGCGTACTAGCAGACTCTTGAATCTAGTACAGCTTATCCGAGGCTGTACTAGTCGCCGGAAACGGCATTCCGGGCAATTCCGGAGCGTCCGGTGGCAACGCCCGTCATCGCGAGGCGGTGTTGGTGGCCGCGGGCGTCCATAAGCAACTTCAGTGACTTGCCCCTGGATCGCTTCGCTTCGCTAAGAAGAAAAAGCGCTCGCGCCAATTGAGAAATTCGCAGCCTCCTACCTTTCCGTCCCCGCATGCGCCGCCATGGAGGCGCCGCAATGGGCAATTCTAGCGAAATCCCGGCGCGGCCGCATCCGGTTCCCGCTGGGT
>JBKQNN010000395.1:0-21841 GCA_052145975.1 Rhodomicrobium sp. | reverse complement strand
GGTGCGTTCGACTTGCATGTGTTAAGCCTGCCGCCAGCGTTCGTTCTGAGCCAGGATCAAACTCTCAGATTGAAAGAAGATCATCTGGCATACCGGTCATCGATGATAACCGGTGGTCACTGTCTGTTCTTAGGAATTTTGAGAGTCCTAATAGCCGCTCGACTCAGATCCGGTGGGGACCTGAGATTTGATAGAGCGGCTCGAAACAGGACCGCCGAAGTCTTTGGTTCTTGCGTTTCCGCAAGAGCGCCAGAGCTCCGCCGTCCACGTTTCTCTTTCCTCTATAATCAACTTGTCAAAGAGCCCGAATCCAGGGATAGTCCCTTCATCGGTGGGGAGCGAGCCCCACGTTCTATTCAGCAATTGAGGACTACTGATCGTATCGATCAACTAGAAACCCTCAAATTTAGGAGATCATGTTTCCGGTTCGCGAGGATTTCCTCAGAACCGCGAGCTCCCATATTTAAACGAACCGCCTGCCTTCGTCAAGGCTTTTTTTCTCGACATCCGCTGGCGGGATTTCGAAACCGGCGTCTTCGCCGCGTCTCGATGGGGCTATATAAACCCCTAATCGGTGAATGCAACGTTAAAATTTCGCGCCCAACCGAAAATTTTTCAATCTGGGGAAAATTTTTTGACAGCTGGATGCGGCGATGACTTTTTCTTGACAGCCCGCGCTGCGCGCCTTTCCCCCTAATTAGGCGCGAATCGGGGCCGCTTCGCCGCATCTTCGCCCAAACCGCGGCGCAAAACCTACGGCCACCACTGGGGCTGATGGAGAGTAGAGCTTGCTCGATCGTACTGACCGCGGAGATTCCCGCCGTCGCGGGACCGATCTCGTCCGCGTCCAGCAGACGCGCGCGGTAAAGGGCGGCCGGAAGCAGCCCTCCATTTATCTGAGCGAACTTGGGCCGCGCCGTATGGTGACGCAGCTCAAGTGGTTCATCTCCAGCGTAATCGTCGCGGTTTCAGGGCTCGCGATCATTGGCGTGGTTATTTATACCTCTACGCATAGCGGCGATAACGGCAACATTTTCCGGAACACAAAGCGCGAAATTATCGATTCTTTGAAGCCTCGCGTAACCGGCAAGCCAGGCTCCCTCAAACAAACCGCGACCGGCTACAAGGCCGGCCGGCTTACCGTCTCCTCAAATGGCCTGACTACCCGCAGTCTTATTTACGAGCAGGTTGAACAGCATGTCGGCGCCCAAATACGCATCAGCACAAAGCCTTATGCGAGGATCGTGGCCACGTTGGCAACGGAGCGGCCCGAGCAGGAGATCACCGTGCCGGCGTTCAATCCAATGGACCTCTTCGGCAACGACACGCCCATCGCGCGGAAAGATCAGTCGGGCGCCGAACTGACGTCCGATCCGCGTGTTTCCGTCCGCTTTATCGAGGTGCCTGGCGGCTTTTTGCCAAGCGAGGACAACCAGGAGCTCTCCGACGCCGAAGCCGAAAAACTCGTGGCCGAAACCGATGCAGTCTATGCGGAAAGCGAAGCGAGCCTGTCGGAGTCGGGGCCGCTAGATCCCGGCGCCCCGGTCGCAAGCGACGGCCAAGCCCTCGCCGTGGCAGAAAAAAATACCACAATCCTTTATAAGAAGTCGAACGAGGAGGAGAGTGACGACGCATTCGACCGGCGCTCCATTATCGCTCGCGGGGGCGAATCGCTCGATACCCTGATCAAGGGCACCGGCGTCGACAGCGTCCAGTCGAATCTCGTCGCCGAGGCCGTTGCGAAGGTAACGAAAACAAAGAAGCTGCGCGCGGGCGAAGAACTCCGGCTCGCGTTGACGCCGTCGTCGGTCGAAGAAGGTTCGCTCGATGTGGCCAAGATCAGCTTGTTCTACCAAAACGCCCCCGAGATCACATTGGCGCGCAGCAGTGAAGGCGGATACATTCCAAGCGATAAACCGGTGCAGCCGGAATCCGATTCGGACGAAAACACCGGCGAGCGCGCCAGCGTCTACCTCAGCAGCTACCGGGCTGCCAGGGCGCAGGGCCTTCCGGACGATTTCATCACAAAGTTCCTGAAAATCCACTCCTACGACGTGGACTTCAAACAGCGCGTGAAGGCTGGCGACAGTTTCGAGCTCTTCTACGACCTTGCACAGGACGAAGGCGGGGCCGAAAAACCCGGCGAGCTCCTATTTGCCCAGGTGAATATCGGCGGGGAAACGCACGGATATTACCGCTTCCGCACACCCGACGGCGTGGTGGATTACTACGACGAAAAGGGCTCGAACGCTAAGAAGTTTCTTATGCGAACGCCGGTAAGAGCGGCGCGGCTGACCTCCGGGTTCGGCTACCGCAGGCATCCGCTGCTCAAGACCTTGAAGCTCCATTCGGGCGTGGACTGGGCGGCCCCGGTCGGAACGCCAATCATGGCCACTGGCAACGGCACCATCGAAGTCGCCGGGCGCGAAGGCGGCTACGGCAACTATGTTCGCATCCGGCACGCCAACGGTTACAAGACCGCTTATGGCCATATGCTCCGTTTCGCCGAGGGCGTCGCAAAAGGTGTCAAGATACGGCAGGGGCAAATCATCGGATATCTGGGCAATACGGGCATGTCGACGGGTCCGCACGTCCATTACGAGGTGCTTGTGAACAACCGCTTCACAAACCCGCTTTCGATCAAGATCCCGCGCAGCCGTCAGCTTCAGGGCCGGCTCTTGTCGGAGTTCCGGCGCGAAAAATCGAAGATTGACGACCTCATGCACCGCGCGCCTGTGAAAACTCGCGTTGTGCCCGTCGAAAAATAGTCATCCATCCCTTCGACTTAGAACCCCCTGCGGTAAGCGGGGCAAAAGTCCGGGCAGGCAATTGCCGGTGCGCCGAGCATCATTCCCACGCAAGAGCGTGTGGAAAAATCGAAATTGCGGACTTCGGCGAGACTTCGCAGCGTCATTCCCGTGACGGCGGGAATCTATTTCAGACACTAGAACAAGACCTTAGTGCGGGTCCCCGCCTTCGCGGGGACGATGCTGCGGCCCGAATTTCAAGCGTTTCAACGGTTCGGCGATTTTTTCACACGCTCGCGAGCGGGAATCCATTTATCCCATTGGAACAAACACTTAGATGGGCCCCCACGTTCGCGGGGACAACGGCATACAGCTTAGCTTAACGTGGTGAACGACTTGCCGGCCCGGATTTTTGCCCCTATCACCCTATGCGACATCGCGCCGCAGCGACATCTTGACATATCCGCTTCCGTATAGTTAAATCCCTTTGAGAGGCTTTTTATTTGAAGAGCTCTGCATCGATACAAAAAGATCGCGCCTAAATGGCGCCAATTTAGCGAGAGGGTAGGATGGACGGAATTCACTTAAGCAAAATCGTAGTAGCGGTAATCGTCAGCCTTGTTTTCATGGACGGTGTCCGGGTCGCGGTTGAAATGTCGTATCCAGACGGAACGGCGAACCTGTCGAACGGCAAGATCGCGGTCGTGACAATGCCCGGCAAGCAGGTTGCCAAGCGCTGAAATTGAGCGCCAGAATTTAAGCGAGCGCGTCTTCCATTAGGCACGGACAAGGCCCTTCACCCCCCCGATGGGTCTCCGAAGCTAAGGGATCTTATAAGCTATCTCAGTAAAGCGGCCGGTTTCCCGGCCGATTTTTTTGCGCCGCGAGCCAAGGCGCAAGCGCCGCTCCGGAATGACGGCTACGAACTATACAACCGTATTATGACGCTCGGCGCGGCATCCGTTAAGCATGAAATATCTTTAAGTGGAGTGGGCGCGGAGGGGCCGTTAGGTTCGCACTAGTACGCCCCGCGGGAAGTCCTGAAACGGTTGGCCAAGAATGCCGCGAAATTCTAGTTACCGCGGGCCAGCCAGCGTCCATTTTATGTGAGGCAAAAGTAGATGCTAAAGTTCAAACCGGACCAGACAATTCGTGCGGCCGTCCCGGGTATAACGGGCTGGCGCGCCATAGCGCTTGTGCTGCTTGCTGCGGTGTGCGGCACTGCGGCGGGCGCTTCGGAGCGCCGGCATGGCCTATCCGCGTTCGGCGATCTGAAATACCCGGCGGACTTCCAGCATTTCGACTATGTGAATCCGGACGCGCCCAAGGGCGGCCGCCTGGCGACGATGCCCACCAGTTCGATCAACACCTTCAACGAGTTCAACGGATTCATTTTTCGCGGCGAGCCTGCGGAAGGGCTAGGCTTGCTCTTCGATTCGCTTATGGTCTCAGCGGCGGACGAGCCCGACGCCGTCTACGGCCTTCTCGCCGAATCTGCGGAATTGGCTGACGATAAGATGTCGGTAACGTTCTATCTCAGGCCCGAGGCGCGATTTCGCGATGGCACGCCGGTCACCGCCGCCGACGTTGTCTTCACCTTGGACACGCTGAAAAAGGACGGCGATCCAAATATTCGCAACAGTCTAAGTGCCGTCACGAGCGCCGCCGCAATCGATCCGCACACCGTAAAGTACCAATTTCAAGGCGAGAAGGTGCGCGACCTGCCGATGATTGTCGCGGGTTTGCCCGTATTCTCGAAGGCCTATTACACCGCCAACGATTTCCTGAAGGTAAGCCTTGACCCGCCGCTAGGTTCCGGCCCTTACGAGATCTCGGATTTCCGGCAAGGCACGTTCGTGACCTATAAGCGCAGGCCGGATTATTGGGCGGCCAATCTCCCGGTCAATCGCGGACGGTACAATTTCGACGAAATCCGCTTCGAATATTACCTCGACCGCGGCATCGGGCTCGAAGCCTTCAAGGCCAAGGCCTACGATTTGCGCGAGGAGTTCACCTCGAAAAGCTGGGCGACGGAATACGATATCCCCGCGGTTCGCTCCGGCCAGATCGTGAAGCTGATCCTACCCGACGGCCGGCCTTCCGGCGCACAGGGCATGTTTATCAACACGCGCCGCGAAAAGCTCTCCGATCCGCGCGTGCGCCTAGCCCTCGACTACGCGTTCGACTTCGAGTGGACGAACAAGACTCTGTTCTCCGGGCAGTACACCCGCACCGCCAGCTATTTCGAGAATTCGGACCTCAAGGCCGAGGGGCTGCCAAGTCCAGATGAATTGAAGCTCTTGGAGCCATTCAAGGACCGCCTGCCGCCGGAAGTATTTGGCGAGCCCTACACACCGCCCGTCACCGATGCATCCGGCCGCTACCGGCCCAGCATCCGCATGGCCTCAAAGCTGCTCGACGACGCCGGTTGGAAGCTTGATGACGGCGTGCGCAAAAACGCCAAAGGCGAGACGCTCGACATCGAGTTCCTGGTCGACGATCCCACAACCGAGCGCGTTCTCGGTCCCTACGCCGGCAGGCTCAACGAGCTCGGTATCAAGGCGGCTTTGCGCCGGATGGACGCATCCCAGGAGCAAGAGCGGCTGAAGCGCTACGATTTCGACATCATAACGCAACGTTTCTCGATGCCGCCAACCCCGGGGCCTGAGATACAAAGCTTCTGGAGCAGCGAAGCAGCCCGCGAGGATGGCCGCAGAAACCTCCCCGGCATTGCCGATCCGGTGGTGGACGCGCTTATCGAGAAAATAATAAAAGCAAAAAGCCGCGACGAGCTGCGCACCGCCTGCCGTGCCGCCGACCGCGTTTTGCGCGCCGGCCATTACTGGGTGCCCGAGTGGTACAAGGCGGCCCACTGGATTGCGGCCTGGGACAAATATTCAAGGCCCGCGGTTCAGGCTAAGTACGATAACGGCATCCTGGATACTTGGTGGTACGATAAGGAAAAGGCCGCAAAGCTTGGCAATTAAGAGTTGCGTCATTGCTAGTACCCGGAATCGGCGATCCACAAAACGCGCATTACCCCTCACCCCAGCCCTCTCCCCATGGGAGAGGGAGTCCGCTCGCAACCGTTGAGAGGTCGTCCCCTCTCCCATTGGGAGAGGGACAGGGTGAGGGGTGGAACGCTGTGGATATGACTCATCCTCACTTCCCAAATCGTCATTGCAAGCGCAGCGATGCAATCCAGGAATTAAATAAAATCAACGGACTACTGGATTGCCACGCCGGGCTTCGCGCTCCTCGCGGCGACGAGCCGGCAGCCTGCCAACCTTGCGAAGCTGTAACTAGCATTTACGTGGCGGCGGCTTAAGTCTATCCGGCGCCAGCGGTTGCGCGAGACCGCGCCGGCCCTAATTCGTGCCATTTTCTACGATGGATGGCTTGCCAATACGAGCCATTAAGCGAGAATGGCTAAGCTCAAATGGAAGCGCCCCCAGCGAAACCTGAGAGATATGACAGTCTATATCCTTCGCCGCATTGCCCTTATGGTCCCCACGCTGCTTGGGATCATGCTTATCAGTTTCATCATCATTCAGTTCGCGCCGGGCGGCCCCATCGAGCACATCATCGCGCAGTTGAACGGCAGCAACGTCGACGCAACCTCCCGCATTGGCGGCTCGGCAAGCGGCGACTTCGCGCGCACGGCTCAGCCAGGCTCCGATGCGGGCGTCAACTCCCGCTACCGGGGCGCGCGCGGCCTCGACCCAGAACTCATCAAGAGCCTTGAAAAGGAGTTTGGCTTCGACAAGCCGCCCGCCGAGCGCTTCTTGCTCATGATGGGGAATTATCTGACCTTCAATTTCGGCGATAGCTATTTCAAAAGAACGAGCGTTCTGAAGCTGATCAAGGAGAGATTGCCGATCTCGATCTCGCTTGGCCTTTGGGCGACGCTGCTGACTTATGCAATCTCGATCCCCCTCGGCGTGCGCAAGGCCGTGATGGACGGCTCCCACTTCGATATCTGGACAAGCACCGTCATTATTGTCGGCTATGCCATCCCGAGCTTTCTATTCGCGATCTTCCTGATCGTGATCTTCGCAGGCGGCTCTTTCCTCGATTGGTTTCCCTTGCGCGGCCTCGTCTCCGACGGCTGGCAGAAAATGAGCTGGCCCGCTCTGATCGTGGATTATTTCTGGCATTTGACGCTGCCCCTCGTTGCGATGGTGATTTCCTCGCTGGCCACGATCACCTTCCTCACCAAGAACTCGTTCCTCGATGAAATCCGCAAGCAATATGTGATGACCGCGCGGGCGAAGGGCCTGACCGAGACGCGCGTGCTTTACGGCCACGTATTCCGCAACGCGATGCTGCTCGTGATCTCGGGCTTTCCGGCCGCCTTCATCAGCTCGTTCTTCACAAACGCGCTATTGATCGAAACCATCTTCTCGCTGGATGGGCTCGGGCGTTTGTCTTTTGAATCCGTGGTCAACCGGGATTACGCGGTGGTGTTCGCGACGCTTTATATTTTCTCGGGGATCGGTCTGCTGCTCAACCTGTTGTCCGACCTCATCTATACCTGGGTCGATCCCCGGATCGATTTCGAGACGCGGGAGGTTTGATATGGTGGCCAAGGCGATGCTATTCCCCCGCGAACAAGGGTCAGGCCGTCATTCCCGCGAAGGCGGGAATCCATTTATCAAGCTGGAACAAGCTCTTATATGGGTCCCCGCCTCCGCGGGGACGACGGGCAGCGGCAATCGCTTTCGGCGGGAGGTCTAAGACATGGATGTAAGAGCAGACCGCTCCGCTGCCGGCATTGGCGCAGAAGACATGGGCTCCGCGACCGCTGCGCGCCCTCGGTTCAAGATTTCGCCGATCAACGCCCGCCGGCTGCGTGCATTCAAGGCCAACAAGCGCGGCTATTACAGCTTCATCATTTTCACGATCCTGTTCTTCATCACGCTTTTCGCCGAGTTCATTGCGAACGATAAGCCGTTCCTCGTGAGATATGACGGCGCGTTTTACATGCCGATCTTCAAGATGTACACGGAGAAGCAATTCGGCGGCGAGTTCGAAACCGAAGCCGATTACCGCGACCCAGAGGTAGTGGGGTTCATTCATAAGAAGAACGGCTGGCTGCTTTGGCCGCTCATCCCCTATAGCTACCACACCAACAAAAGAGACTCGCCGGGGGGCTGCCCTGAAGCGCCATCCTGGCAAAACTGGCTCGGCACAGACGATCAGTGCCGCGACGTGACCGCGCGCGTGATCTATGGCTTCCGCATCTCCGTGCTGTTCGGCCTGTTGCTGACCGTCTTCTCGGCCGCCGTGGGCGTAACGCTTGGCGCGGTGCAGGGCTTTTTCGGCGGCTGGACCGATCTTTCGCTCCAGCGCTTCATCGAAATCCTGGGATCGCTGCCGCGCCTCTACATCCTCTTGATTCTATCGGCGATTCTCTCTCCAAGCTTCTGGTGGCTGCTTGGCATCATGCTTCTCTTCGAATGGACTACATTCGTCGGCCCGGTGCGCGCCGAATTCCTACGCGGCCGGAACTTCGAATATGTGCGCGCGGCGCGCGCTCTTGGCTTGTCCAACCGCCAGATCATGTTCAAGCACTTGCTGCCGAATGCCATGGTGGCGACCGTCACCTTCCTGCCCTTCATCCTTGACGGCGCAATCGCCGCGCTGACCGCGCTCGATTATCTGGGCTTCGGCCTGCCGCCGGGCTCGCCTTCGCTGGGCGAGCTGCTCCAGCAGGGCAAGCAGAACCTGCAGGCGCCGTGGCTCGGGCTGACCGCCTTCTTCACGATCGCGCTCATGCTGAGCCTGCTCGTATTCGTGGGCGAGGCTGTCCGCGACGCACTCGACCCGCGCAAGACGATGCGCGACCCCGCCGTGTCCGGCGCTTAGGAGATGTCCGTGTTCCGCAGGGCAAAGAAATGCGGGAAGTCCCCCCTCCCTCCGTCTCTCTACCCGAGGGGTGAGAGGACGCCTGAATTGTCCACTAAACGCGTAACAAGGGCCGCAGCAAGCTCCCTCTCCCCTCGGGGAGAGGGCTGGGGTGAGGGGGTCTTAGCCCGTTTCGGACGCAGAGAGGCAAGCTTGTAGATGGCGCCGTTGATCGAAGTCAAAAATCTGAGCGTGCGCTTTCCAGGCACGGCACCGGACACGCTCGCCGTGCGCAACGTGTCCTTCGACATCGGGAAAGGCGAAACGGTCGCGCTGGTGGGCGAGTCGGGCTCCGGCAAGACGGTCTCCGCGCTTTCGATCCTGCGTTTGCTGCCGCCGGGCACGCACCACCCCACGGGCGAGATCCTGCTGGAAGGCAAGGATCTGCTTCGCGCCAAGGAATCCGAAATCCGGCATGTTCGCGGCAACCGCATCTCCATCATTTTCCAGGAGCCGATGACCTCGCTCAATCCGCTGCATACGGTCGAGAAGCAGGTGAGCGAAGTCTTGAAGATCCACCGCGGCATGTCGAACGGTGCGGCAAGGCGGCGGACGCTAGAGCTTTTGGAAAAGGTCGGCATCCGCGAGGCGGAGACCCGGCTTTCCGCTTACCCGCACCAGCTCTCGGGCGGCCAGCGGCAGCGCGTGATGATCGCCATGGCACTCGCGAACGAGCCCGATCTGCTCATCGCCGACGAGCCGACGACCGCGCTCGATGTGACCATCCAGGCGCAAATCCTCGATCTTCTGAAAGACCTGCAGCGCGAGCTGCATATGGCGATGCTGCTCATCACGCACGATCTTGGCATTGTGCGTAAAATGGCCAACCGCACCTGCGTCATGAAGGACGGCGAGATCGTCGAGCGCGGGCCGGCCGAGGAAGTCTTCACCGCGCCGAAACACTTTTACACCAAGCGGCTGCTGGAAGCGCAGCCCAAGGGCGAGCCCCCGCGCATCGATATGAAAGCGCCAGTGATTCTGGAAGCTGATCGGCTCAAGGTCTGGTTCCCCGTGAAGCAGGGCTTCCTGCGGCGCACGGTTTCGCACATCAAGGCCGTCGACGGCGTGTCCTTCAAGCTTCGCAGCAGCCAAACCCTCGGCATCGCCGGCGAGTCCGGCTCCGGCAAGACCACGCTTGGGCTTGCGCTGATGCGGCTTGTCTCAAGCGAAGGGCCAATCGCCTACGTTGGCCAGCGCATCGACGGGCTAAAGTCGGCCGAGATGCGCCCCTTGCGCCGCGAAATGCAGGTCGTGTTCCAGGACCCCTACGGCTCGCTTTCCCCGCGCCTATCGGCCGGGCAAATCGTCGAGGAAGGATTGCTGATCCAAAGCCCGGGCCTCACGCCTGCGGAGCGGCGCGAGCGCGTCTCCGCCGCCTTGGCCGAGGTTGGGCTCGATGCCAACTGGCAGGACCGCTATCCGCACGAGTTCTCCGGCGGCCAGCGCCAGCGCATCGCCATCGCGCGCGCCATGATCTTGCAGCCGAAGTTCCTCATGCTGGATGAGCCTACGAGCGCGCTCGACGTATCGGTGCAGGCGCAGATCGTCGACCTGCTGCGCGATCTCCAGAAGAAGCGCGGCCTCGCCTACCTGTTCATCAGCCACGACCTCAAAGTGATGCGCGCGCTCGCAAGCTATGTGATGGTGATGCGGAACGGCGTCGTGGTGGAGGAAGGCCCGACCGCCGAAATCTTCGAGCGCCCGCAGACGGATTACACCAAAGCCCTCATCGCCGCCGCCCTCGACCACCGCACGCTGAACATCCACGCCGCCTAACCGCCTGCACCACCGTCATCGCGAGGCCGCCTTGGCGGCCGTGGCGATCCAGGAGCAGCTTGCTCAGCGTTCGAATTCTTGGCTCTGGATTGCTTTGCTGCGCTCGCAATGACGTTGGCCATTAAATCAGTGTTTCATACAAATCCAGCCAGCGCGGATTGAAGCCTTCGATCAACGCGATTTTTTTTGCCCGCGATCCAGCCTTGATTTGCTTCTCGCGTGCAATGGCATCTTCCATACGGTCAAGCAACTCGTAGTAGACTAGAAGCTTACATCCATATTTTTCTGTGAACCCTTTGATAACGCCATTCTTGTGTTGGTACACGCGCTGAATCAGGGCGGAGGTTACACCAGTGTAGAGCGTGCCGTTGCGCTCACTTGCCATGATGTACACCGCTGGCTGCTTGATCTCGCGCATGAAATAACTCCCGTCATTGCGAGGCGGCTTCAGCCGCCGCGGCAATCCAGGGAAACGTGCACAACGTTTGCGTCCCTGACTCTGGATTGCTTCGCTGCGCTCGCAATGACTTTGTTACGGCATCAGTATGTCTTGCGAGGCGGAGCGAGAACACATAAATTCAGCCCACTAGGCGCAATAGGCGTGTGGAAATCGCATAATCTGCCCGCAAGATCCCAAAAGGGAACATGAATTACGTCGCCGACCTTACATTTTAACCGCGCCTCTTTCTCCAGTGCGTCGACCTTACCTCCCATACCAAAATCAATGGCGCAAAAGTCCTCCGCCCGCGCGGCGCTGCCTGACGACACTGTCACCGCAAACATGGTAACCGCCGCACACCCGGCGAACACGATCCATTTCCGGTTTCGCACGATAGTGTCCCTCCTTATGTTTCCTGCGCCCGGCTTAAGCCCGTCGGGCCGCCCACTCAAGTAGTTTCGGCGCTCGTAGCACTTTGGCTTCGATTTTGGATGTGTTACATTCCGTTGATGCCATTACCCAACCCGCTCATCGCCGTATCGCCGCAGCGGCTCTCCGGAGCGCCGGTGTTCACTGGTACCCGCGTGCCGGTGCAGGCGCTTTTCGACTATTTGGAAGCCGGCGATCCTCTCGACGAATTCCTTGAGGATTTTCCCAATGTAAGCCGGGAGCACGCGGTCGCGGTGCTCGAAAGCGCGCGCCGGCCGGGGCGGCGGAATAGCGTTTCAAGTCAATAGGTTTTGACAAAGCCGGAACTGCGCCGCAATCTGCTTTTTCCCCTGCGCCAACTCGCGCATTTACACCGGCACCTTTCAAAGGCTGAATAGTAAGAAGATAAGCGCATCGGCACGGCCAGTTTCTGCGGCTTGGCATGTAATTTTGCCTTTCTCCGACGGTAAAGGAGGGGCAAGAGTGATTGTTCATAGGGGCATCCTGGGAGGGGTCAACAATGTCTGAGGGCATATCCGAGAACGTCGCGGTCGAGGAGGACGAGGTTGCCCTCCGGAGCATAGGCTGGAAAGAGCTATGGCTGAAGGAGGACTGGTGGGCGATCTGGCTGGGTCTCGGCATCGTCATCGCCGCCTACCTGTTCTTCGCCAACGGCACCACTATCAAGTGGATCGCCATCACGCCGGCGAAATGGTCCACCTTCGACGCACTCATCAGCCATTTCACCGCGCACATCGCGCAGTATGCAGCCCAGTTCCTTCTCTGGCTGGCGATATTCTCGGTCAGCGTGCGCATCATGGGGATGGAACTCGCCAAGTTCATTCCCTCGTTCATCTTCGTCTATGCGATGTCGATCGTCATCTTCATGATCGGCGCCTGGGATCAGGCCCATGCCTACAATCTGGAGCCGCCGCTGGTTGCGCTGGCCCTCGGCATGATGATTTCCAACCTCATCGGCCTGCCGCGCTGGATGGATACGGGGTTCCGGGTCGAATACTACATCAAGACCGGTATCGTGCTGCTGGGCGCGACGCTGCCTTTCACGCTCATCGTCTGGGCCGGGCCGGTGGCCATCTTCCAGGCTTCCGTGGTATCCATCGTCACCTTCCTGGCCATCTACATCTTCGCCCGCCGCTTTGACCTCGACCGGCGGCTGGCGGCCACGCTGGGCGTTGGCGGCGCGGTCTGCGGCGTCTCGGGTGCCATTGCCATAGCCGGCGCGGTCGGGGCAAAGAAGGAGCATGCGCCGATCGCCATCACCATGGTCATCATCTGGGCCATCGTCATGATCTTCTTTCTGCCGCTGGTATCCCGTTTACTCGGCTTGCCAACCGGGGTTGCGGGTGCGTGGATCGGCACGTCCGAATTCGCGGATGCGGCCGGTTTGGCCGCGGCGCAAGCCTACGGCAATCTGGCCGGCCATGTGGAAGGTATCAGCGGTACTTCCGAACAGTCCGTGCAGGCATTTACGCTGATGAAGGTGCTTGGCCGCGACATCTGGATCGGCATCTGGGCCTTCGTGCTGGCCATCGTCGCCACGACACAATGGGAGGCGGTACCGGGCGGCGCCAAACCGCGGGCGGCTGAAATTTGGTGGCGGTTCCCCAAATTCGTGATCGGCTTCATTCTTGCCTCCGCCTTGGTGACCGTCGTGGCGGCGGGCTACACGATGGCGGACTTCAACAAAATCGTGAAGCCTGCGATGGTCGCCCCGATCAAGGACCTGCGCACCTGGGCCTTCATTTTCTGCTTCTTCTCCATCGGCCTGACCACGCGCTTCCGTGAGTTGTCCTCGGCCGGCACCAAGCCGTTTATAGCCTTCACGGGCGGCGTCGTAATCAATGTGGTGCTTGGCTTCGTTCTGTCGGCCGTCGTGTTCGGCAGCTACTGGGCGAAGCTAGGCCAGTAGGGCAGGACGATGGCCGGCAAAACGGCATTGGGCGAGGCGCGGTGCGTGGATTGCCGCCACTTCCGCAACTCGCCGCAATATCTCGAAGCCACCTTCAAGGGCCTGACGTCGCTCGGTTCCGGCTACGCTTCGGTGCGCAAGGACGACGGCGTCTGCGTTGAACACGGCATCTATCTTTCGGCGATGGCCCGGTGCGAGCGGTTCAGTCTCCGGACGAAGGCTTCAGCAGATTAGAGCCTATCCGCTTTTGATTCCATCGAAAGCGGATAGGCTCTAGGGACGCTCCTACAAGAGATTGAGCTTCATCGGGAAAGCGGCTGGAGACCGCGAGGATGGTGTTGGCACACGCCTCGCGTCGATCGCTGACGGCGCTGAGCGCTCCGTTTTAAGCAGCCTCTCGGCGAGCGTTTTCTGCTGGGCGATGCCGGCGCTCCACAAGGTGGCCGCGATCAGATGTCCCGCCGTGATCAGCACGGCGAGATAGGCCGGAAGGGCTTGGAATAGCCCCACGCAAAAGGCAGCAAGAGCGGGAAGGGTGATAACGCCGCTCAGCGCCGCCGGATTGTGTTGCAGCAGCGTCTTGGCGTAAGCGATGAATTCCCTGGCGCTTCGTGCTTCGAAGCGTGGGCAAATCGCCGGGTCGCCTTGTTTCAAGCTGTATTCGACCCAGGCGGCGGCCAGATAGAGCGCGCCGCCCGCAACGATGGAAAATGAGGCGAGCGCAGCGCCGGCGGCAATGTAGGCGGCAGCGGCAGCAGCGCTAAACCACGCAGCGCGTTTGATGAGCCTGTTCCTGCGCTGAATGGCGCGATCGAAGTTCCCGGTGTGAAGCGGAACCACGGGCGCTTGCGGCAGTGCGATGGCGGGTCCCGCGCCAAGACATGCGATTTCGGCGGCGAGCCAGAAGAAAAGAGCGAGGGCGATGACGGCTTCGCCCACAGGCACGGATTGCCTCAAGAGGGCGTCGGCGATGGTTGCCGAGGCAGTGCTTGCGGTGAGCATGATTTCGGTGGCCGAGGACAGCATGAGCGCGTGTGTGCGCGCGGCGGCCGGCAGCCGGAATGCGTAGAGGCTGCGCCGCGGCAGGAGGTGCACTTGGTGGTGTTTCTGGCTCTGCATGGGACAAATATAACAAACACAAGATTATCTCGCATACTGAGCATGCAAGGTGCGTAGATTTCCGTTTTTCCGAATTATATATCGGCAGGAAGGCACAAAAATAGAGCTCGTATGGCTTATCCAACGAGCGCAACGATTTTTGCTATTCCGTAATATTGTTGCGCGAGAGGCACTTTTCAAGTGTGGTTATTTGCAACACTTTTGCAAAGGCGAATGACGGGCCGTCAATCCTGGTGTGGTGAGGAAACATCGAGCTAGAGTGCGTCCGGAAAAAGCATGCCTTCGGGCTTGACCCCATAGGCGCTAAAATAGACGGTAGGTCATTGATTATACGAAGGGTTTCACCCCTCATCCTGTCCTTCTCCCTATGGGAGAAGGGACGCCTGAATAACCGTGACGGCAGTTCGAGGGTTCCCTCTCCCGTGGGGAGAGGGACAGGGTGAGGGGAGATTCCCTCAGCGTAATCCGTTACTTAGCGTTATTTTAGCGCCTATGGGGCTTGACCCGGAGGTGTGAGCGGTTTTCCGACAAGACGCACGCTTAAACAAAGACATAGAGCCCCGCTTTTGATTTCATCAAAAGCGGGGCTCTAAATTCCTGTGGCGGATCACGCGTTTGACGCTTGGGAAGATCGGCGGGCGCGTGGACCCGGACCGCGGTTGTGGAACCAAGTGCGCGCGAGCGGAGGGTCTATACTGCGCCGTGCCGTCCTCCACGGTGCATGTTGGTAACAATCCTTCCGTAGCTCCTTACCATGGTGAATTTCTTCATAGTAAATCGGCACCCGCAATCTTTTCCGCCGCCGTCTTTTTGCGAATCTTTTGCCACTTTAGGTCGAATTCCACGATTCCAAAATACCCGTTAATATTAGATTCTTGCGCGGGTTAACCACGAATTCCAATCTGGGGTTGTGAAATTGGTTAACGGCAAGCAATGGTTCTTTATGTGATTTCAATGGCTTATTAGGCCGCATACAGCTTAAATACTGCCGGAACAGCTTTTTCTTGCCAGCGCCTCTGGATGGGGAAGCAAGTCAAGCCCGCAGCGATGTATTAGCAGAAGACGTAGGTTTGCGAGCATTTAAAAAATGCGGCGTCCACAGTATGCAAGGAAGACTATCTGCACGGAAATGCCGGTGCTGCGGACTCTAAAGGCCAGCGCGAGGCATGCAGGACAAATACAAGGCAGCCTCTTGCGAGAGTTTGCCTGTGCACCGCCGCTTCGTTTCTTCCTCCAGGCACCGGCCGCGTTTCCGCAACGCCATGGCCCGGTCAAGCCCCATGGGCGCTGACATAATGGAGGGATCTCCTCACCCTGTCCCTCTCCCCATGGGAGAGGGGACGTCCCCTCAACGATTGCGACCTGCTCCCTCTCCCATGGGGAGAGGGCTGGGGTGAGGGGAGATTCGCCCGTTCGTTACACCATCCGCTAATTTTAGCGCCCATGCGGCTTGACCGGGCCGTCCTGTAATGCACTGAGCGCATTGGGTTTTCCGAGTCATGCGCAGCCATGACAAACGAGATTGCTGCGATGCCCTGCGCGGCGTTAGCGCATCGGTAAGGAGCAGTGGTACACCATTGCGTTATGGGAAGGCGCGGGCGCGGTCAGGAGGCTTGCCGTGGCTTTATTTGCAGGATTTAAGGCGCAGCCTGGGCGGCTTGCCGTGGGGCAAGCGGCGGGGCTGGGCAGCGCGGACCGGTGCGGCTTCCAGCGAGCGCCCCCCGCGCCGAAAGGTAAATGCGTGGCGCGGCGCTCAGACGCCCGGAAACGGCAGGATTGGCAGGCCCAACCTATCGGGCGTGGCTAACAAACCGCTAAAAACATTTAACGGCTGGCACAATTACGATTGCGCCTAACGCGAAGTAAGCGATCCTTTTGGGGAAGTGGAACCCGAAGGAGTACTCCGATGCACACCGTCCTGCAACCTGAAGGCTGGGCAAAACCGAAAGGCTATGCCAACGGAATTGCGGCCAGAGGCCGCCACATCTTCGTGGCCGGCCAAATAGGCTGGAATGCCCAATGCGTCTTCGAGACCAGCGATTTCAATGGCCAGGTCCGGCAAGCCCTGAAGAATATCGCCGCTGTCCTTGCCGAGGCGGGCGCCGGACCTGAGCATGTCACATCGATGACCTGGTACATTCTGGACAAGTCTGAATACCTCGGCAGCCTCAAGGCGCTCGGGCAAACGTGGCGGGAGGTTATGGGGCGGCACTACCCTGCCATGGCCGTTGTCCAAGCCGCGGCGCTTGTAGACGAGGGCGCAAAGGTTGAAATACAGGCGCAAGCAGTCGTTTCGGATTATTGCGGGGCTTACGGGCGCCGCACCTGTCTAAAGCAAGAGCAATGGGAGCTGCGCTACGAGCCCCTAAAATAACCTGCCATCAGAACCGCTCGAAGTCTCCCTCGTATGATTCGTTGCCGGCAAGTTCGATCGGTACGCCGTTACGCACGGGTCCGGCATTGCGCTCCTTGGGCTGAAGCTGCCTGCTCCGGCTGACAGCTGGGGCGCGTTTTGCGGCTTTCGCAGGCTTGCCCGCCAGTATCGAACCGGAGTGGATCCTTGCCCCGGAAGAAGCACCTGACGCGCCGGCGCCGGCGGCGTGCCACTGCCCCTCGCCGATCCGGAAGAAACCGATGCTCTCCTCCAATTTCTCGGCCTGCGCCGCCAGCTCCTCGGAGGTCGACGACAGCTCCTCGGAGGCGGCGGCATTTTGCTGGATCACCTGGTCGAGCTGCTGGATCGCCTGGCTCACCTGGCTGGCGCCCAGATCCTGCTCGCGGCAGGCCGCACTGATCTCTTCCACCAGCTGCGCCGTTTTCTTGATGTCGGGCACGAGCTTGGTCAGCATCTCCCCGGCCTGCAGCGCCACGGAAACGGTCTGGCCCGAGAGCGCACCGATCTCCTGCGCCGCTGTTTGGCTGCGCTCGGCGAGCTTTCGCACCTCAGAGGCAACCACCGCGAAGCCCTTGCCGTGCTCGCCCGCGCGGGCCGCTTCCACCGCCGCGTTGAGCGCCAGAAGATCGGTCTGGCGGGCGATCTCCTGCACGATGGTGATCTTCTCGGCGATGGTCCGCATGGCCTGCACGGCGCGCGTCACGGCCTGGCCGCTCGCTTCGGCGTCGGCCGACGATTGCTGGGCGATCTTCTCGGTCTGGGTGGCGTTATCTGCGTTCTGCTTGATGTTGGCCGCCATCTGCTCCATCGAGGACGAGGCTTCCTCGGCCGCAGCCGCCTGCTCCGAGGCGCCCGCCGACAATTGCTCGGAGCTGGCCGACATTTGCTGGCTGCCCGAGGAGACGTACTTGGAAGCGCCCAGCGCATCGCTAACGATTTCGCGCAGCTTCTCCACCATACGCTTCAGCGTCAGCCCCAGCGTGTCCTTGTCCGACAGCGGCTTGGCTTCGACAGTCAGGTCGCCCTCGGCAATGGCGCCGGCTACTTTCGCCGTGGCACGCAGGTTGGCCGTCATCCGCTGCATGGCCTGCCCCAGCGTATCTTTGTCAGACAATGGCTTGACTTCGGTACTCAGGTCGCCCTGAGCGATGGTATCGGCCACTTTCGCCGTGGCGTGCAAATTGGCGGTCATGCGCTGCATGGCCAACCCCAGCGTATCCTTATCCGAAAGGGGCTTAATCTCGACGGTCATGTCGCCCTGCGCAATGGCATCCGCCACTTTCGCTGTGGCGCGCAGATTAGCCGTCATGCGCTGCATGGCTAGCCCCAACGTGTCTTTGTCCGAGAGTGCCTTGGCTTCAGCACTGAGGTCGCCCTTAGCGATGGTATCGGCCACTTGCGCGGTAGCGCGCAGATTGGTGGCCATTGCTTGAAGAGCGCTGGCCATGTCGCCGAGTTCGTCGGAGCGATTGCCGAGCGCAAAGTTTACATTGTAGTCGCCTGTCCCCAGTTCCAGGATCGAATCCTTCAGCCGGTTGAGCGGGCGCATCAGACCGAAAAGCACGCCATAAACGCTTCCAGCGGCGATCAGGAACACGATGATGGCGACGCTCCAGGTCACCCAGTCGGTGGTGCGGGCCTGCGAAGCTGCCTCGGTCTCGATGGATTTGTTCATGCGATTGGCCGCGGCGACCGTTTCGTCGATCTTCCCCCGGTGCGCGTTATAAGCCTCTGTCAGCGCCGCATAGGCTTCGCGGGCGGCGTCCGCATCGCCTTTTTCAAGGGCAGGCAGCAGCGAACCCTCCGTCAGGGTCCAGAACTTCGCCGCCGGCGCCGCCGCTTCCTTGACCAGTAGATCGCGAACGGCGGGCTCGATGTCCTGCTGCTGCCAGTAGGCCATGCGCTCGTCGTAGTCCTTGCGCAGCTGCGTCAGGCGGTCGCGGTGGACCTTGACGTTTTTCGGATCGTCAACGGCCAGGGTGGCCTCAAGATACGGCTCTATAACATAGGCCGGCGGCGGCAGGATGTCGCCGATCAAATCCTTTCCCGCGACGATCCGGCTGTACACTTCGCCGCCGACGCGCAGCTTGTAGGAGCCAACCGTGCTCACGGCGATAACTGCAATGAAACCGCCGATGACAGCGGCGCCCGCGATTTTTGTGGCATTCGATATTTTCATGTCCGGTTCTTTTCGTTCGCTTTTGAGTTGAGATTTCCGCCTAGCAAAGCCTTGATGTTGCCGCTGAAGGCCGCAAGCTTGACAGCAAAGCCCGAAAGGCGAGGGCTGGTTTCAATTAGATGGCCGCATGCTACTTTAGTTTCCGGGAGCGAACCCGCTGCCCCTTGCGGCTTGTCCGCCCGGGGGAGCGCAATCCTGGGTGTCTTTGGGTTGTGCACCCGCTTAGGTAGCAGACAGCGGTTAATATGACATTAGTCTGACACGCACGCATCGCTTTGCCGCGCGCCGCCACGGCCGCACAACCGCTCCGCGGACGCGCTCTTCTTGAGCCGGTTCAGGTGGTGTGATCGCGAATTAATTAGCCTTGCAGAACGAGAGCGCCGCCGAAAATTGCGCCGAGGCAGAGCAGATTGAAGTAGTAGCTCCGGGATAGCTCGAACCAGCACGGCTTGCCCGCGAGCTGTAGTGCCCAGACTAAAAACGCGGCGGGCAAAGTGAGAAGTGGCAGCAGCGTTGGTCCCAGCACGAGCGCTCCGGCCGCGCAAAAAACTGCCGGCAACACCCAATCGACTGCCGCCTCGATGGCTGTGACCCGCCCGGATGGGTTGTAGGGCGCCATCGCTCGTCTGGCCTGCGCGATGAAAAATAGGAAGAAAAGCACCGCTGCGAGGACCGAGACATCCGCGAACCATTGCGGCGCCAGGTGCCAAACCACATTCGTGCCAGGGACCAGAGCGGGCGCGGCCTGGCTGCGGTAAAAGCCCAGCAAAGGCTCGAACTCCTCGCGCAAGGCAATCGCGTGCACCGATTGAAGCAGGGAGAGCGAGGCCAGAGCCTCGATAAAGAGCGCCGCTATGAAGGCGGCATCGGCCGCTAAGGCTTTGAGCATGCCGTCCCCCCAAACACTGAACTTCGCCCACATGTCCTTGCGCGGGACGAAAGCCCAAGCAATTCAACTCCGCAGACAGTGCAATCCGTTACATTTTAAGAGCGCGTCCGGCGAACTTTCAGCTTTCCCCTTTTCTTTTCTACGCCATATTCCTAGACAAGGCTACCCTGCCCCCTGACGTTGGCTTAACCTTTCGCACCTAGGTGTGCAGGGCATTATACCCCTGGTTAATGGCCATTAAATAGGCTGGTTATGCGCCCGGCTCCATGGTTACGTTCCGGCCGTGGCGGGCGCATTCGATGTTCTTGTGAGGTACTCTATGTTTCGCGTGCTGTTTGCTGCCTTGTGCATAGTGCTGGGCATCGCCGGCTATTTTTGGTACTTGGCGCCGCCGCCGAAACCGGACACAGCGGCCGCGCAGCCTTTGGCGGTGTCCACGGTCAGCGCCGCCAAGCAAGACATCCCGGTCCTGCTGTCCGGCATCGGCGCGGTTCAGGCACTCAATACCGTGCAGCTGCGCAGCCGGGTCGACGGCACGCTGGACCGGGTGAACTTCCAGGAAGGCCAGCGCGTCAAAAAGGATGACGTGCTCGCTACCATCGATCCGAGGCTCTTCCAGGCGGCGCTCGATCAAGCGAAGGCAAAAAAGGCGCAGGATGAGGCGCAGCTAGTAAGCGATCTCAAAGACCTCGAACGGGCCCGATCGCTTTCGGAGCAGAAATTCGCATCGATTCAGTCGGTCGATCAGCTCACTGCCAAGGTTGGCGTGGACCGCGCTCTCATCCAGGCGGATGAAGCGATGATCAAAACCGCCGAGACCAATCTAAGCTACACGACCATAACCGCGCCATTTGCTGGCCGCGTCGGCCTACGAGCGGTCGATCCAGGGAACATCGTAAGGGCCAACGACACAACCGTATTCATTGCCACGCTCACGCAAGTGCATCCGATTGCGCTGGTATTCACCCTTCCGGAAGTGGAGCTTGGCGCAGTCCGCGACGCGCAGCGCGCGGGCGAGGTGCCCGTTATCGCCTACGATCAGGATGGAACGAAACCGATTGCCAAAGGCAAGCTCGCGGTAATCGACAATCTGGTGGACCAGGCGTCCGGCACCATCCGGCTCAAGGCGATTTTCGAAAACGAAGACGAGGCACTATGGCCTGGGCAATACACGCCCGTCCGCGTGCAAACGGCGCTGAAGCGGGACGAGATCGCCATTCCGTCCACCGCGATTCAACGTGGGCCAAACGGCCTTTACGTTTGGCTGGCCTCACCGGACCAACGGGCCGTCATGCAGCCTATCCAAACCGGCACGGCCTACGAGAACGTCACCGCCGTCGAGAAGGGGTTGGCCGAGGGCGACCAGGTGATCATGTCGAATTACTACCGGCTGCAGCCGAATAAACCCATTAAGACGGATGCGAAGCCGGTTGCGGCCAACGAGGCGGGCGGCCGTTCATGAATATTGCCGCACCTTTCATAAGACGGCCGATTGCCACGACTCTACTGATGGCGGCCTTCACGCTGGCCGGCATCGCGGCCTATTTCTATCTGCCGGTCGCCCCGCTGCCGCAGGTCGATTTCCCGACGATCCAGGTTTCGGCGCAGCTCGCTGGCGCCAGCGCCGAGACCATGGCTGCCTCGGTCGCGAACCCGCTTGAGCAGCAATTCGGCCAGATCGCCGGTGTCATACAGCTCACGTCGATCAACACGCTTGGCAACACCCAGGTCAATATTCAGTTCGAGCTGAACCGAAATATCGACGCCGCGGCGCAGGACGTGCAAGCGGCGATCACGGCGGCCGGCCGGCGCCTGCCAACAAATCTGACCGTGCCGCCCTATTACCGCAAATATAACCCTGCCGATCCGCCGATCGTCATTATAGCGGTGACATCGGATACCGCGCCGCTGACCGTGGCGGACGACTACGCGGAAAACATTCTCTCGCAGCAGCTTTCGCAGATCCCCGGCGTCGCTTTCGTGTTTGTCGCCGGTCAGCAGAAGCCGGCCGTGCGCGTGCAGCTCGATCCG
>JBKQNN010000394.1:0-5928 GCA_052145975.1 Rhodomicrobium sp. | reverse complement strand
CCATTTTTCGGGTCGTTTGAAAAATGAGGGGATGCTTGAGCCCCTCGCCGAGTCAAGACTTCGGGCCGTTGGTATAAGATCTTCCGCTGGAGGCAGTAAACCCGGTTTTCCGCGCTGCGTCCGGTATTCCATCCATGGAATTTCCGATTGACATTATTCCACAAAAGGAATATTTGAATGGTAAGTTGGGCTGTCGAATTCACGGACGAATTTGGCGAATGGTGGCAGGAATTGAACGAAGCTGCCCAGGACGAAATCGGCGCTACTGTCGAACTTTTAACGGAGTGCGGCCCCGATCTGCCGTTTCCCTATTCGTCCGGGGTCAGCGGATCGCGGCATTCGCATATGCGCGAGCTGCGGATTCAGTGTGGCGGCAAGCCTATTCGGATTTTCTATGCTTTCGATCCGCGCCGGACCGCCATCCTGCTAATCGGCGGCGAAAAGATCGGAGATAAGCGGTTTTACAAGCGCATTATCCCAGCCGCGGACCGGCTCTATGACGAGTACATCGAAGAACTGCGAAAAGAAGGCTTGATACCATGACCGGGCACCGTCCCTTCAGCGAGCTGACCGCCAAGCTGCCGCCTGCGCGCAAGGAGCGCATCGCCGACCGCGCGAGCGAGCTTCGGGCGGAGATGGCGCTGGCCGAACTGCGGCAGGCGCGCGCGCTGTCGCAGGAGGAGCTTGCCCGTGTGCTCGGCGTGAAGCAGCCTGCCGTCGCCAAGCTTGAGAAGCGCGCGGATATGTATGTCAGCAATTTGCGGCGCTACATCGAGGCGATGGGCGGCACGCTGGAGATCACCGCGAAATTCCCCGGCGCCACGGTGACGATCACCGGCTTTTCCGGGATCGGGAAGGCGGATGCGGAGCAGGCTTGATCTGGCATCGCGGCCCCCCTTTCCGGCGGCACTCCGCAGGCCAGACCGCTGCGCATGGCCCCTAGCGCTCCGGTTCGAAATGCTGAGCGATGGCCGCTTCCCGTCCGCGCTGGCGAAGGCTGGGCGCAAGGGCAACGGAAAGCCGGCGCGGAAAGCCACCAAATCCGCGCCGAAGCGTTCTAAGCGGTCTTCTAAGTAGAAGGTTCGGCCGGATGCGGCACTACTCAGCGGCCTCTGTCGCCTCAACCTCTTCAAGCGCGGCGTCAATATATTGCTGAGCGCGGCCGAGTTCGGCCCACGCAGCAATAGCGCTCAATTCTTTCAGCATATCGGCGAGGTATTCTCTGGTCTCCTGCTTTTGAAAAGCGAGGCTCGTTGCCGCATCGGCGACAGCAGCCTGGTTGTGCGATATAGTCTCTGGCAGGATAGGTGTTAAAACGCTGGTCATTGCGGGCTCCATCGTTCTCTTTCGTCTTTGAGCGCTCTTGAAACTGCTCCTGCCTAATAGGTAACCTAGGGTTGCACGAATAGGCAAACACATCGGCAAATTGCAGATAGTTTAATCGACGGATTGTGATATTTTTGGAACAAACACATGCAATTTGGCCGCGCTTGTAGTTGGCAACGGTGCACGGCATGATGCCTGCGTGTTGAAAGTGGAGGAAAACCGCCATGGATAAGGTCCCCACGTCTTTGATTCGGCAGCAATGCATGGTTGACGGGCGCTGGATAGGCGAACCCGAAACGGCCGTGTTCAATCCTGCGACGGGCGCGGTCGTCGCGCGCGTTCCAAATTTCGGGGCGGCGGAGACGAAGGCGGCAATCGAGGCCGCGCACCGCGCTTTTCCAAGCTGGAGCGGGCGGCTGGCCAAGGAGCGCGCAGGCGTCCTTAGGCGCTGGTTCGATTTGCAACTTCAGCATGCGGAAGAGCTGGCGCAGCTCATGACGGCCGAACAGGGAAAGCCGCTTGGCGAAGCGCGCGGCGAGGTTGCCTACGGCGCATCTTTCGTGGAGTTCTTCGCCGAAGAAGCAAAGCGCGTCTACGGCGAGACTATCCCCACCTTCAAAAAGGGCGGGCGCATCATCGTCCACAGGCAGCCCATCGGTGTCGTGGGCGCGATCACGCCTTGGAACTTCCCCCTGGCGATGATCACGCGCAAAGTCGCACCGGCACTCGCCGTTGGCTGCACCGTTATCGTGAAGCCCGCGCCGGACACCCCGCTCACGGCGCTGGCGCTAGCGGCGCTCGCCGAAAAGGTGGCCTCCCGCACGGCGTATTGAATGTCGTAACCGGCGACGCGGAGGCCATCGGCAAAGAGCTTACCTCGAACCCGCTCGTGCGCGCCATCGCCTTCACGGGCTCGACCCGCGTTGGCAAAATCTTGATGGAGCAGTGCGCTGCCACGGTGAAAAAGGTCTCGCTGGAGCTTGGTGGCAACGCGCCCTTCATCGTGTTCGGCGACGCCGATCTCGACAAGGCGGTCGAAGGCGCGATTGCATCCAAGTTCCGCAATATGGGCCAAACCTGCGTGTGCGCGAATCGCATCCTCGTGCAAGACAGCGTTTACGAAGCCTTCGCCGCCAAGCTCAGCGAGCGCGTTTCGAAGATGAAGGTCGGGCCGGGAAACGAGGAAGGCGTGGTGCAGGGGCCGCTCATCAACGAGGCGGGCCTCAGGAAGGTGGAGGCGCACGTCGCCGATGCGCTTGCCAAGGGTGCGCAAGCCGTGACGGGCGGCAAGCGGCATGCGCTCGGCCGCACGTTCTTCGAGCCCACCGTCCTCATCGGCGCGAATGCCGGCATGCGCCTGGCCGCCGAAGAAACCTTTGGCCCAGTCGCGCCGCTTTTCCGGTTTAAGGAGGAAGAGGAAGCCCTCGCTTTCGCAAACGGCACGCCCTATGGGCTTGCCGCCTATTTCTATTCCCGCGACGTGGCCCGTGTCTGGCGCGTGACGGAGAAGCTCGAATTTGGCATTGTAGGCGTAAACGAGGGGATCGTCGCCACCGAGGTCGCGCCATTCGGCGGCGTAAAGGAGTCAGGGCTCGGACGCGAGGGCTCACGGCACGGGCTCGATGAGTTCCTCGAAATGAAATACATGTTTCTTGGAGGACTTTCGGATTGAATTCGCAAAACTATAAAAGACAGGCTGCGGAGCATGCGCTCAAGCTTGTCGAGACGGGCATGGTCTTGGGTCTTGGAACGGGCTCGACCGCGGCTGAATTTGTGAAGCTGCTTGCCGAACGGGTCAAGCAGGAGCGGCTCGATCTGCGCTGCGTGGCGACCTCCGGGCAAACGCAGGCTTTGGCCGAGCAATGCGGCCTCGTAATCGCGGATTTCAGCACCATCGCGGAGGTAGACCTCACCGTCGACGGCGCGGACGAAATCGACCCGCAGCTCAATCTCATCAAGGGCGGGGGCGGCGCACTCCTGCGCGAGAAGATCGTGGCCATGGCCTCGGATCGCGTGTGCATCATCGCGGATGCCTCCAAGCGTGTCGAGCGCTTGGGCGCTTTCCCGCTGCCGGTGGAGATCGTCGACTTCGGACTTGCTGCAACGATTGCCATGATCGAGGCCGCCGCGATCGATGCGGAATGCGAAGGTAAAATCCTGCTTCGCCGCCGCCCCGATGGCGAACCCTTCCGCACCGATGGCGGCCACCTGATCGTGGATTGCGCCTTTGGCAGCATCGAGGATGCGGAATTACTCGCCGATTTGCTGGATATCGTGCCAGGCGTCGTGGAGCATGGCCTTTTCATCGGTATCGCCGATGAAGCCGTCCTGGCTGGGCCTTCGGGCGTCACTGTGCTTCGGGCGGATGAAAACGCCCTTTGATTCGCCGTCATTGCGAGCCAAGGGAAGCAATCCAGGGGATACAAACACCGCCGCCGGGTTGGCCGCCGGACAGTCCCGCTATACGAACAAGCAGGAGAAAAGGCATGCGCTTCAGATTTTTGCTACCCGCGCTCTTGATGGCATTCGCAGGCGCTTTCGCTCCCGCGAGCATCGCTCAGGACAAGCCTGACGAACAAGATAAGGCCGCCACGCAGGACAGGCCAGCCGCACCGGCGAAGCCAGCCGCCGAAGCCCAGGTGGACCCGCAGGTCAAAGAGGCGGCGCGCGGCCTTATCGAGGAAGTGCTGCGAATTTCGCACTCTGCCGATATCTTTAACGATCTTCGCCGAACCCTCCGCGAGGTTTACATTCCAGCCCTTCGCGACTTCGTGGCCGGCAACTCGCCCGGCGTCCCGGCCCCCGATCCCAAAACAGCCGCCGCCGCGGCAAAGCTGCTTACCTTCATGGATTATGCCCGCAAGGCGGGCGACGAGCTCGACGTTGCCCTTTCCGAAAACCGGGAGGCGATGATTTCCGACGTGGCCGGCCAAATGGCCAAGGCCGCCAAAGCCGCGGACATCGATAACGTGCGCGCTACCCTCAAACTGCCTGCCATCACCAAGAGCCTCGACGCTTTTTATGCGATCAGCAAGCTGCTCACCGGTCTCTCCTACGAGGACAGCCGCACGTTCTCCGGCTTCTCTGCCTGGGCCAGCCGCCAGGACCTCGACCTGCAAAAGGCTGTTCCGGGAATGCCGCAACCCGGCGACCCCGTGCCATCCAGGCACAAAATCGCCAAGGCGCAGGCGCTCATGAACGATTTGCTCTCGATCTCGCACTTCGATGAAATGGTCGAGGACGCGCATCGCTTTGTACGCGACGTCTACGCGGAGACCGCGCCCATGTCCGAGGAGGACAGGGAGGCGCTGCGCGAGCAGGCCGATCAATTCGAGTTTCTGTATAACATGCAAAAAGCAGTCGCGATGGCAGCCGGGCCGTCCGCGATTGCCGCTGCCTTGAGCGACAACCAGCTTGAGGTATTGCACGGGTTCGTGCTTTCGCCGGCGTTCGCGAAGCTGTCCGGCTTGGTCCGTAGCGCGGTGAAGGCTGGAACGGCTATGACAAAAGAGGACGTTCTTGAAGCCAAGAAGTCCTTTGAGGACCTGGAAAAGAAGGCCAATGGCCAGGATCGCGGCGCCTCAGAAGAGGCTAAGATCAAGGCCGAGTGGGACGCGCTGGCGGATAAGTGGACGGAAATCCTTAAGAACCGCATCTCGCCCGAGACGCGATCCGGATTCGACCGGGCCTTGGAGGACCTTAAAGAGGAAGGCGCGCCGATTTGAGCGCAGAGCCTGCCGCAAGCGCATCGTGTTGTCTGGGCGTCCCGTAACGTCCTGGAATGAACAGCCGTATCAAGACTTAGTTGTAATGGCCGGGTTAAGCCGCATGGGCGCTAACATTAGCGGATGGTGTAACATAATGGGGGGATCTCCCCTCACCCCAGCCCTCTCCCCCTGGGAGAGGGAGTCCCGTCGCAATCGTTGAGGGGACGTCCCCTCTCCCATGGGGAGAGGGACAGGGTGAGGGGCGATTCCCCCCATTATGTTAGCGCCCATGCGGCTTGACCGGGCCATGGCGCTGCGGGACAGCGGCCGGCGCCTGGAGGAAGAAACGAGGCGCAGAAACCAATGCAACATCTTACAAAATGCAGACTTCTATTTGCCATGCCCGGCGCGCTCTGGCCTTTAAGGCCCGTGGCGCAGGCATTTCCATGCACATTGTCTACCTTGTATACTGTGGCAGCCGCATTTTTTAAATACCCATAAACCCATATCTTCTACCAATACACGTCCGCGGGCTTGACTTTCTTCTTCCTCCGGCGCGCTGCCAAGAAAAAACCGTTCCGGTAGAATATCGCACGTACACGGACTAATAAAGCATTGAAAATACACAAATAACCTTTGCTTGCCGTTAACCATTGCTGCAACCTCAGGTTTGGATTTTTGGTTAACGCGCGCAACAATCTAATATTAACGGGTATTTTGGAGTCGTAGAATTCGACCTAAAGTGGCAAAAGATTCGCAGAAAGATGGCGGCGGAAAATATGCCGCGGTGCCGTTTACCATCGGCGAATTTAGTGCGCCACGATGGCGCGGATTACCAGTGGAGGAAGGTTCCACCCGGAGAGTAGTTGGTTAGCTCCGGTAGCTGACGGGCGGC
>JBKQNN010000393.1:0-2847 GCA_052145975.1 Rhodomicrobium sp. | reverse complement strand
ATTGGTTCGCGAAGGTCAGGGAAAAACCGGAAAAAATTCAAGTCGATAACGCCGGTAAATGGCTGTTATCCATGCCTCATCAATGACTTATATCGTCACAATCAGAGAACGTTGGGACACTAGTGCTGCGAGATATCAATTCATCGTAGCGGCTGGCGTTTATCTCAAGTTTCCACGCCACCTCCGGCCATGCGTAGGACGGAATATCCAGGGCCAGCAGAAGGCCGGTCACACGCGCCAGAGACCGGAGGGATGGCCTTCTAAACAGAGCCACGATTACCCAAATCGCTAATGCCAATATTCCGCATATACAAATGAGTGTGCCGGAAGCTCCGTAGCCATCGCTAAAATCCCTCGCGTACGCGAGCGAACGCCAAAACCAGGCCGCGTTCTTGAGCAGCGAAACGGTAAGTAAAATACCGAGACCATGCGCGATAGGAGCAATCCATTTCATTGTGTTCTTTCGGCAAAAACCGGCCCGTCGCAACGAGGGGCTATCCCCCTAGCCAGCCGGCCTTCGAAGCCTTATACCTCTCATCGTCCCAGGCCACATCCGTTTGCGGCTTCACCATGCGCGGGAAGAGGTCCGACAGCGCCCACACCAGCGCGTCGGCGCGGTCGGCGGCGCCGTCGCCCTCGATGCCGAAGGGCGTGAACTGCACCATCTGATCCTCCAGCGCCGGGAAAGCGCCGGCATGGCTCACGCGGCCCTGCTCGTAGAGTGCTGCGATGGGCTCGGCGCGAGCGCTTTTGCCTCGGCTGGCGCGCACCGGACGCAGCGGCAGCCCGGCCCGCTCGGCGCGCATCACCGTCTCGACCATGGCGCCGCCCTGGTTGATCTCCACCACAATGGCGTCCGCGCTGAACTTATCGAAGGCGGCGGCGATTTTCCGCGCCCACCCCGCAGGCGAAAGCCGGCACGACAGGTCGTCGAGCACATAGCCGCGCCCGTCCTCGCCAAGCCCCGCCACCACGATACCGGTCTCGGAAGTCCGGTCTGCGGCGGCGGATGGCTTGGCGGCCGGGTCCACGCCGATCACGATGCGTTGCATCTGCGGCAGCGCCGCGGGGGGAGTGCGCGCCGCATCCAGCATCGCCCGCGTCCAAAGCGCGCCCGGAATATCGTCCAAAATCTCTGCGTTCAGCTCCTGCCGCCCGAGCCGCGTGCCCTCGTAGCGCTTGACGACGCTCTTGAAGAACCCCGGCGCGAGATTGGCGCGGTTGGCGTAGGTGCTGCCGCGCGTCACCGCCACACCCTGCCCTTCGCGCGCGATAAAATCGCGGATCAGCGGGATCGGCCGTGGCGTCGTGGTGATAACCTGCCGCGGACGCTCGCCAAGCCGCAGGCCGAACTGCAGCATGTCCCAGGTTTCCTGCGCATAGCGCCATTTGGCCAGCTCGTCGCACCACGCCGCCTCGTGCTGCGGCCCGCGCAGTTGATCGGGCTCGGTGGCGTTGTAAAGCATCGCCACTGCACCGTTGGGCCAAGTCAGCCGCCGCTTCGAGGCCGCGAATTTCGGCCGGAAATCAGCCGGATGGACCGCGAGCAGACCCGCCGGCCCCTCCACGATCACGTCGCGCGCATCCGCCGCCGTTTCCGCTACTAGCGCCACGCGGCTATATACGCCCCGGCCCAGCGGAGTGGGTCCGCAAACGCATTCGCGCACCCACTCCGCACCGCACCTCGTTTTGCCGGAACCGCGGCCGGCCAAAATTACCCAAGTATGCCACTCGCTTAGCGGCGCCCGCTGTTCCGGCCTCGCCCAGAATCGCCAATCATAAGCCAGGCTTCTCAGCTCCGCCGCCGTCAGGCTCGCAAGAAACTTCTTGCGCCGTCCCGGCGTCAGCGATGCGAGAAAGTTTGCGCTCCATTTGGTCCCGGATGCGTTCGGCATTCGTAGCGTCCCTCGGCTCTTCGCTGGCTTGCGCGGCGGGGCTGCGGCCCTCGAAACGCTTGCCGAAGCGGTTGCGCATCTGCAGCGCCCAGCTCGCCGCGTTCCAAGTCTTGATGAACTGCCCCTCGCGCCCGGCCTTGAGCCACCAGGCATATTCGAGGTCCTTTGCGCGCCGCATCGCCTCGCGGAACTCCGGGTGCGCGGTCCCCCAGCTGTCGAGCGTCTTGCGGCCGATGCAAAGTGCTGCGGCGATTTCGGCCTTGCCGCAGCCCTGCGCCGCGAGCGCGATCGCGCGGTCGCAATGGGCGGCATCGTAAAGGGTTGGGCGGCCGCGCGGACGCGCGCCCAAGATTTCGAGATCGCCGGCCATGGCACCTCGCAACGCTAAAGTGCGTCCGGAAAAAGTGTAGAGAGTCTCAAAGTTACCTTCGTCGGTCAAAACATGCGCATTTTGCCCCAATTTGACCTTGCAAAGAGACCCACCGTGACGACACCCAGTAGCACCCAGCGGACCCCTCGCCAAAGCGGCATTAAGGGAAACAGCCCTCTCCTTACCGGGATATACTTTGCATTCCTTCTTGTGGTCATCTGGTCGATCAAGGCGACCCCGATCCTTGCCGCGGATGACTGCCTTTCCTGCCACGGGCCGGGAACCGGCATGGTGAATTCCCAGGGGAAACCCATTACGGTGAATCCTGGTTCGCTGGCGCACAGCGTTCACAAGGATCTGGGTTGTGTGGACTGCCACGCCGGGGCTGCCCAGAGTGGGCATCCGACCACGACACGGTGGAGGGCTGCCCGCGCGCGGCGGCGGCCTGCGCCCAGGTGCAGATGGAGTTTATCTCCGGAGCGGAACTGACCGCCGAGCACGAAGACATCGAGGTTCACGTCCTGGGCTATTTTCTGGATACCGAGAACCAGGCGCTGCTCCACCGCATCGCGCAGTTTCAAA
>JBKQNN010000392.1:0-4077 GCA_052145975.1 Rhodomicrobium sp. | reverse complement strand
TAAGCGCCTACTATAGTTAATGCGAGGATGGTAAATGAGCATCGGGCATATTTTCCGCCGCCGTCTTTCTGCGAATCTTTTCCCGCTTTAGGTCGATTTCTACGACTCCAAAATACTATTAAATATACGGGCAACTTTAATCTTAACCATAAAATGGCGCATTTATCTGACCCGGCGGCGCGGCGCCATCGGAAAAACATCATATAATCAATGCGTTAGCTCATCAACCTTTTAGAAAGGCGCAAACGTCTATAATGGCGCGGTAAAGGAAAGCCCGGCACTTGCAGCGAATTGGCCAAGAATACCGTCAAGTTGAGGTAAACAAACAGTTGCCAAGGGCCGGCGAAGTCCTGACCGTCCCGCAGCACCGCGCGTCATCGCGAGGCGGCTCGGGGCGATGCCTCCCGCAATGACGGGGAGTGGTCAGGACTTGCCGTGAGTGGTATTACCAGGGGCTGGCGAAAGCTTGTTAGGTAAACTAAAAGTAATTCACAAGGTTAAAGCCGCGACGAACACTGTCTAACGCGCTTCCTTATAGTGGTCCTGGCATCGCGGCATCAAATCTTTCTCGTGCTTGGCCAAGCATTCTCTCAGGTCCCGGATGCGGATCTTCGGAATATTCTTGCAATATTGGTCGATATCCAACTTGCAAACGATGCCGATGGAATAACGCGTCTGGGCTTGCGCACCTGACGGCAAAAGAGCAAACGCCAGCAACGCCGCGGCTATGACTTTCATGAGTTTCTCTCCTTACGATGGCCTGCCTATCCGCTAGCCGCCCGCTTGGGCAAAAATTAGACCCGCATCCTACCCATTACGCCGGCGGCCAAAATCTCTTAGACTGGGAGGCAAGGTTCGGCCCGCTGCCAGGGAGAAAAACATGCTCAAGAACGCCTATCGTGGGCTCGATTTCGGTTTGGGACAAGAGGCCGATATGCTGCGTGAGACCGTGCGCAGCTTCTCCGCCACCGAAATTGCGCCGCGCGCCAGCGAAATCGACCGGACCAACACGTTTCCCCGCGATCTTTGGCAGCCCATGGGCGCGCTCGGCCTGCACGGCATAACGGTTGAGGAGGAGTGGGGCGGTACGGGGCTCGGCTATCTCGAACATTGCATTGCCATGGAGGAAGTGAGCCGGGCAAGTGCGAGTGCCGGCCTGTCCTACGGTGCCCATTCGAATCTCTGCATCAATCAAATCCGCCGCAACGGCACGCCGGAACAGAAGCGCCGCTATCTGCCAAAACTGATGTCCGGCGAGCATGTTGGCGCCCTCGCCATGTCCGAAGCGGGCGCGGGCTCGGACGTGGTTTCCATGTCCACGCGGGCCGGAAAGCGCGGCGGCGCCTACGTCCTCAACGGCACCAAGATGTGGATCACCAATGCACCCCATGCCGATGCGCTGGTGGTGTACGCAAAAACCGATTCCGCAGCGGGGCCGCGCGGCATCACCGCCTTCATCGCCGAAAAGGGCATGAAGGGCTTTTCGGTCTCGCCCAAGCTCGACAAGCTCGGCATGCGCGGCTCCGACACCGCCGAGCTTGTGTTCGAGGATTGCGAGATCCCGGAGGAAAACGTGCTGGGCGCCGTGAACGGAGGCGTGAAGGTGCTCATGTCCGGCCTCGATTACGAGCGTGCGGTGCTGGCGGCCGGCTCGCTCGGTATCATGCAAGCAGCCTTAGACCTAGTGCTTCCCTACGTGCATGAGCGCAAGCAATTCGGCCAGCCTATCGGCAGCTTCCAGCTCATCCAGGCGAAGATCGCCGATATGTATGTGACGCTGAACGCTGCGCGCGCTTACGTTTACGCCGTCGCGCGCGCCTGCGACCGCGGCGAAACCACGCGCGAGGATGCGGCCGGCGCCATCCTGTTTGCGAGTGAGGCCGCGACCCGGGCCGCGCTCGATGCGATCCAGATCCTTGGCGGCAACGGCTATATCAACGATTATCCCGCCGGGCGCCTCTTGCGAGATGCCAAGCTCTACGAGATCGGCGCGGGTACGAGCGAGATCCGGCGGATGCTGATCGGGCGGGAGCTGTTCGAAAAGACTGCGTAAAATGGCAATGCAGATGTGGTTGGCATTGCATTCTATATTGACAAACGTATGGAATATGTAAAATTGATAGGGAAGGGAGCCGCACAATGGCACGCAAATCATCCACCCCCACACCCAGCGCGGGGCAGGGCCTCGCGGAAGCGCCTCAAGCTGCCTTCGTTACCGATGCCAGGCAGAAGCCGGGCTTCGGCGTCTTGAACCGGCTCAGGCTGACGCTCGGTCCGGGTGGCCGGGTGGTGATCCCCGCGGCGCTGCGCGAGGCGATGGAGGTGGAGGAGGGCGACGCCATTCTCGCCTGGGTGGAGGAGGGCGAGCTGCATCTTTTGAGCCCGCGGGTTGGCGCCAGGCAGGCGCAGGCCATGCTGAAGGGGCTGCTGCCGGAGGGGGTGAGCCTGGCCGATGAGCTGATCGCGGAGCGGCGGCGCGAGGCCGAGGCCGAAAGCCGTGGCTAGGGTCGTGCTCGACAGCTCCGTGATCCTCGCGCACTTGGGTGGCGAGCCCGGCGCGGAGCGGGCCGAGGGTTTCTTCGGAGATGCGCTGATTTCCGCGGTAAACCTTGCCGAGGTGGTTGGCAAGCTAGCCGAACGCGGCGCGAGCCTTGGCCTGGTGCGCGCAGCACTCTCCCGCTATGGCTTGCAGGTGGCGGCCTTCGACGGAGAGCTAGCGGAGCGTACCGGGGCGCTCAGGCCGCAAACGAAGGCGTTCGGGCTTTCGCTTGGCGACCGGGCCTGCCTGGCGCTCGCGCAAGCCTTAGCGCTTCCCGTCCTCACCGCGGATAGGACCTGGAAGGATCTCGATCTTTCGATTGAGGTGCAGCTCTTGCGCTAAGCTTTGCCGCAGGGCCTATGCTAGAGTGCGGTAACTAAAGCGACGGGATGAAACGCAAAAGATGGCCCATCTTAAGAGCGCGATCGACCACCGCTCTCCCGAATTCGAGGCGAATGCGGGCGCGATGCGGGCGCAGCTCGCCGTGCTGGCCGCGAAACTTGAAGCGGCGGCCCAAGGCGGCGGTGCGGAGGGGAGGCAGCGTCACGAGGGGCGGGGCAAGCTGTTCGTGCGCGACAGGATCGATTTGCTGCTCGATCCGGGCTCGCCTTTCCTGGAAATAGGCGCACTAGCCGCGCACGGACTCTATGGCGGCGACGCGCACGCGGCGGGCATCGTTGCAGGGATAGGGAGGGTCTCCGGCCGCGAGTGCATGATCGTTGCCAACGATGCCACCGTCAAGGGCGGCACCTATTATCCCCTAACCGTGAAAAAGCACCTGCGCGCCCAGGACATCGCGCGGGACAACCGCTTGCCCTGCCTGTACCTCGTCGACTCGGGCGGCGCCTTCCTTCCGCAGCAGGACGAGGTCTTCCCCGATGAGCGGCATTTCGGGCGCATCTTCTACAATCAGGCGCAGATGTCGGCGGCGGGCATCCCGCAGATCGCGGCTGTGATGGGGCCCTGCACCGCGGGCGGCGCCTATGTTCCGGCGATGTGCGACGAGAGCATCATCGTGAAGGGCAACGGCACGATTTTCCTGGGCGGGCCGCCGCTGGTGAAGGCGGCGATTGGCGATTCGGTCACAGCCGAGGACCTTGGCGGGGCCGAGGTCCATAGCCGCCAGTCCGGCGTCACCGACCATTATGCCCAGAGCGACGCGCATGCCATCGGCATAGCCCGGCGCATCGTGGCGGACCTGAACCGTACGAAACCGCAATCGCTCGATGTTCTACCGCCGCGCGAGCCACTCTATCCGGCCGATGACCTCTACGGCATCGTACAGGCCGATGTGCGCAAACCCTACGACGTGCGCGAGGTGATCGCGCGGCTCGTGGACGCTTCGGAGTTCGACGAGTTCAAAAAGCTCTATGGCCAGACGCTGGTTTGCGGCACGGCGCGGATCTGGGGCTATCCGGTTGGCATTCTTGCGAACAATGGCATTCTGTTCTCGGAAAGCGCGCTCAAGGGCGCCCTCTTTATCGAGCTTATGATCCAGCGCGGAATTCCGCTCGTCTTCCTGCAAAACATCACGGGCT
>JBKQNN010000391.1:0-7916 GCA_052145975.1 Rhodomicrobium sp. | reverse complement strand
GCATATTTCCAGCTCAGTTGCGTGAGCGTTTGGGTGCCGCGGCGTTTGGCCACCAGCAAAATTTGATCGCTGTCGAACGCAAGCATGCGGCCTTGGGAAGTCACCTCCGTGCCACCGCTGGTCCCCGTTGCCGCCTGATGGAATTTGAAAAACGGCAGCGCTGTGTTCGATACTTCTTCCGGCTGAATATTGAGCAGTGAGATATTGAATTCCGGCTCCGGTCCTGGCGTCAGTTTTGTCGAGGGACGCAGGATCCACCAAAGGCCGCAATAGTGGCGGCAAACGTCCTTGCTGCGCTGGAGATCGATCCACAGCCAGCTAAGCAGGGGATCGTCGATGAAAGAATCGTCCTTGGAGTGGTTCGCAATGAGCTGCGGAAAAACGAGCGCGAACGCCTGCCGCATGACCGGATCGTCGAAAAGCTCGACGCCGTTCTTCTTATGCTCCTGATAGAGCTTGAGAACACCCATCCAATAGGCGCGGAAATCCGCGATTGCCGAAGCACCGCGGCTATAGCGGTTGAGAAACGCTTGGGTCTTGTTCTCCTTTTGCTTCTGATCGCCCGCAATCCCAGTGCTATCGGCGAGTGTCAGGGTCTTGATGCCTTTGCGGGTGCAAAGATGCCTGGCCAGCATCCGCAGATAAAAAAGCTGATCCTCGGTAGGAGCGGCAGGTGCGGCTGGCGGGGGTGGCGGTGCGGGAACCGCTGGGGCCACGATGGCAGCGTCCGAAGCAGCCATAGCCTTCTTGCGCTTGGATTTGCCGGGCGCGGTCAGAGGAACAGTTTGCTGCATTGGACTATCTTTGTGGCGAGCCATGGAAATTCAAAAAAGGAACGTGCGCGATCTGCATCTGCAGGGTTCTGCCAGCCTCTGCAGTATTCTGCAACGCGCTGCAGAAACTGCTTACCATGAGCAGCAATCTCTGTACAGGCTGCAGAGAATTGGGGCCGGGGATGCTGCGAACAAAGAGCGTCAGCCGATTCAGCCGCGGCCCTCAGGAACGCCTGCGGTGCGGCTGCAATTTCCTGCGAAAAATCGCGGTCCAGTTCAAGATCTGCAAAGAACAAAGCAGCCGGAGGCTCCTGGCTCTGCGTAGGCACATGCCGTTTCATGGTGTCCCAAAAGGAGGACGCCATGTTAGAAGCTAACCCCTGTTCTGTTTATCTGCCCGGCGAGCTCACACAGCTTTATGCTATTTTGAAAAGCGATGGCTGGAGCCTGGTCTTCGCCACATTGACAGTGGCAAGAGCGGCCGTTTTGTATTGCGGAAAGAGCCAATATCACGAAGTCAGAGAACTCGGCTCCGCGGCCATCTTAGCCTCGATGCTCGTGGTTTTAGTGGCGGTCAGCGAGTCGCATGCCCCAACTTTGGTGTGCAAATTCTGGCCTGCAAAGCTCCCGGTACGCAAACGCGCATAGCGGCCACGGAAATGCCGCCCGCCGGCCCGCGCCTTGCCTCCAAAGCCAGCCGCTAAAAGCCCGCTTTTGACGTCATCAAAGGCGGATAGGCTCTAACTGAACAACAGTGCGGCGTGCCCTGGCGGCGGCGGCGTGCCGGCCTTAGTACCAGTTGCGCGTGCGTTCCTCCGGGGGCGCGGCTAGATGGGCGGCGAGCCCGGCTTCGGTTAGGGTGGCGGCGCTCTCGTTCCAGTCCGCGGCGGCGATCAGCACCCGGCGCGGAAAAGCGCCAATCGATCCCTCGACCGCGCTCACATGCACGTCCGCAACCAGGAGCGGAATCCCGGCATCGCTCAACAATGAGTTGACATAGCTCAGAAGCACAATATCCGTCGTACGGAGCAACTCTGCCATGCGATAAGCCTCCCGCGGGCGCCGTTATGATACATTAAGCCACGCAGCTTATACGGCAAAGCGGTGTTTCATCGATTGACGGGCGAAGTGCGTGCGGAACATAGTGGTCCCCCAAAACGGACGACTGGAGGAAGGTTATGAGCTTGGTCATGCCAGCAGGGACGCGCCCCGCTCCGCCGGCGGCGCTGGAGCCTATCCTGCGGCTCGTCGCCTCCGACATGGCCGAGGTTAACACGATCGTCCTTGCACAGGCGCGCTCCGAGGTCGAGCTGATCCCCGAGCTTGCCAAGCACCTGATAAACTCCGGCGGCAAGCGGCTCAGGCCAATGCTCACCATCGCCGCGGCCAAGCTTTGCGGCTATGAGGGGGCGGGGCACATAAAGCTCGCCGCAAGCGTCGAGTTCATGCACACCGCGACGCTGCTCCACGACGACGTGGTAGACGAGAGCGATATGCGGCGCGGCAAGAAGAGCGCGCGCATTCTGTGGGGCAATCAGGCTAGCGTGCTGGTCGGCGATTTCCTGTTGGGCCAAGCCTTCAAGATGATGGTGGAGGTTGGCTCGCTGCCCGCGCTGAAAATCCTGTCCGAAGCCTCCGCCGTGATCGCGGAGGGCGAGGTCATGCAGCTCGCCGCTTCGAAGGACATGACCACCACCGAGGAAGAATACCTCGCTGTGATCTTCTCGAAGACCGCGGCGCTGTTCGCGGCGGCCTCCCAAATCGGCGGCGTGATCGCCGGCCGGGGTGCTGCAGAGCAAACCGCGCTGCGCGCTTACGGCACGAATATCGGCCTTGCGTTTCAGCTCATCGACGACGCGCTCGACTATTCCGGCGAAGCGGCGATGCTCGGAAAACGCGTCGGGGACGATTTCCGCGAAGGGAAAATCACGCTCCCCGTCGTGCTGTCTCACCGGCGCGGCACTGCGGATGAGCGCGCCTTCTGGCGGCGCACGCTCCAGGACGGCGACATTCAGGAAGGCGATTTGCACCAGGCCATCGCGCTGATGCGCCGGCATAAGGCCATCGAGGAGACCGTCGAGCGCGCCCGCCTCTATGGCCGCGAGGCGCAAGATGCGCTCGGCATCTTCCCGGCGAGCGAGGCCAAGGCCGCAATGCTCGATGCCGTCGATTTCAGCGTCAGCCGCGCCTACTGAGGTATCGCCGTCTCATACCGGCAGCCATAAGTTTTTAGCGGTTCGTTAGCCATGCCCGATCGGTTGGACCTCCCAAGTCCTGCGGTTTCCAGCGTTTGAGCCCAGGCCAGCGCGTTTACCTTTTGGCGTAGTGCGCGCTCGCCGGAAGCCGCACCCGCCTGGCACGCCCAGTGCCACCGCCGGCCTCCCGGCAGCCGCCCCAACCCCGCTCTCAACCCAGCAAATATCGCCATGGCAGAGCCTCCCGACCGCGCCTGCGCTTTTCCGTAACGCAATGGTGCCTCATAGCTCCTTACCGATGCGCTAACGCCGCGCCGGGCAATCCGCAGCAAACTCGATTGTCATGGCCCGGCTTGACCGGGCTATCCATGGAAAACTCAACGCACTCAATGTATTAGTGGATGGCCGGCTCAGGCCCGGCCATGACAGCAGCGGGTGCGTTCAATTTTTCACACGCTCCGGCGCGGAATGACGCTGCGGGACCGCGGTAAGCGAGAGGAGGAAGAAACGAAGCACTGAGACCAATGCAACATCTTATAAGAGGCGGCAATCTATTTGCCCTGCGCGGCGCACACTGGCCCTCAAAGCCCGTGGCGCAGTCATTTCCATGCAAATGGTCTTCCTCGTATACCGTAGCGACCGCATTTTTTAAATGCTCGCAAACCCATATCTTCTGCTAATTACATGGCCGCAGGCTTGACTTTCTCCCTCACTCGGCGCGCTGCCAAGAAAAAAACATTCCGGCAGAGAATGGCACGTATACTGACTAATAAGTCATTGAAATAACGGAAATAACCGTTGATTGCTGTTAACTAGTTCCGCAACCCCAGACTGTGATTCGTGGTTAACCTGCGCAAGAATCTAATATTAACGGGTATATTGGAATCGTAGAATTCGACCTAAAGTGGCAAAAGATTCGCAGAAAGACGGCGGCGGAAAATAAGACGCATGCCCGTTTACCAAACGAAAATTAACCATGGTACGCTTCTACCCTGCCGGCTTATACCGGATACGGTTGATTGGTTCACGAAGCCCCCCTCACTCTGCCTCTCTCCCCAAGGGGAGAGAGGACGCCCGAACATCCGCTGCGGGTAATTCAGGGGTCCCTTCTCCCCTCGGGGAGAAGGACAGGATGAGGGGGGACTTCGTGAAGCGCTCAACCGGATTTGATATAAGCTTTCCGCGGCAATCGTGCCAAGAGTTCTGTCGCAAAGCCGGTCAGAGGTACGAACGGAGAGGCCGCGCGGCGGCGGGCGTTACCGGGCCCCCGGTGGAATGCAAGCCAGCTTTCAAGGTTTCAGCCTCGCGCCTCCATAGCGCCACCTCTTTAGTCCTTGCCTGCGCCGTTTTTCGCCAACGGCCTTGCCCCATCCAAACCGCGGCTGCCCCGAGGAACATTCCTATGAACATGGCGGCGAAGAGATAGACGAAAAGCGGAGCCTCAACCGATGGCACAAGGCTTCTGTCGCTGAAGGGGCTGAACGGATCGAGGACGAACTGGACGGGCGCGCGGTTGGCAACCGCATAGGCAGCAACCGCGCAGCCGAGCATGAAAAGAAGTAATGCCTTGACAAATCGCATCTTTATGCCGCGACCGGTCAAGAGTGCTTGGGCGCCGGCTTCTTCCGGCCTTTCGGCTTATCTGGGGCCGGCATTGGCGGGTTGAGCCTGATACGGAGTTCTTTGCCCGTCTTGAAGTAAGGAACGAACTTTTCCGTTACATCCACCTGATCGCCGGTTCGCGGATTTCTGCCGGTTCTGCCGGGCCGGTGTTTTACGGAAAAGGCGCCGAAACCTCTGAGTTCCACGCGGTCCCCTCTGGTAAGCGCGCCCGTGATCTCCTCAAAAATCACGTTAACGACCTTTACCACGTCCCTTTGCATCAGGTGGGGATTTCCGTCTGCGAGCTTGTCGATAAGTTCGGATTTAATCATTGGGGCGCCTCAGTATTTTCGAGTTCAAGGGTGCCAAATCGAGAATAGTCCGTCAAGCGGCTGCTGTTTGAGAGCGTCAAACCCGCTCAAGATGCTCAAGTCCAAGATACGGCTCAGTCCAAGCCCATTGGCCATGGCAGCGGCTGCCGAGTGGAAAATGCCGAAGTCGGAACTGGACTCCGGCTTCCAATCTTGAACCTTCAGTCCACTCTCGACTTTCTTCATATCGGTGAACCACTTGATAGCGGTTTGCTCATCTCCGATCGCGTCGATCAGTCCGGCCTTCAGCGCTTCGCGCCCAGTATAGATCCGGCCGGTTTTGATCTCATCCAGATGGGGCGCAACGTCCTTGCGCCTTTCAGAAACGAGGTCCACGAACCAGATCTGCGACTCTTTGACCAGCTCTTCAGAAAGACGCCTTGCCTCTTCGCTTGCAGGCGTGAACGGCGAGGGCTCTGCCTTGAGCGGTCCGCTTCTGATCTCGTCGACCTTGACACCGAGCTTGGAAAGCAGGTCGCTCACCTCGGCCCATTGGAAGATGACGCCGACCGAACCCGTTATGGTGTTGCCACGCGCGACGATGTAATCGGTAGCAATCCCGCCAAGATATGCCGCGGACGCAGCGACCGTACCGAAAACCGCCGCCACCGGTTTGGCTTTGGCAAGCTCGCGCAGATCCAGGTAGAGCGCTTCCCCGCCAACGGTTGTGCCGCCAGGGCTATCCACGGTAACGATAACGGCCTTCACGTGAGGGTTTTTGCGAAGCTTCTCCAAAAGCTCGTGCCGCTTGGCGTTGTCGCCAATGAAGCCGCTAACGGCGATGCGGGCGATGTGATCGCGTCCGAAGACTGAAAGCGGCTCGCGATCCCCTTGGGCAGCGGCAAAGGCAATCGCCGCGATCACCGCGAAGATCGCCACAACGCGCCAAACGGCGAGCCGGCGCCTCAGGCGGCGCCGATCGATAAGAATATCCGAGTCCAATGTCATGCGCCCGCTTCCCGCAAACAGCGGGCCGGCGGATGCCAGCCCGGCTAAGTGCTTACACCGGAGCGAAGCCGCGGGCGTTTGGCGTCGCTCCCGCGTTCACTCCTGTGGTGTCATGGCCGGAATTGACCGGCCATGACAGTATTTTCAAGGCCTAAGCGGCGGCCTTACTCTTTTTCTTTGGTTTGAGCCTTGTGCAGGGCCGCGCCGAGAATATCGCCAAGCGACGCGCCGCTATCGGTCGAGCCGAATTGAGCCACGGCTTCTTTCTCCTCCGCGATCTCTAGCGCCTTGATCGAAAGCCCGATCTTGCGGCCGCTCTTGTCGATCTGCGTCACCACGGCGTCGACCATATCGCCGGTCGAGAAACGCTCGGGGCGCTGCTCGCTGCGGTCGCGGGAAAGGTCGCCGCGGCGGATGAAGGCGGTCAAGTCGGTGCTCGCGATCTTCACCTCGATACCGGCATCCTTAACCTCGATCACCTCGCAAGTGACCGTGGCACCCTTCTTCAGCGTGGACGCGGCCTGGAACGGATCAGTGCCGAGCTGCTTGATGCCAAGGCTGATCCGCTCCTTCTCGGGATCGGTCTCAAGGACAATCGCGTTAACGGTGTCGCCCTTGTTGTAGTCCTTGATCGCTTCCTCGCCCGAGCGCTGCCAATCGAGGTCGGACAGATGGACCATGCCATCGATCCCGCCATCGAGGCCGACGAACAGGCCGAACTCGGTGATGTTGCGGACCTGGCCTTCGACGGTCGTGCCCTTGGGATGATTCGCCGCGAAGGCGTCCCACGGATTTTCCTGCGTCTGCTTCAAGCCCAGAGAGATGCGGCGCTTGGCGGAGTCGACCTCCAACACCTGCACTTCTACCTCTTGGCTGGTCGAAACGATCTTGCCAGGATGGACGTTCTTCTTCACCCAGCTCATTTCGGAGACGTGGATGAGGCCCTCGACACCGGCCTCCAGCTCGACGAACGCGCCATAATCGGCGATATTCGTGACCGTTCCCTTGAACTTGCCGCCAATCGGGTACTTGGCGTCGATGCCGCCCCATGGATCGGAGCCGAGCTGCTTCATGCCGAGGCTGATGCGCTGAGTCTCCGGGTTGATGCGGACGATCTGCACCTTCACGGTGTCGCCGACGTTCAAAATCTCGGTCGGGTGGTTGACGCGCTTCCACGCCATGTCGGTGACGTGCAAGAGGCCGTCGATGCCGCCCAGGTCGATGAACGCGCCGTAATCGGTGATGTTCTTGACGACGCCGTCGACAACCTGGCCCTCTTCGAGCTTGGCCACGATCTCGGAGCGTTGCTCGGCGCGGGTTTCCTCAAGCACGGAACGGCGCGAGACCACGATATTGCCGCGCCTGCGATCCATTTTCAGGATCTGGAAGGGCTGCGGCACGTTCATGAGCGGCGTCACGTCCTTGATCGGGCGGATATCGACCTGGCTGCCAGGAAGGAATGCGACGGCGCCGTCGAGATCGACCGTGAAGCCGCCCTTGACGTGATTGAAGATTATGCCCTCAACCTTCTCGCCGGCATTGAACTTCTGCTCAAGCTTGGTCCAGCTATCCTCGCGGCGTGCTTTCTCGCGGCTGAGCACTGCCTCGCCGGCGGCATTCTCGATGCGCTCGACATAGACTTCCACCTCGTCGCCGACCCCGACGGTGGACGGCTGCCCAGGCATTGCGAATTCTTTAAGCGGGACCCGGCCTTCGGTTTTTAAGCCGACGTCGATAACCGCCAGATCCTTTTCGATGGCGACGATCTTGCCCTTTACTACGGCGCCTTCGGAAGGCGCCGACCCGGACACGGACTCGTCGAGAAGAGCGGCAAAGTCTTCGGCTGTTGGATTGTATTCCTTGGCCTTTGGCTCTATTGTTTGCGTTGCGATCATTAAAATCCCGAATTGGCCTAAGCCAAGCCTGCGTTAGAGTTGAACGGACGGCTCACTGGGCTTGCGGTTTCCAGTGCCGTTTTCATGCGTATCCCTGCTGCCGTCTAGGGAGCGAAAATTCAGGAATGAACC
>JBKQNN010000390.1:0-14582 GCA_052145975.1 Rhodomicrobium sp. | reverse complement strand
ATCCTTCACCCCTGGCCGGCTGTGCGCTTCGCCGCCAAACACCCGAGGTAGGAGCCGGATGCCTTAATTGGGCCTGTCCGGATCTGTGCGGGGGGCGCGGGGTAACCCGCGTTCCTACCGCGATAGTATGGGTTTTGAGCAAGACTTTCTGTTGCTGGGGGTCAAGGGGTCGCCCTGTGGCGCCCATTGCTTCCTTGAACGAAGCCGTGTTATCACAGCGCACAGAGTAAATGCCGAGTTGGGGTTGGGGATGGGGTTCTGGTTGCGTTGGGGCGGGGTTCTGTTGGGGGCGATCTCCCTATTCAGCCTTGTTCAGAAGCTCTCTGACTTTGGTCTGGCTCCTATCTTTAAGGATATGCTGGGCTTTTATCGTGCTACGTTTCATCCAATAGCGGATATAATCATAAACGCTTTGAAATGGGCATTAGCTTTAGTCAGCATTAGGCTACCCAAGATACCGCCGGACGTGGTTGTGATATACCTTTTAATTGGAACAGCGCTCTTGCGGCATGCAATGTCCGTGACGTATAAAAAACGTGACTATTTGGTGCAAGGTGCAACTTATAGTGGTGATATCTCTGAACAGGAAAAAAGACGCCAAACGAAGTATTGGGAGGGCGCAGCGCGAACAAGCCTGATGTTGTCAGCGTTATTTAGTCTCCTGTGGCCAGTGGGGATCCTAGTAGGAATGGTAGTACGCAGAGACATGAAACGTTCGAGTCCACAGTCTTAATAATATGGACAAAAAATTGCGCACACGAGAGAAATTGAAACATACAAGAATTCCACTTATAAGTTTTGGTGGATGGATTAATGAAGTTGCTAAAGTAATAATCGCTTTTATCGTTTTATTTATAAGCAACGCTTATTTCTCAGGGTAACTAATAAACTAAACGCAATAAAGAGTACAGACAAGAACGAGCGCTAACTTCGTGTTATCGATGACTTCCGCACCTGAAGGACAAGCGGCCGCAACATTTTTAGCGTGCGAAGTCGGGTTTCGACCCATCGCTACCATAGGAACCAAGCGTCAGATTTTGACCGCTAGAACCATACTTCTCAATCGAAGACCGAACTCATCTTTTCCTAAGAGCTGCGGAGCACTGCGCGAAATCTATAGACCGCCCGCACCCACACCTCCGCCAAGCCCAGGCGGAAGCCGGCTTACGGTCGAGGAATTGAGGGAGCTTGTGCCAAGGGAGCTTGTGCCGGGGGAGCTTGCTGGAAGCGGCGCGGGGGACGCAGGCTGCGCTGGCGGCCAAAGATAAAGGTCGCTGGTGAGGGAAACGCTGAACCAAGGAATTTGAGGCTGGCTATATGAAGCCTTGTCCTCCGTTATGCGTTTGACGTCCTTTGTGACCAGCATCTGCATTTTCTTGATTTCCAAGCCTTGCTTCGGGATGTAGCGAGCCAGGGCCGCGGTGAACGGGCTGTTTTTGCCCGCGCCGTCTTGAGCCACCGACCCAGGTGCGGTCGCATAGGCGATAAAGACATCGCCTGCGCCGAAGCTGCTTGCGGCGGGGCTCGCCAGCCCATCTCGCAACAACCCTGCGAGACCGGTAGCCCGCCGCGTCCTATCCCTTGAAAGACCCGCCGTTTCCTCTTGACTCTTGAAGGGGTTATTCCGGCAAGCGTCCAGAAATACGAGTTTGGCGCGTGTTGCGCCCCTCATTTTCTCTAGCACGGCGCTAAGCCGCAGGGCTCCAAGTTCGCTTAAAGCTGTGGGATGCTCCGGCATGTCTACCGGCAAGAGGTAATTGTCATCGTTGGCCTGCAACGCATGACCGGCATAATAAAAGAGCGCGATGCTGGACTTGGCTGCGTTCCGTTCAAGGCGCGACAGGATAGCGTCCCTGTCTTCCGCCTTCATATCCAATACTTTTTCTATCTCGAACTTTGGCGAAACTTTCCTCAGAGCCTCCGCGAATGCCTCCGCGTCATGGCGCGGGTTATTCAGGGCAAGCCTCCCTTGGTAGCCGCTGTTGCCGATGATGAGCGCCACGCGCCTTTGCGATTCCATCGGCCCCGCCTCCAGAGGAGCGGCGGGCAGCAACACTACAAGTTGTAGCATTATCCCCAAGACCGGCCGCTGAAACATCGGCACCCCCAGTGTTTCTTGTCGCGGCAACCCATACGGGTTGCACGGGTAACTAACGGAATTTACGAAACTTTATTCACGCCCACGTCTGCAAAACCGCAGAACGGCGAGCAGCGCGAGGCCCATGCCGGCCTAGTCGCCGTTCGGCCACGGCCGCTAACGATTCCGCAACCGAACACAACGTATGATTGTATTTTAGTCGAATCGCAACCACGAAGGTGCAGGTGTTAACTTTTCGTGGGGGTAAGTCATGCACGTCCGCACTGCGCAAGCTGCGTTGTATCTGTCGCTTTGGGCGCTTCCCGTCTGTGTGACGGCTGTACCGGCGACGGGTTGCGAGCCCGGGAAGCAAGCAGGGCAAACAGCCGCTGCCACGGGCGCCCAGGGGACCGGTCAAACAGGCACAGTAACGGATGTACAGGATCAAGTGCTTACCCAGGCGGGATCCCCGGAAGGAATACCGGCTGGCCCCGGCGCTGGGTTTCCCACTGGACGTTTCAGGGAAACCTGGCATGACGCCTATGTGAGCGCTCAGCCAAGCCAATGGCCAACCTATAAATCCCAGACCGCCGAAGAGTCGGCCATAGGCTCGGCGTTCTTCAAATTCCCGCAAAGCATCCTCGGTGGAAGCGTCCAAGCGGGAGCTTTCGGGGGAGAAAACTGGGTTAATACCAGCTATACGGCGTCTTCTTCTGCATCCCGCGGCAAGTTGTCAGGGATAAAGCAGACCAACGATTCATACATTGCCGGCGGCTACGCTTTGTATAGCTTTGGCAGCAGCTACGCGATGAACACCGTTGCCATTTTCGACGGGCTCACAGATCAGAAGGGCAGTGCCTTCGCCGGCGGTTCCTCCTCTTACGGCACGCAAGGCTTCTCGAATACCGCGGTTGCCGGGCACGTTTTCAGCCTGGACGGAACGGCAGCGCCACTCAAGGTGGATGTCCGGGGCGGCATTCTCTACTCGAATGCTCAGGGCGATTCCTTCTCCAATGCGGCAGGAGAGGTTTTGCGCCCTGGCACGGAGGAGTGGACTGCATCTCTGTCCGCTATGCTTTTCCGGGACCTGCCTCTTTCTGGCGGTGAAACTCTCCGGCCCTACTTCAAAGCAGGACTGAAAGAGCAGCTTGCCTATTCGAACACGGTGCAAGAAAGCTTTAGAGGAGAGCTTATTACTTACAGCTTCGGCCAAAGCGGCACGCTCGGAGGCGCCGAGATTGGCTTCGACTATTCCTTCTCGAATGTAACCGTCACCGGCGCTGTGTACGGGGAGGCGGCGTCCGACCAAAGCTCGCTCGGCGCCCGGTTGGGGGCCAAGCTTGCTTTCTAGACCTAAGCGGCGGGCCAGTTTGGCCAGCTCACGGCCGTCAATGGCGCCGCGGCGCTCGCCCGCGAAAATCAACGCCGCCCGGAGATGCCTGCGCGAACCCCTTGCATATCGGTGCTGCTAGCCATCACTTAAGGGAGAGAAGGCAGCTTTACGAAGTGGAGTAGCCGTGTTCGACCATATCGGATTCAACGTTGCTGACTTTCAGAAATCGAAGCGCTTCTACCTCGCAGCCTTGGCCCCGCTGGGACATGAGCTTTTGGCGGAGGGAGATGGCTGGGCCATGATCGGCAACGAGGCCGACCGTATTTGGATCGGTTCAGATGGACCCGCAACAAGCCCATTCCATCTCGCTGTCGCCGGTAACACTCGCGCTCGCGTGAGAGCTTTCTATCAGGCTGCGATCGGCGCAGGCGGACGCGACAACGGCGGTCCAGGAATCCGGGCGAACTACTCGCCCACTTATTACGCGGCCTTCGTTCTCGACCCTGACGGTCACAATCTTGAGGCCGTCTGCCATCAGGCGTCTGAATAGTCCGATGTAATCCCGGATTAGCCGCCTCTTGCTAAATCCTTTAGAGCGAGAGCTTTCCGCCGCTACTTCATTGCGACGGCGAGCGAAGCGCGGCCGGAAAGCAATCCAGGGCCGAGTCGCGGATGCTGCTTATGGATCCCCGCGGCGCCAAGGGCCGCCTCGCGATAACGCGAAGCGGCTGCGTGTTCGCCCTTACGCCCCTGGTCGAATCACATCGGACGGCGCCAGGTGCCAATGCTCCGGGGAGCGCCAAAGCCTGGAGTGCAGCAGCTCGCGCTCGAAGACGAACTCCTTCGGCAGGCGGTCGAAGAACTTCTCGAACTCCTCCTCGTGGGCGCGCACCTCGGCGTCGCCGGCATCCCGCCCGACGGTCATCAGCTCGTGGAACGTATGCGCCGGGAAGTCGAGGCCTTTCCACTCGATGTCCTCAAAGCGGGGCATCCAGCCGATGGGGCTCTCGACGGCGCAGGCGCGGCCGCGCACGCGGTCCACGATCCATTTGAGCACGCGCATATTCTCGCCGAAGCCGGGCCACATGAACTTGCCGTCCGCGTCCTTGCGGAACCAGTTGACGCGGAAAATGCGCGGCGGGTCCGCCAGCCGGCGCCCGACGTTCAGCCAGTGGCCCCAGTAGTCGGCCATGTTGTAGCCGCAGAAGGGCAGCATGGCCATGGGGTCGCGCCGCATGGCGGTCAGACCGATGGCCGCGGCGGTGGCTTCCGAGCCCATCGTGGCGCCCAGATAGACGCCGTGGCTCCAGTTGAAGGCCTGGTAGACGAGCGGTGCGTCCTTGCTCATCCGGCCGCCGAAGACGAAGGCGCGCATCTGGACCCCTGCCGGGTTCTCCCAATCGGGATCGATCGACGGGCATTGCCGCGCAGGTGCTGTGAAGCGTGCGTTGGGATGGGCGGCGGGGCGGCCGCAGCCGCGCGTCCAATCGGCGCCTTTCCAGTCGATGAGGTGCGCGGGCGGCTCGCCGTCCATGCCCTCCCACCAGATATCGCCGTCATCGGTCAGCGCGCAGTTGGTGAAAATGCAATTCGCGCGGATCGTATCCATCGCGTTCGGGTTCGACTTGCGGTTCGTGCCCGGCGCCACGCCGAAGAAGCCCGCTTCCGGGTTGATCGCGCGCAAAGTGCCGTCCGGGGCCTTTTTGATCCAGGCGATATCGTCGCCAACGGTGTGGACCTTCCAGCCCTCGAAGCCCTTGGGCGGGACCATCATGGAGAGGTTGGTCTTGCCGCAGGCGCTTGGGAAAGCGGCGCCGATATAGGTCTTCTCGCCGGTTGGCGCCTCGATCCCCATGATCAGCATGTGCTCGGCGAGCCAGCCCTCGTCGCGCGCCATCACCGAAGCGATGCGCAGCGCCAGGCACTTCTTGCCGAGCAGCGCGTTGCCACCGTAGCCCGAGCCGTAGGACCAGATTTCGTAGGTTTCGGGGAAGTGCACGATGTATTTGCGCTGAATATCGGGTTCGCAGGGCCACGGCACGTCCTCTTGGCCTGGGCTAAGCGGTGCGCCGATGGAATGCATGCAGGGGATGAAGGAGCCGCCGGGCCCGAGCACGTCGACGACGGCGCTGCCCATGCGCGTCATGATGCGCATGTTGGTCACGACATAGGGGCTGTCGGTGATTTGCACGCCGATTTTGGCGATGGGCGAGCCGATGGGACCCATGCTGAAGGGGATGACGTACATCGTGCGCCCGGCCATGCAGCCGTTGAAGAGGCCGGTGAGCGTTTCGCGCATTTGCGCGGGCGGGGCCCAGTTATTGGTGGGACCGGCTTCGTCCTTGTTTTGGGCGCAGATGAAGGTCCGGTCCTCGACGCGGCCCACGTCGGAAGGGTGCGAGCGCGCCAGGTACGAGTTCGGCCGTTTTTCGGGATTGAGCCGGATGAATGTGCCCGAATCGACCATCATTTGGCAAAGCCGGTCGTATTCTTCCTGCGATCCGTCCACCCAGTGGACGTTGCTGGGCTTGCACAGCGCGGTCATCTCCTCGACCCAGGCCGCGAGCTTTGCGTTGTTTGTGGGGCTGGTCTTGCCAGTATCCATCGATCGTTCCCTCTGTCTAATGGGCGTGGTGCCCTGCCATTTCAAAACCGGCCCATGATCTTGAGGTGCATCATGACCGGAATCTTTGTTTTTAAAACTTCGGCGTTACTGGCATTTTATGGGGGGACAAGCCGCCCCGCAAGCGGAATGCCTGCGCCGGGTTTAGTATCAACTTTCATTCAACTATACAATTCTGGCTGCGTTCCGTTATTCAGCCCAGGGCGTCTTTTCAGCGGTGTGCGAGCGAACGATAATGGAGGTGGACCTTTAGCGCACCGCCGGCTAGCTTGCGGGAAATGTATCCCGCCGGGCCTCCGTTTAGAAGCGGTAATGCGGTGGAAAACGAATTTATCCACCTTGCACCGCACCGCTGCGAAATGCCGCGCCCGGCACTCTTCGCAGCCCCCCGTTAACCGGTTATTTTCCCAACCATTGCGATCCCGGCCCCATTTCTCCAGAGATTTGTAGAAGCCGCGGCTTGCTGTTCTGGTTTTTTCTGCGTAGAGGTATTTCTGCAACAGAATTGCTGCGCTGAACCTGAAACAAGCTGGATCTCTGATGCCAACTATCGCGCTCGTTGACGATGACCGTAACATTCTAACGTCCCTGCGGATGCTGCTTGAGGCGGAAGGATACAAAATCCTCGCCTATACCGATGGCGTTTCCGCTTATGACGGCATAACAGCCGATCCGCCGGATCTCGCTATCCTCGACATCAAGATGCCCCGCATGGACGGGATGGAACTGCTGCGGCGCCTCCGCCAGAAGAGCGAGATGCCGGTAATCTTTCTTACCTCGAAGGACGATGAGATCGACGAGCTGTTCGGCCTCAAGATGGGGGCGGACGATTTCATCAGGAAGCCCTTCAGCCAGAGGCTGGTGGTTGAGCGCGTCCGCGCGATCCTGAGGCGGAGCCAGCCGCGGGAAGCGTCAACACCTCAAGAGGATGCCGCAAAGATCATCGAGCGCGGCAAGCTGAAGCTCGATCCTGAACGCCACACCTGCATCTGGGACAGCAAGCAGGTCACGCTCACAGTGACCGAGTTCCTAATCCTGCAGGCCCTGGCCGCACGGCCGGGCGTGGTCAAGAGCCGCGACGCGCTCATGGACGCCGCCTATGACGACCAGGTTTATGTCGACGACAGAACCATCGACAGCCACATCAAGAGGCTCAGGAAGAAGTTCAAGCTCGTGGATAACAATTTCGATGTCATCGAGACGCTTTACGGCGTAGGTTACCGGTTCAAGGAATAGCGTTTTTTGGAAGCCGGTCGCATGGCCCTTGAGATACCCGGATGGTGGCGCGAGGCAGCATCTTGGCGGGCCACACGCGCGATTCGCGTGCGCTTTTATCGCTTTACCCGCAAATTTTCCGGCTACCTCAGATTTAACAGCATCACACGCCGCATTATCGTTTTGAATTTCTTCGGCGTGGCGATTCTTGTGGGCGGAATTTTCTATCTTAATCAGTACCGGGTGAAGTTCATCGAAACGCGCGTCGAAGGTCTAACCACGCAGGCCGCCATTATCGCGACCGCGATCGGCCAGACCAGCAAGAATACTTCGGATCAGCTACCTGAGGGCGTCCAAGCCGACGACGAGAACAAGATCGTGGTGCCGCACGGCCTGTCGAACCTGGACCTTTCTTTCAGGATCGATCCTGAAGTCGTGTCGCCGATGCTGCGCGATCTTGCCGGCCCCACGAAAACCCGGGTGCGCATTTTCGACATGGAAGGCGCGCTGATCTCCGATAGCCGGCAACTTTACTCCCACATTCCAACCGGGCGCACCGAGGGCGTTGCTGAGGCCGAAAGCGATATTCTTAGCGAGATCTGGGCATTCCTCAAAGGCGGTTTTTGGACCCAAGACCTGCAAATTTACAAAGATATGGGGCCCGACGGAAAGGCTTACGACGAGGTTCGAGTGGCGCTGATGAACGGCAGCCTCACTCAGGTTATCCGCATTACGGAGTCGGGCGAGATTGTGATCTCAATTGCCATGCCGATCCAGCGTGAGCAGGCGCGCGAGCAGGGGCGTGAACAGCCCATGCTCGGCGCGCTCTTGATGGAGGCACAGGGGAGCGATATCGACGAGCTCATCGCCCAGGAGCGCCTCCAGATCGTTGCCATCGCGGGGCTCGTCGTGGCCGTGACGGCGCTGCTTTCGCTGTACCTGGCGGGCACCATCGCCGAGCCGATGCGCCGCCTTGCCGTTTCAGCCGACCGCGTGCGCAAGAACATCAAGAACCGCGAGCAAATCCCCGACTTCAGCGACCGTCCGGACGAAATCGGCAATCTCTCGCGGGCGTTCCGGGACATGACCAATGCCCTCTATTCGCGCCTGGACGCAATCGAAAGCTTTGCCGCGGACGTCTCGCACGAGCTCAAAAATCCGCTGACATCGCTGCGCAACGCCGCAAGCCTGCTGCCGGCGATCAAGGCGGACGCGGACCGGGAAAAACTGGTCGAAATCATCAACCACGATGTGCGGCGCCTGGACCGGCTCATCACCGACATCTCCGACGCCTCAAGGCTCGACGCGGAGCTTGCGCGCGAAACCGCCAGGCCCGTGAACATGGCGAGCCTCCTGCATACGCTCTGCGAGATCACGCGCGAAAACCGCATCGCGGCAGGCCTCAACATCGTGCTTTCGGTGCAAGGCCACGCCACACCGGAAGAGTGTGCCAAAGCCAGGGATTATTTCGTAAGCGGTCACGACAGCCGGTTGTGTCAGGTCGTGGTGAACCTCATCGAAAACGCAATATCTTTCTCTCCAAAGGGCGGGTCGATCTATGTTTCCGCAAAAAGATTGCGGGAGAACAACCAGATCGAAATCGGCGTCGAGGACGAGGGGCCTGGCATAAGGGAGGAAAACCTCGAAAAGATATTCCGGCGCTTCTACACCGACCGGCCCGAGTCGTTCGGCCAGAACTCGGGGCTGGGACTGAACATCTCTCAGCAGATCGTCAAGGCGCACAAGGGAAGCATTTGGGCGGAAAACAGGCACTCTCCGGAGCCTCCGGCGCAAAGGCCGCGGCGGGCCAAGAGAGCGAAAGCCGCTGCGGCGCGGCCTTGCCTGCCGGTATGCGGCAAGGAAGAGGCGTTCGCCTGCGGCATGATGGAGCGCTACTCCTATGGCGCGCGCTTCGTGATCCGGCTGCCCGCTTGCGCTGCCGGCTAGAGCCTACCCGCTTTTTATACAAACAAAAGCGGGTAGGCTCTAGGTCTTTGTTTAACCGTGCGTCTTATCGGAAAAACCGCTCACACTTTTTCCGGACGCACTCTAGCTGCGGTATCCTGGACTCTATGGAAACGCTGGTGCATGGGACATGCGTGGCAATTGGCGGCTCCTGCGCGCTCCTTCGCGGAATGCCAGGCGCGGGTAAATCCGATCTGGCCTTGCGCTTCCTGTTCCTGCCGGCGGAGACGCTTGACGGCCGGCCCGCTCTCGTCGCCGACGATCAGGTCATCCTGCGGCGCGCGGGCGAAGAGATCGTGGCCTCTTGCCCAGCACCGCTCGCGGGTAGAATCGAGGTGCGCGGCGCTGGGATCGCCCGGCTGAACGCCTTCGCCAAAGAAGCCAGGCTAACGCTCCTCGCCGATTTGGATAGTTCCGGGGATGCCCCCCGTTTCCCTGCGCGGCAGCAATGGGAGACTGTCCTGGGACTGCCCGTCCGCCGGATCGTTCTGGACCCTTTCGAGGCCTCCGCGCCGGTCAAATTGGCGCTCGCGCTGCAAAACATGTTGGAAGATCCCGCAGATTAACGAGCTGTATCCTATTGCGGGCTTATATAGAGCTTGAACCAGGAGAGGATGCGGCTCACAATTGCAGCGGACAGGCTACGGCTCCTTACGAACGGCTCATTACGGCAGATTTCCGGAACAACCATGATCGGTCTCATCGTTGTAACGCATGGTAACTTGGCGAAGGAGTTTGTCGCAGCCCTTGAGCATGTCGTCGGGCCGCAGCAGCAGGTCCTGCCCATATCGATTTTCCCAAGCGACGATATGGAAGAGCGGCGCAACGCGATCGTCCAAGCGGCAGCCTCGGTCGGCAGCGGCGACGGCGTAATAATTTTGACCGATATGTTCGGCGGAACGCCTTCCAATCTATCCATATCGGTCATGGACAGCGGATCGATTGAAGTGATCGCCGGGGTGAACCTCCCCATGCTCGTGAAGCTCGCCCGCATCCGCGAGGAGGTGCCGCTGCACGATGCCGTGAAACAGGCTCAGGAGGCTGGCAGGAAATACATACACGTGGCGAGCTTGGTTCTGAATGCCCAGTAGAAAGACGCGAGTGCCGGGGCAGGAGGCTGGCTCAGGCCGGGCGGTCAGGGCCGCCGATGGCATCTATCAATGCCTGGCCGAGGTCACAATCGTGAACAAGCGGGGCCTGCACGCCCGCGCTTCCGCGGCCTTCGTGAAATTGGCCGAGAAATTCGACGCGGATATCTGGGTCACCAAGGACGGCCAGAGGGTGAGCGGAGGTTCCATCATGGGCCTGCTCATGCTGGGAGCTGCCACGGATAGCACGATCCTCATCGAAACCGAGGGGCCCGATGCTGAGGAAGCCTTGGACGCCCTAACCGCCCTGATCGAAGCGCGCTTCAACGAGGAAGAATAAAGACGCTCGCCGGGCACGCGGGGCGCGCGGACGAACGCGAGCTAATCCGTCCAGGGCAGCGGCTCCAGCGCGCGGCGCACGACCTCTGGTTCGCTGGCGATAACGCTGAGGTAAGCCCGCGCCGCCGCATCCGGCTCGCAGCGGCCCTGCTCCCAATCGCGCAAGGTGCCCGCCGGAATGTGGAACCGCGCGGCGAAATCCTCCTGCGAAAGCTTCAGAGCGCGGCGAATGATGCTGACACGCGGCACACGCGGCGCAGCCTCCCATTCCTCGTCGGTCATAGGGCGGGCGTCTGGATCGGCCATGGCCGCCGCGTGGATTTCTTCGTCCGTGAGCGCGTCAACGGCGCTCCAATCGAACTTCGGTTCACTCTTCGGTGTTGTGCTCATGGTAGCGTGCTCTTTCGCGAGCGAATTCGGCCTCAGAAATCTCCATGGAGGTTGCTCCACTCCCTGCCCGCAGAGTGCCCAAGCCTGCTAATCCCGCTGAGGAAGCCGCTCCAATGCGCGGCGCACAAGCTCCGGCTCGCGGGCAATAACGGTGAGGTAAGCGCGCGCCGCCCCGTCCGGCTCGCAGCGGCCCTGCTCCCAATCGCGCAAGGTGCCCGCGGGAATGTGAAAGCGCGTTGCAAATTCCTCCTGCGACAGGCCAAGCGCGCGGCGAATGCTTTTCGAGCGCGGCACGCGCCGCATCTTCGCAAGCCGTTCCTCCGTCAGAGGCTGTGCGTCGGGATCGGCAAGGGCGGCGGCGTGGATTTGCTCGTCTGTAAGCGCGTCGAAGGCAGTCCAATCATGTTTTGTTTTCATTGTGGTATTTCCTGCGTTCGAAGGGTTCGGCGGGGCGCGCGGAGATGATCCGGATCGTCTCGCCCCTCATGGTGTAAGCGACGAATAATAGGCGGTTGTCTACCATGCCAAGTGCCGCGAAACGCTCTTCGCTTTCGTCCTGTCCGTCATCCTCCCACTCGACGATGAAAGGATCGGAGAACACGTCGCGCGCCGCCTCGAACGTAACCCCGTGATCGCGCAAATTGCTGGCGGCCTTGGCATCGTCCCATTCAAATTCATCGTTTTCCATAATATACTGGCTACCCGTAAAACACAAGAACGCCGGAGCGCTATTATCATACGCAACGCCGTGAGACCGGGCAAACTTCGGCCTTGCTTTATAAGTACCAAGACGGTTCTGTCGGCAAGAATATTACACAGCGGATTGAGGCAAGCGATGCGGCTGCGTGCGTGGAAGTTGTTTTTGCTGTCGATAGCGTTCGCGATTGCCGCGGCCCTGCCGCCCGCGCTCGCCCAATCGCCCAGCGACGCCGAGTTGAAGGCCTTGTACAGCCGCGTTGGGGACCTCGATCGAGCCGGCAAATATGTCGAGGCCATACCCTTGGCGGAGCGATATGTGGCAGCAACGGCAGCGCGTTACGGCGAGAGCGCCCCCGAATACGCAACTGCCCTCAACAAGCTAGCAGAGCTGCTTCCAGCCACGAACCGGCTTGCCGAGGCCGAGCGCTTATTGCGCCGCGCGCTCGCCATCGACGAGAAAAGCTTCGGCCCTGATCATGCAGATGTTGCAACGGTCCTCAATAATCTGGCACAGCTGCTTCTGGCCACGAGCCGCTTTTCCGAGGCCGAGCCTATGCTGCGCCGGGCGCTCGCCATCGACGAAAAAAGCTTCGGCCCCGATCATTCCAATGTGGCCAGAGACTTAGAGGGTTTGGCGGGGCTGCTTGGGGCTACAAACCGGCTTTCCGAAGTGGAGCCCATGCTGCGCCGCGCGCTCGCCATCCATGAGAAAAGCTCCGGACCGGATCATCCCGATGTGGCTAGAGACCTCAACGATCTGGGGGAACTGCTTCGAAACACAGACCGTGTTTCGAAGGCCGAGCCTTTACTGCGCCGCGCACTCGCCATCATCGAGAAAAGCTCCGGCCCCGATCATCCCGATGTGGCCACGGTCCTCAACAATCTGGCACAGCTGCTTAAGGACACGAACCGTGTTTCCGAGGCCGAGACCTCGATGCGCCGTGTGCTCGCTATCGACGAGAGAAGCTTCGGCCCAGATAGTCCCGCTGTGGCTAGAGACCTCAACAACTTGGCGATGCTCCTTAAAGACACGAGCCGGTTCCCGGAGGCCGAGCCGCTGTTTAGACGGATTATCCGGATATTTGAGAAGTTTGAGAAAGATACCGGCTACCGGCATCCGAACTACGCCACGGCACTCGGCAATCTGGCGCTGCTGCTCGACGGAACGAACCGTGTTTCCGAAGCTGAACAGCTTTATCGTCGCGCACTCGCCATCGACGAGCAAAGCGTCGGCCCCGATCATCCCAAAATTGCCCTAGACCTCAACAACTTAGCGATGCTACTCAAAGACACAGGCCGTCTTTCTGACGCCGAGCCACTTTTCCGGCGGATTGTTCGGATATATGAGAAGTTTGAGCAGGATACCGGCCACCGGCATCCGAGCTATGCCATAGCCCTCGACAATCTGGCGCTACTGCTCAACGAAACGGGCCGTTCTTCCGAGGCTGAGCCGCGATACCGTCGCGCACTTGCCATCGACGAGCAAAGCTTCGGCCCCAATCATCCCAGGATAGCGACAGACCTCAACAATTTGGCGATGCTGCTTAGGCAAACGGACCGTCTTTCGGAGGCTGAGCCGCTTTTTCTGCGGGTTGTCCGGATATACGAGAAGTTCGAGAAGGATACCGGCCACCGGCATCCGAGCTATGCCATTGCGCTGAACAATCTGGCGCTACTGTTTCAGGACACAAACCGGTTTGCCAAGGCTGAGCCGCTTTATCGCCGCGCGCTCGCTATCGGCGAGGAAAGCTTCGGTCCCAATCATCCCGATGTGGCCATCCGCCTCAACAATCTGGCCAGCTTGTTCGAAGACCGGGGGCGCTGGCGTGAAGCAGCCGCTCTCCGCGGAAAGGCCAAGCCGGTCATGACCGGTGCTCATACTGGCGGCGATACAGGGCGCGGCGGACTGGGGAAGGCGATGGTTGCGCACAACACTGGCAATCTGAGGGCCTATGCGCGGGCGCTTTACCACGCCGGGGCAAGCGACTCAGCGAACCGCGCAGAGGGCTTCGAGCTGGCGCAATGGGCGCTGCAAAACGATGCGGCGGATGCGCTCTCCGCCATGGCCGCGCGGTTCACCAAGGGCAGCCAGGAGCTCGGCAAGCTCGTGCGCGAACAGCAGGACTTGTTGGGAGCGCGCGAGGCGGCCTATCGCAGCCTCGATGAGGCGGCGGGCAAGGCCGATGCTGGGGCTGCGGAAACCGCGCGCGCCGCCATCGCGAACATCGAGGCCAGACTTGCGGATAAGCAGGCCGCGTTGCGCCAGGCCTTCCCCGATTACGCAGAGCTGGCCAATCCGAAGCCGCTTTCCCTCGCGGACGCGCAGGCTCTGCTCGGCGAAGGGGATGCCTTGGTGCTGTTTCTCGATCTCTGGCAAATCGGCAATGTGCCCGAGGAAACGATTGTCTTCACGCTTACGAGAACGGAAGCTCGCTGGACGAGCATCGGCTTGGGCACCCGCGCCCTGCGGGAGCGTGTGACGGCGTTGCGCTGCGGTCTCGACCACACCAATTGGCGGGAGGGACAAGGGAGCCGGGAAATCTGCAAGAAGCTTTTGAACACGGAAGCGGCGGAGGATCGGCTGCCGCCCTTCGACGCCGCCGCCGCGCATGCGCTTTATCGCGAGTTATTCGGCGGCGTGGAAGACCTCATCAAGGACAAGTCCCTCCTCATCGTGCCGTCGGGCGCGCTGACGCAGCTGCCCTTCGAGGCGCTCGTTACGGAAAAGCCGGATGCAAGCCTGCCCCGGTTCGAGGCTTACAAGAGCGCGCGCTGGCTTGGGCAGCGGCAGGCCGTGACCGTGCTGCCCTCGGTTGGAAGTCTCAAGGCGCTGCGCACGGCCAAAGGCAGCGC
>JBKQNN010000389.1:0-3404 GCA_052145975.1 Rhodomicrobium sp. | reverse complement strand
GAAATCGGCACGTCCGGTTCGATGAGCGGAGAGAGGAAACGGGGCGTAGCCGTATGGCCCAAGCTACCGCGCCTCTCTTCGACTCTACCCATGGTAGGGTGCTACGGAATTGCTATGCCGCCAGCCGCCCCTCCCAGGCTTTCAAGTAGCTGTCCCCGAGGAATAAAGTCCGATCCTGGCCCGCAATGTTTGCTCCTGGCCGGCCAATAGCTGGGCATTAAAGCAGCCCGGCAATCTGCTCCAGCTCTCCCGCCAGTTCGGAACGCGCGCGCTTTTCCTCGTAGATGTTCTGTAGACGCATCCAGTAGCCTGGCCCAGTGCCAAACGCCTGCCCGAAGCGCAGGGCCATCTGCGCGGTCACGCCGCGGCCGCCGTTCAGGATGGCGGCGACCGCGTTGGGGGGGACACGGATATGTTCAGCGAATTTGCGGGCGCTCATGTTCAGCGCCTCTAATTCATCCTTCAAAATCTCACCGGGATGAACAGGCGGCAGGTTATCGATAGCGGTATAGGGCATGGCATCCTCACCGGTGCCGACGATCTCGACATCCACGGATGAGCGGGCGTTTGCGATCCGGCTTGAGGCGGCGTGCAACATGGCGTCAAAGTGCCTTAGCGCAGAAGGTCGCTGGGGTCACAATCTGCTTGCGGCCAATACTGCCACGTTGCAACAGCCCGGCGCGCCGGTCGCCCGTCACAAGATAATCGGCGTCTCCCGCCAAGGCCATCGCCAGCAGGAAGGTGTCATTTGGGTCATTCGCCTCGACTCCTGCCGGTAGAGGCGGCAGTACGTCCAGCACAATAGCCCGCCGCATGTTGTTGACCATCGCGCCGGCACGATGGGCAGGCAGGATGGTCTTGAGCTTCGGGTAGCGGCTCGCGCGCCGCAGTTCGTCGAGCTGCGCATTCGAAGTCACCAGGTCGAAGCGCGCCGCCCGCCAGGCGCGATAAATCGCGTCCGGCGGGCCGTAAGGCGAAATCAGCGCGCTAAGCAAGACGTTGGTGTCCAGAATGACGCGCATCAGGGCTCCCGCGCCCATTGCACCGCCTCATCGATAAGGCCGGTCAGTTCCGTCTCGCTCATGCCCGAAGCGGCAACGGCAGCTTTGGCCTGTTCGGCGGCGCGATCCAGAAGATAGGCGCGCACAGCTTCCTCGATGAAGCGCGACAGATCGCCCTTGCGGCCACCGCCTTGTGCGGCGAGGAACATGCGCACGGATCGATCCACGTCCGGCGGCACGGCGATATTCCAACGAACCGTATTCATGACGATCTCCAGTGCGTATGTGTATACGTGTTTATACACCGGCTGACTGAGCGGTGCAATGGGCACCATCCGGCGCCGGCGATGTGGCTCGGGAAAATCGAGCACTTATGGTCTGCCCAGGAACAAACTTTTGCTGGAGGCCGGCCGGGCGTACCGCATGGCTCTCCTATCCCACAGAGCTTTGCTCCCGCCGTTCAGCAAATTGGCGTCAGACTTCAACCTGCCGCCGCCCAAGCCAGCTACCAGATCGCTCTCACCCCAAACGCTGCCAGCGCCGAATCGTTGGTCACAAGCGGTATATCTTCAACCAGCGCCTGCGCCGCCAGCATCCGGTCGAACGGGTCCTTGTGGGCGCCCGGCAATCGCCCAGCGAGCTGGGCAGGGGCGATGCTGAGCGGCAACGGCTGCCAGCCATTCTCGGCGGCCAACTGGTCGAGATGCTCCGCGAGACGGGCAGGAACGGAAAGCTTGCCCAGGCGGTACTTGGTGGCGATCTCGTGGCCGGAAACGGCGCTAACAACGATTACCGTGCTGGCGGCACCGAGGACCGTCATGGCTACAGGGGATAGCCTTGGGTTTCCCAGAACCCACCAAAGCAATGCGTGTGTATCGAGAAGGACTTTCACTCGTCCCCCCGCCCCTCCCAGGCTTTCAGCTCATCCTCGGGCAGCGGCTCGAAAAAGGCATCGCCCACCTCGAACTGGCCCTTCATGGAGCCGTAGCCGCGGCGGCGCGCGACCGCCTCGTCGAAGCGTGGTCCCGCCGGGCAGAGCGCCAGCCGCACGAGCTCATTGTCCACCTCGATCACGATTTCCTCCCCGGCAAGCGCGCGCTTAACAAGGTGAGGGAGATCCTGCTGGGCTTTTTCGATTGTGACCGTTGTCATGGCGCTATCCTGCCAGATTTCGCCCTCCTTGAACAGTGCTCCACCACGCAGGCGCCAATCGAGCCTCTTGGCGTCTGCACGGATTGCTCGTACAATGCGTGCATGACAACACGTATTTCAGCCCAGGAATTCCACCGCTCCATTGGAGACGTGAGCAAGCGCGCGCGCCGCGAGCCCGTCGTTATCACCAATCAAGGCGATGACGATCTCGTGCTGCTTTCGGCAGCCGAATATGCGCGGCTCCAGCGCTCCGAGCGCCGCGTGCACCTGACCTCGGAGTTCCCAGACGACCTGCTGGAACTCGTGAAGCAGTCCCAGGTGGACCCGTCTCATGCCCATCTCGATGACGAACTGACGGGTTGGAAGCCGTCTTTGATACGGCAAAAAAGACCGAGTCAGAAACGCTCATTTTAGCCGATGCAGGCCACTCGCCCCGATCTCCAGCGCAACAAGGGCAAGGGCGACGGTTCCGTCGCATACGGTTTATTGCCGCCCGCTTTTTATGCGGAGATAAAACGGCGCTTCGTTGCGCTCGCCGAGGCCAGCAAAAGCGTGACCGTGAAACGGACGGAATAGGCGGCGAACTGCCATCTCCGCACAGATAGGAAAGACCTGCGTTTTCCTTAATGCCTGGCGAGCCCTGCCCGGAGCGCATAGTATTACTTATCCGGTGTCAAATCCCATTGTATTACCACTCGACGGCTGCCGGGTCGAGGCCGCGGCGATCCGCGCGCTGGTGGACAATGAACAGAACGCGCAGTTCGGCGTCATCGTACTCGTAGACCACGGTAAACGGCGTGCCTGAAACAGGATAGTAATAAAACTTGTAACGCGGGTCGCGGAAGCCGTTTTGCGGGTTCTCCGCGAGATAGGTGTCTATGACACGGTCGAGGATTTGCAGTTTCCCTGCGATGACATCGAAGCCGAACTTCGGCAGTCCTTGAGCGAGCAGCGTTTGCAAGCCGTGAACGGCGGTTCGCGAACGCCGGACGCGCCTCATGACGCAGCTTTAGCCGCCAGGCGCTGCATGAAGGCAGACATTTCGGCACGATACTCGCCGGCATCGAGCGCACGGTCCTGCGCGAAATCGTCTCGCGCCTGCGCAAGCAACCGTTCCTCCTCGCTGGAGAGATTGAGCGGCAGCTCTTTGCCGGCGTCTGCTTCTACGATTGCGGCGATCTGCTGGCGCGCCTCCAAAGAGAGCGCCGGCCACAGCTCGGCGATGCGGTTCGGATCGATCATGCTCATGTT
>JBKQNN010000388.1:0-8860 GCA_052145975.1 Rhodomicrobium sp. | reverse complement strand
ACAGCTTTCAAGAAATGCCGGCCGTTACCTCTGCAACGCGCTCTACTATTGGAGCCTGGCGGATGCTGGCGCGGGCGGTCCGCTCGTCAGCTTCATTCACATGCCGGCATTTGGAATGGAAGGGGCCACAAAGACCTGCCTCACATTAGAAAAGGCGGCCGCGGGGGCGCATGTTCTCGTTCGCGCCAGCGCTCAGGCTGTGCTATCTGCAAGGCGGGGTGTTACCGGTAAAAACGGGGGGCGCGAGAGGCATGGATCGCAGGTATTTCATGGGGCTGAGCGGGACGGCCGCGGCGCTGTTCGGCGCCAGTGCCGCTGAAGCAGCGCCTCCGGCCACAGCGCTTTCCGGCAGGACCGTCCTCGATTTCGGCGTCGCTCCCGACTCTCCGCACGATCAATCGGACGCGATGCAGAAGGCCATCGACGAGCTGTCGGCGTCCCGCCAGCCCATCGCCATACCAGCCGGAAACTACCGGCTTGAGAAGCTCGTGCTCCCTTCCAACGCTACCGTGCTCGGCGTGCCCGGTTTGTCCGTTCTGACTGCGCCCGGAAAAGCGCCCATCTTCGAAACCGCAGGCCGGGATGTGAGCTTTAGGGGCGTAACGTTCTCCGGTTTGGGGCTTCTGGCGCTCGATTGCCGCAACCTTTCGATTTGCGATTGCCAAGTTCTTTCAAGCGCCGGCGACGGTATCGTGTGCGTGGGCACCGGATTGTATATCGCCGGCAACAGGGCCGCTTCCTGTGCCAAGGCCGCGATCTCGGCGGGAGGCGACGGCATAGTGACGAACAATCTCGTGACTGGTCCGGGGCAGTTCGGCTTGCGACTGGGCGGCCCTACCTGGCTCGGCACGCTCACGGTTATGAACAACAGGATCGAAGGCACTGCTGTCGGTATCGGCGTTTCGAACGCCGATAAGGGCTACGCGCTCATCGCGATGAATATGATAATTGGGGCCAAGAACGGCGGCATCCGGGCGTTCATGGGCGAGGAGCTTATTGGCAAAGACCTCACCCACGGCGGCTCTGAAGCCTTCCGCAACCTCGCCGTCCTCGCCAACGTTTCGCTTTAACAGCCGCATTCTTGGTGCCGGAGAGCCTGTGCTCAGCACATAGGGCATTACCCCTCACCCCCCGCCCTCTCCCCATGGGAGAGGGAGCACCGTCGCAGCCGTTGAGAGGACGTCCCTTCTCCCATGGGGAGAAGGACAGGATGAGGGGTAATGCCCTATGGATGGGACTCATTCTTCAGCGCTGGTTCGCCTGAGAGCGTGCGGCAAATGGGGTGCGAACTTGCCTCCGGCCGTATTAGTGCTTCTCGCCGCTGTCCTGGTCCGCGGGTTTCGTGGCGCGCCCGGCGGCCTGTTTGAAAGCTTGCTTGACACCCTCCTGCGCAATCTTTTTTCCCAGGTGATGGGCGCCGTGGCGGGCGGCGTGGTGAGCGACCGCTTTCTTGAACGCCAGCTTACCGGCAATCTTCGCCAGCAAAAGAGGTAGAAAATGAAGGGGCATGCCGCTCTCCCGAATTTAGTTGCCGCGATTATTGCAAATTGACTCAAAGCCCGGCAAGCACCATGCGCGTGTACCCAGGGCGATTCAAATAACAGGGAATCCCAGGTGGCATTGCCATTGCGGACCGGAGGCATCTAACATGGATGCCAATCGCCAGCAATTAGGGGCTGCCATGATATTCGATCCCGATGTGATAAAACTGTCCGGGCTGCTGATGGCTTCGGGCGCTCAGCCGGTCTGCACGCAAACGGTTGAGCAGGCGCGGGCGGATTACCGGAAGAAAAGCGAGAAGTTTGGCGGACCCGCAGCGCCGATGGCAGAAGTGCGAGATTTCGGCGTTCCAGGCCCTGGCGGTGAAATACCGCTGAGACTGTATCGCCCGGAGGCAACGGAAGCCCTGGGCCCCGCCCTGATTTATGTGCATGGCGGTGGCTGGGTAATCGGGGATTTGGAGTCCCACGGCAAAATTTGCCGGGCAATCGCGGCGCAAACCCCATGCCGCGTTATTGCCATAGGCTACCGGCTTGCGCCCGAACACCCCTTCCCCGCGGGCCTTGACGACGTGCTCGCCGCGCTAGCCTGGATCGCCGGGAACGCGGCTGCCATTGGCATCGAAGCCGGCCGCCTCGCCATTGGCGGCGACAGCGCCGGCGGCAGCATGAGCGCCGCGGCTTGCCTCGATGCCCGGAGCAGGGGTCTCTGCTTGCGCGCGCAGGTGCTCATCTACCCCAGCACCGACAGCACGCCGGAAGTGCGCCTCTGGCCGTCTCGCATTCAATATGCCCAGATGCCTCCGCTCGATACCGGAACCTTACGCTGGTTCTCCTCGAAATACCTGCCGCACGGATTGGAAATCGACAGGCGCGACTGGCGCCTATCCCCGCTTTATGCGGAAAGCCTTGCCGGATTGCCTCCTGCTCTCGTCCTGACCGCTGAATGCGATCCGCTCCGCGATGAGGGCCAAGCCTATGCGGACCGGCTCGCCGCTTCTGGCGTGCCTGTCGCGCGGCGGGGTTTTCCCGGCCAGATTCATGGGTTTATTGAGTGTGGTGGGGTCATGGCCGCGGCCAATGAGGCCATCCGCGAAATCGCAGCCTTTCTTCGCACGCATCTATAGTTTTTCTGCATTTTCGCGATGCGGTGCAGCGCGGCTATGCCCAAAGCGAGGTTTTGGGGTATAAGAGCGGCACTAAACAGCAATAGCGAGGAGCTGACATGCTGCCAGCCGAGACTCCCTTCACGATCACCGTTTGCGGGCTGGAAGAGCTTGCCGGGCACGCCGATCGCGAGGTCAGCCACGTTCTCTCGATCCTCGATCCGGAGCAGCCTGAACCGGAGGCTTTTGGCGGCTATGGCGAGCACGCCCGGCTTGAGCTGAAATTCCACGATATCATTGAGGAAACCCCCGGCTTCTTTGCGCCGCAGCCTGAGCACGTCGCTAAGATGCTGGAATTCGGCGAGGATCTTTTGCGCGATCCCGAGAACGTGCGCCACCTGCTTGTGCATTGCCACGCGGGCATCTCGCGTTCGACCGCGGCGATGACGCTTCTGCTCGCGCAGGCGCAGCCGAAGCTCCGCGCGGACGAGGTTCTCGCCCAGGTCGTGCACATCCGCGAGAAGGCTTGGCCGAACTTGCGGATCCTTACGTTCGGCGAGGAGCAGCTTGGCCGGCAAGGTGAGTTCACCGCGGCGGCCGGAGCCGTTTACAGGGCACAACTGGAGCGACGGCCCGAAATCAAGAGCTTCTTTCTCGATGGCGGCCGGGCGCGTGAGATCGAAGTTGCGGAAGGCAAGCGGTGAGGTGCAAATCGTCACTGAGGGTGAAGCTTTGCCTTGCAAAAGCCCCGAAAGCCCGCTTAGAAGAAGCCTTGGGCTCGCGCGCGTGCGCGGCCGCTACCTAAAAAAGTTCGATTAACAGTTTATGGTCACGCTCAGAGGCAGCCCATGGCGACACCGTTCCCCCACGCTCAACCTTCCAATCTTTCGCCCATCGCAGCCGGCCGCAGCGTTCACTCTACCGGCGACTCCAATATCAGCAACGACCTTACCATTATCGGCGACGTCTCTTCGAAAGGAAGCGTCACGCTCGACGGGACCATCGAGGGCAACATCTATTGCACTTCGCTCGTGGTGACGGCGAACGGCCGCATCAATGGCGGCATCGTCGCCAATCAGGAAGTCACCGTTCAGGGCCAGGTCAAGGGCACCATCCGCGGCCGCCGGGTAATGCTGCAATCCTCTGCCAAGGTTGAGGGCGACATTTTCCACCAGGGCATCGGCATCGAGATGGGCACCCGCTACGACGGAACGCTGCGCTGGACCGAAGACGAGCACGCCTTCAACGAGCCTCTCAGCCCGTCGAACAAGAGCGGCGACGGCCGTATGTAGGGGCATGCTCCTGCGCTCTCTAGCGGCCACCTGATTTTGGGAAGCCCGGCGCATTGGCGGCCGGGCCAAGGTTTGTTATATCGCCAACGTACGGAGCGCCTCGAAAGAAAGCTTCTGGCATGCGAACCCTGACCCCCGAAGCCACGGCCCTGCTTTTCATCGACTTTCAGACCAAGCTCATGCGGGTCATCGAGGACGCGGATGCCGTTATCGCCAACGCCAAACGCCTTCTCGGCGCAGCGGCGCTTTTCGGCATACCTGTCCTCTTCACCGAGCAGAATGCGAAGGGCCTCGGCCCCACGATAGAAGCGCTGGCGCCGCCCGCCGGTGTGGCGATCCCCAAGATGAGCTTCGACGCCTGCGGCTGCGAAGGCTTGATACCGCGGCTTGAGGGCAAGCCCGATATCCTTGTGGCTGGCTGCGAGGCGCATGTCTGCGTGCTGCAAACGGTTTTGAGCCTGATCGATACCGGCCGGCGCGTTTTCGCCGCCCGCGATGCGATAGGCTCGCGGCGGGCCGAGAGCAAGGAAACCGCGATCCGCCGCATGGAGCGGCACGGCGCCGAGATCGTGACTACCGAGATGGCGATTTTCGAGTGGCTGGGCAGCGCTGAGCATCCACGCTTCCGCGAAGCCGCCGCGCTCGTGAAATGAGCGATGCCTAAAGTGCCAAGTGGACGCCGCGCGCCGTTTCGCTTAGAACACATGAAACAAAGAGGCGGGTGGCTTAGGTCATGGGCTTGATCAGCGACATTTTTACCTGGTGGAACGGCGCGACGCTGTCGACGCGGCTTTATACAAACCGGCACGGCAAATTGGCCGGCGAGGACGAGCAGGGCAACCGCTACTATGAGGACCCGCGCCGGCTGGGACCGGCCGGCAAGCCGCGCCGCTGGGTTATCTACAAAGGCTACGCCGAAGCGAGCAAGGTGCCACCAGACTGGTACGGCTGGCTGCATTACATCACTGACACGCCACCGGACGAGGAAGCGTATCACGCGCGGCCCTGGCAGAAGCCGCACGTCGAGAATTACACCGGGACGCCCTTGGCCTACCACCCGCCCGGAAGTCTGCTAGGCGAAATGCGCCGGCCCAAGGCCGACGGCGATTACCAGCCCTGGAACGCCGAATAAGCCAGATGCCAGCCGCGCGACAGCGCGGGGAATTGGACGGCGGATTACGTGCGATTGCGGGTGGCAGCGGCTCTGGTTGTGTAATACCGAATCCAGTTGAATAGTTCCGCTGCGGTCATCCCGGAAGCCGCTTGCGGCTATCCGGGATCTTGCCACACGTAGTGCCGTTTTTGTTGCAAGACCCCGATAAAGCCTTCGGCTTTTCCGGGGTGACAACTGCGAATTTTGACCTGTTGTTAGCCATGTTCCATGGCATCGGCTGCCAATCCGGCGATTTCTGGCGTCCAAGCGCAGCGCCATGCGTTTACCTTTTGGCGCAGGCGCCGCTCGCCAGAAGCTCCCCCGGCCCGCGCCGGCCAAACCCGCCTCCAGCCACCCGGCAACCGCCTCCGCCCCCCGCTCGGGGTCCCGCAAATACTGCCATGGCAAGCCTCCTGACCGCGCCCACGATGCAATGGTGGACCATAGCTCCTTACGATTACGCTAACGCCGCGCAGGGCACTGCAGCAAACTCCACTGTCATGGCCGGGCTTGACCCGGCCATCCAGTAACACATTGCACGCATTGAGTTTTCCTGGATGGCCGGTCAAGCCCGGCCATGACAGTGGATGGGGCGGCGTGGGAATGGCGTTGCGGAAGCGCGGCAGGCGCATGGAGGAAGACTCGAAGGGGCTGAGCCCCGCCGAACCCAGGCAAAAGGCGGCCTTCTATTTGCGCTGCCCGGCTCGCGCTGGCCCTTCAAGCCAGCGGCGCCGGTATACCCCTACAGATAATCTTCCTTCCTTACTGCGATTGGCGCATTTATTAAATACCCGAAAACCTATGTCTTCTGCTCGTTACATCGCCGCGGGCTTGACTTTCTTCCACCTCCCGGCGCGCTGCCAAGTCAAAGCCGTTCCGGCAGCTAATAGGCGCAGTACGGAATAATAACTCATTGAAATAGCGTAATTAACTTTTGCTTGCCGTTAACCATTGCTGCAACCGTAGGTTTGGATTTGTGGTTAACACGCGCAAGAATCTAATATTAACGGGTATTTTGGAGTCGTGGAAATCGACCTAAAGTCGCAAAAGATTCGCAGAAAGACGGCGGCGGAAAAGATGCGCCCTGCCCATTTACTATGAAAAAAGTAACCATGGTAGGGTGCTACGAAATTGCTAGCGATCGAGGTCCAGCGCTTGGTACCCACTTTGTGTCTACCCACAAGGGTGAGTTAGGCCGGGAGCGGACATGGAGTGCATTTTCGCAGCCCAACGCGACCTGGGGCAAAGCGGACACATTTCACGCTTAATCCGCAAACTTCAAGCGTCATTCATTCTTGATACCAAGTAACCGTCAGCATTTGCCAGAACGTGCAGGGCATTGAATTCCTTAAGCGGCACGGCGTTCAACGCGGTCTCCGCGATTTCGCAGAAGGTGTCCAGATTCATGGCTTGGTCATATCCGCAAGCATATACGATCAGTTCACAATCGGAGTGCTGGTTGCCGCTCTTTCCGCCCAACGCTTGTTCGATACCTGACAAATACACCGGATCGCGCTCAGCCGTGCTAATCGCTTCATCGTGGTTAGCAATTGAGCCGTCGGCTTGTTTAAAATGCGGTCCCCAGCCAGAACTCTCTCCGGTTTGATTGAGCTTTTCCATAAGCAGCCTATGGTCTTTGCCCCACTGCTTCGCCGCTTCGGTCCAGAGTGGACCAGCTGTAGTTATCTGCAACCTGTGTAAATGATTGGCCAGGCGGACCTCGATATCAGCGGTGGCATGCTCCTTACCAATGCAAAATTCCGTTGATGACGGCCCCCCCTTAAGCCTGCAGAAATGCCAAGCGGGGTAGACTTCTTCGTTCCGCAGTTTCATCCATCGCTGCCGGTTAATACGAAGATCAGCATCAAGATTCGCATCGGCGCGCCGGGCGGCGAGAAGTTCGGCTTCGAATTTCAAAAATTCATCGAAGGCGTACCAATGGCCCCTAACGAAAGGAAAGATTATTGTGGTCATTTGCGAAACCCCGCCACCCTGACGCGGCAAACCGCGCCAGGGTAGGTCCTCGCCCTTCGCGCCCCAAATGATGTTTATGGTGGAACGCCGGGGAGTTGCTCCTTATAAGCTGCTGCATGTTGTGTTAGATTTACATCACGAACCCCTTTAGGAAAAGCGCATTTTCTCCAATGACCACCTTGATTTCCTGGATCGGCGTCGATCACCGCAGACCGGCGTCACTCTATTTGGCCAGCGATAGCCGAATTTCTTGGGGTTCGCAGCGTCACCGCTGGGACGCCGGAAGGAAGCTTTTTTCCTGTAATAATTCGTTTGATATTTTTGGATATTGCGGAGACGTTCTTTTCCCTGCCTTAGCGTTGGGGCAATTTATTGAAGCCGTTGATCGAAATCTTATTTTCGTTTAAAACGAAGAAGTCCAGTCACGTCATAATTCTTTTGTTTCGGCATTAATGCAATCGTTTCGATGTCGGCACGATGCACCGGATAGAAACTTTTATATACTGCATGCTGCCCGCCAGGGCTCTTACGAGGATGCAACCTTTCAACTTTGGCAATTGAAGTACGAAGCTTCAGTGAGTTCGTGGACGGACGAAGAGATCGAATTGCCAACTTCCTCGGGGTTAGTCGCCGCTCTTGGCAATGGAGGCTCAACTGTAAACGAGTTTAACCAAAAGATACGCAACTCACCACAAGGCGGAACAAGTAGGGCGGTATTCTGGGCTTTTTGCGATGCCCTCAATAGCGGACGAGATCCGCTAAGTGGTGGCGCACCTCAACTGGTCGGGCTGTATCGCAAAGACGCGCCTAAAACTTTTGGTGTATTGTATGGACAGCAACGTTACTTCTTGGGCCTACCCCTGGATAACGGAAGTTTCGATAACATAGAATGGCGGGATGAACTTTTTCAATGCATAAGTGCAGAACACTCCGGGGTTATAGAAGGAGCGCAACGCCACGGTCGCGGCTAGTTAGCATAAGACGTGGAGTTTGGAAGAAGCAGACGGTTTGACCGCCTATCTTTGACTTGAATGGAGCGATTAGTCTGAAGATAAGAAGCTTATGTCTGCTTTCTAAGGCCCTACTGAAGCTTGTTCGAAATTCCCGAACGTCTCTTAACGACCCACAGCGACCTAAATTGCACCGCGTACCAAGCATCAGATTTGGACCACTCGGTGTGGTTTCCAGGATCGTGTGTTCGCGAAAGCGCCTATCGGCCGCCTTACCGGTGTAGGCCGGCGGGATAGGCAGCCGTAAGGGCGTACCATGGTAAATTTTCGGTTGGTTAACGGGCACGCGCCATCTTTTCCGCCGCCGTCTTTCTGCGAATCTTTTCTCACTTTAGGTCGAATTCTACGATTCCAAAATACCCGTTAATATTAGATTCTTGCGCGCGTTAACCACGAATCCAAACCTGGAGTTGCAGAAATAGTTAACGACAAGCAACAGTTACTCGTGCAACATCAATTACTTATTCGTCCGTATTAGGCTTATGTGCTGCCGGAATTGCTTTTTCTTGGCAGCGCTGGGGAGGAGGAAGAAAGTCAAGCCCGTGGCAATGTATTGGCAGAATATATGGGTTTATAAGTATTTAAAAAATGCAGGCACCGCAGTATGCAAGGAAGATTATTTGCAGGGATATGCCTATGCCGCGGGCTTTGAGCGCCAACACGAGCCGGGCACGGCGAATAGAGGCAGGGCGTTGCCGGTCGAATACTTTGCAACTCATTGGGGGCATCCCCGTATTGTCATGGATGGCCCGGTCAAGCCCACGCCTGTCCGGTTCGTTTTTACAAGCATTGGAATCCCATCTGTCTGTCATTCGGTGGCGTTTCA
>JBKQNN010000387.1:0-4696 GCA_052145975.1 Rhodomicrobium sp. | reverse complement strand
CGAGAGCAACGCCCGCAAATGCGCTTTTCTCTCCGAGGCAGCACGGCAAACAGGGGCTCCCGCGCGCGTGCATAACGCCCGCATCGCGGACGTTGCCGCCTCTGGCGCGGTTCCGGCCGCGGGCGTGGTGACAGCCAGGGCGCTGGCACCTCTCGATGCGCTCCTAGAGCTAGCCCTGCCGTTTTTCGGTAATGCGTCAGCTGCGTTGTTTTTGAAAGGCCGAGAGGCCGGAGTAGAAATCGCTGAGGCCCGGAAACGCTGGGTTTTCGATGTGAAAATCCACCCCAGCATCAGCGATGCGCAAGGACAGATTTTGCAAATCGGGAAACCGGTGCTCATACGGGGTGGCGAGCAGTGACAAACAGAAACGGCAAAAAACTTCGTGTGTTCGCGGTCGCCAATCAAAAGGGCGGCGTGGGCAAGACGACGACAGCGATCAATCTTGGCACAGCCTTGGCGGCGGCGGGCGAGCGCGTGCTCGTGATCGACCTCGATCCGCAGGGCAATGCCAGCACGGGGCTTGGCGTGCCCGAAGAAGCGCGGCATGTCTCCACCTACGATGTTCTGGCGGGCGCCGCGGCGCTCGAACAGGCCATGACGCCCGCGGCGGTGCCGGGGCTCTTCGTGGCACCATCGACGCGGGACCTTGCGGGCCTTGAGCCCGAGATCTCGGCCGCGCCGAACCGCGCTTATTTTCTGCGCGATGCAATCGCTTCCCTGCGCGCTTCCGAGCGGGACCGGCCGCCACACGAGCAGCTCGGCTATGTCCTTATCGATTGCCCGCCATCGCTCAGCATCCTGACGCTGAACGCACTGGCAGCAGCCGATGCGGCGCTGGTGCCGGTGCAATGCGAGTTCTTCGCGCTCGAAGGCATCACGCAGCTTAAGGAAACCATCGATTTCGTGCGGTCGAGCCTCAACCCGTCGCTCGAAATCCACGGCGTGGTGCTGACTATGCACGACAGCCGGACCAAGCTTGCCGACGAGGTCGCGACCGAGGTTCGCGCCTTCTTCGGGCAGAAGGTCTACGAGACGGTCATCCCGCGCAACGTCCGCGTAGCCGAAGCGCCCTCCCATGGCAAGCCACTCCTGCTTTACGATCACAAGAGCGCTGGAAGCCGCGCCTATATGGAGCTCGCCGCGGAGATGATCGACCGCGAGCGGACTGCCGCGGCTAAGGCGGCATAGGGTATCTAGAGCATTGAAGGCGTAACTGTCATTGCGAGCGAAGCGAAGCAATCCAGAGGCAACGGTAACGGCCCTTTGCTCTGGATCGCCACGGCGGTTGAAGCCGCCTCGCGATGACGGTTGCGTTGAATTCGCCACTTTTTCCGGCCTGGAGAATAGAAATGGAATCACGATCGGGCGCCGTGGCATTGGGGCCATCCCCCGTCCAGAAGAACCGCCTTGGACGGGGACTCGCCTCGCTTATCGGGGACAATGTTCCGGTGAGTAGCGGCGGCGGGCCAAGGGTGCTGCCCGCTAACGGCGAGAGCCGCATGGTGCCGATAGACCGCGTGAGGCCTAGCGCGTTCAACCCGCGCAAGAATTTCGAGCAAACGGAGCGGGCGAAAGCCGAGCTGGAAGAGCTGGCGATTTCGATCCGCGAGAAGGGGCTCGTGCAGCCGCTCGTGGTCCGGCCTACCGACCCCGCGGGCACATACTTCGAGATCGTGGCGGGCGAGCGGCGCTGGCGCGCGGCGCAGAAGGCTTCGCTGCATGTCGTTCCGGTCGTCGTCCGCTCCCTGACAGACCAGGAAGCGCTTGAGCTGGCGATTATCGAAAACGTTCAGCGCTCGGACCTGAACGCAATCGAAGAGGCCAGCGGCTACCGTCAGCTCATCGATAGCTTCAACTATACGCAAGACGAGCTGGGCCAGATCATCGGCAAGAGCCGCAGTCATCTGGCCAATACTATGCGGCTTTTGAAGCTGCCCGAAAGCGTGCAAGCGCTGGTGCGCGACGGCTCGCTCAGCGCGGGCCATGCGCGGGCGCTGGTTGGGCATGACGATGCCGAAGCGCTGGCCAAGGAGATCGTCGCGAGGGGCCTGAACGTGCGCGAAGTGGAAGCGCTGGTGATGGGCCGCAAGACTGGCGCAGCTCCCAGCGCACCGAAGCAACCGGCGCAGAAGGATCCCGATACCCGCGCCGCGGAACGGGAAATGTCCGATGCGCTGGGGCTCGCGGTGGTCATAAATCCGGGCAGCGGCGAGGCCGGCGAGGTCGTGGTGCGCTACAAGACCATGGAGCAGTTCGAGACGATCCACAAAGCCCTGCTAGCGCGGAAGCGCGCGTAGGGCCGGTTTGCAGGCTGCGACAGCGTTATTTTTGTATTGTCTCCAAATAACGCTTCAATTCTACGACGGCGCGCCGGGAAAACTCTGGACCGCACTCCTTCGAAAAGACTTTTGCCCAGAGGGGCATGGGCCCGGGGTGCTCGTGGCCGGGCGTTGCCCCGCCGTAACGAATAACCTCTGCGATCCGCTGCCCAGGAAATTCTCCGCTATTTCGAATTTTAATGGTCGTTAAATTCGCAGGGGGCTTCGGTTGATGGGAGGCCAAAGGGCCATCGCCTTCACCCTTAGTGCCATGACAATTCACGCAATGCTGTTCGTACAGCAATTGGCCGCTCGGCTTATAGGCGATCTGGCAAACGGTTTGCGCCTGGGCCAATGGCATGAACATAAGAACTCCTGCAACAACCCACCACGATTTCCTGCAGCTGGCCATTTGACTCCCCCTCTGAGAACCCTTGAGACCGTTACTAAAAATGGGCTGCGGTGCGCGGCCGGCGCTACTGAGCTATGTAGCCTCCATCGGCGATATGAAAGCTGCCGGTAATGAACGAAGCCCGCTCCGAAAGCAGGAAAGCAGCCAGTTCCGCAACCTCTTCCGCCCGGCCGAGCCGGCCCATCGGATGGAGGCTGACGAGACCTTTGTACATGGTTTCGTCCAGTTTACTCAAAAGCGGCGTGTCGATGTAGCCGGGGCCGATCGCGTTCACGCGGATGCCGTGAGTGGCATATTCCAGCGCGGCTGTCTTCGTGAGCCCGGCGACCCCGTGCTTGGCGGCAACATAGCCAGCATGGTCCGGGGTGCCAACACAGCCGAGAATGGAGGCCATATTGACGATGGCGCCACCGCCTGCCTTAAGCATCGCCGGCACTTCGTATTTCAGGCTGTAGAAGACTCCACTGAGGTTGATGGCGATGATTTTATCCCAGGCCGCAATCGGGTAATCGGCAACAGGGGCATCCCGGTCCGCGATGCCAGCATTATTCACTGCCAGATGAAGGGCGCCGAAATTCTGCACGGCGAAGGCAACCGCCCGTTCGACGGACGCGGGGTCAGAAACGTCCTGCTGTACCGCCTTGGCGGCGCCACCGGTGGCAGAGATCTCCTGCGCCACTTTCCCCGCCGCCTCCTCGTTGAGGTCGGTGACGGCAATTTTTGCTCCCGCTGCCGCAAGCCGGCGCGCGATCGCCGCGCCGATGCCCGAACCTGCGCCCGTGACGAGCGCGACCCGGTTCTCGAACTCCCTGTTCATTTCCATTGCACTCTCCCGAATCTACGGTTAAATGTGAGTGAACGCTCACTCACATAATGGTGCGACCGGCAACCTGTGTCAAGGTGCCTGGAGCTAATTAAAAGGGAGCACGCATGAGAGAAAACGCCGGCCTTTCATTGGAGCCAAGCCGCGCGGACCTTCGCCGTCAGCGCATACTGGACAGTGCCCGGGCGTTGTTCATTGCGCACGGCTTCCATCAGACAGGGGTCGCGCTGATCGCTGAAGGTTCTGGGGTCAAGATCGGCCAAATCTACCGCGACTTCGGAAGCAAGGAGGACATTATTGCCGCCATCTCCCGCGCGGACATCGCCGATTGGCTTGAAAACGGGCTAGCATCCGCGGTGGCCGATGGAGCGCGCTTCGCCATTCGAAAGTGGATCAAACGTTTCGTTTCACTTGAGCCGGCGATCGATCAATGCCGCATCTTGACGGAAATCGTCGCCGAAGCAGCACGCAACGAACGGATCGCCGGGATTTACCGCGAGATTGACGCGCGCTTGCGAGAGTGTCTTGCCGAGGCGTTGGAGACACTTGCGCCCGGCGCAAATCGCGCCGGCCGGGATCGTCTAATCGGCCTTATCCTTATGCTGGGCCTAGCCCTTGCCATACGCCGCACATTCGGCAGCGAGACCGATATGGCTGCGCTCAGCCGGCACGCAAGCGAGATCGTCGATTGGCAACTCGATCAGCTCTTCGACGCGTCCAATAACGCAGCGCGCACGGGATAACGCCAGCGAGCCAGGAAGCTTTCAACCGGATTTCGTATCATTCCGGATCCGGCTGATCGCTTCGCATAGCGCCAGCAAAAGACCCCCTCACCCCAGCCCTCTCCCAGCAAGCTCGCCTTGGCGAGCTTGCCGCTCGAGTATCCGCATCCCGCAGGCGGATGCGGATGGGAGAGGGAGTCCCCTCGCAGCCGTTGAGCAGGCGTCCCCTCGCCCCTTGGGGAGAGGGACAGGGTGAGGGGGTCTTCGCGAACTGTTCAACCGGATGTCGGATCTCTCACCGAAAAAGTAATCGGCGAAGCCGCCGCCGGTGTGGCGGAAATTATGGTGCGACGAGTACCAGGGCCGCTCCGTCCCTTCGTCCTCGGCGTAATGGCGATGGCCCGCGCTCGACAGGTCCAGC
>JBKQNN010000386.1:0-15988 GCA_052145975.1 Rhodomicrobium sp. | reverse complement strand
ATAGACGCTATTCTTGTGCCGCATGGCATTGATCCCTTTTCGTGTCCAGATCGTCGCGAAACGTCCGGATAGGAGTAGAATCAATGTCATGCGCTCCGTCCATAAAATTAAACCGGACAGCCGTGGGCTGGACCGGGCCATCCAGCAACGCATTGAAAACACGCCTCGTTCCTTGCTGCATGGATGGCCGGGTCGAAGCCCGGCCATGACAAACTATGCTTCACCCGGAAGGTGGCACCATAAAAACGCAAGGCACGTTGTTCCAGCTCAAATTTTCCGGCCCGGAATAAGCTCAACCGCCGTTTTTAGGGTGATACCAGGCTACGGATTGCGGGACGCGTCAGCGGCGCGCGCTGTCCGCTTCGACGACGTTGCGTGCATTCGCGGAAAGCTGCCAAACCAAGCCAGCCGGAGCGAAGTCCAGATTAACGTCCGCGCCCATGGCCTGCTCAGCCAATCTTACGAGTACGGTGTGACCGAAACCGCGGCGCTTCGGCTGTTCGACCGGCGGGCCGCCTCGCTCGGACCATCTCATTTGGAAGTGCGGTTCTCCCGCACTTGGCGCAATCGCCCAGGCAACGTGAACCTTGCCTACCGCGTTGGACAGCGCGCCGTATTTGCTGGCGTTGGTCGCCAGCTCGTGCAGTGCCATGCCCAGCGATTGCGCCGCGGCGGGCGTAAGCTGCGCGGGCGGCCCTTCGAGCCAAACGCGGCTGCCGATCAGGTCTTTGAAGTGCCCAAGCTGGGAATGTACAAGATCGGCGATGTTCACGCCGCGCCACTCGCTCTTCACCAGCAGATCGTGACTGGCGGCCAGGGAGGCGAGCCGCTCGCCAAGCCGGCCGGCGAAAGCCTTCGCCTCTTCGCTGCGCCCCATTTGACGCGTCACCGCCTGCACGACCGCGAACAAGTTCTTGGAGCGGTGATTGACCTCGTGCATCAGCAGATTGATTTGCTCCTCGGCCTGTCTCGCCTCGGTTATATCGCGCGCGGTGGCTACGAGCTTACAGATGTGGCCCTTGCTATCGCGAACCGGAGCAACGAGCACGTCCCAGCATTTGGGAGTGCCTTTCATGGTTGGATGGTAGGCGGAGAAGCGGCTGGTCTCACCAAGGTTGGCCCGGGCAATTGCCGCCTGCACCGCCGCCCGTTCGGCCGTTGGCCACATATCCGTCCAAAGCCTGCCCGTAACGGTAGCCGGATCGCAGGTCTCCATGAGCCGCAGACCCACCCCGTTGACGTATTCAATCCGGCCGCCGCAGTCCATGACCTTGATGCAATCGGCGCTCGACTCCAGCACCGTCCGCGAGAACTCCTCGCTTGCCCGCAGTGCTTCCTCCGCCTTCTTCCGTTCCGTTATGTCGCGGACGATGCCAACGAACATGCGCTTGCCGCTGAAGACGACATCGCTCACGCCGCAGTCCATCGGAAACACGGAGCCGTCCTTACGCCGGCCCTCCACTTGCCGCCGGCGGTTGGCCGTCTCCACTTTGCCGGATTTCACATGCTCCACGATGTACCGGTCGTGCGCCTCGCGGCAGAACGCGGGCATGAGCGTATTGACGCTCCGGCCTGTCACTTCTGTTGGTGCGTATCCGAAAATCGCGGTCGCCGCCGGGTTGATGGATATGATCGTTCCCCGCTCGTCGATGGTCACGATGCCGTCGGCCACCCCGTCGAGCACGGCGTTGAGCCACGCCTCGCGCTCGCCAAGCGCCGCGGCCATACCCCGGAATTCCGCGCTCTCAAGTGTAGCGGCGAAAGCTTGCCCATGCACGCGATGCAGGGCCTCGGCCAAGGATATCACGGCCCCACACGCGGCGAGGAACGGCAGCGCCTCGGCCAAATTTGCGGCGCCTTGAAAAGGAACGATCCAAATGCTCACAAGTAATATGGAAAGGATCGCGGCAAGCGATCCTCCCGCCACGCGCCCGAGCAGCGCCGCTAAGGCAACGGCCGGAAAGAACACGAAGAATGCGGAGCCGCGGTCCATCCCGCCCAGGAAAGAGGCACCCAAAAGCGCCGTCATGCCGGCCGCAGCAACGCCAAGCAAGAGCTGGGAGGCGATGGGCCGTTCAGACCAAAGCAGGCGGTCCAGCCAGAGCCGCGGCGCGGGCCGGGCAACAATACGCTCCGTTCGCCCGCTGGCATGCGGCACGGCAGAAGACCAGAGATGCGTCATTAAACTCATGGGCTAAACCGGCTGGTGGCTTATTCCAGTTCGAGGAAACTGCATCAGGTAAATACGCCATTTTTATGGACCTGAGCATAACAGACTATGGAGAGCAGCAAAAAGGCCGATAGAATCTTAATATACCGTTACGGCAACCTGACGAAAAAGACGCAAATCCGGACTTTCTTGGAGCGGAATAAAATAAATACAACTAATCACGTAGCAAATATTATAGTAATAGGGGCAAAAGTCCGGCCAGGTAAGTATTTCACCGCGCTAAGCCAAGCTGTATGCCGTCGTCCCAGCGAAGGCAGGCCCCATCTTAGAGTTCCAACGGGATACATGGATTCCCGCTTGTGAGCGTGTGAAGAAATCGCCGGATTGGCTGAAACGCTTGAAATCCAGGCCGCGGCGTCGTCCCCGCGGAGGCGGGGACCCATCTAAGAGCTTGTTCCATCGTCAGAAATGGATTCCCGCCTTCGCGGGAATGACGCTGCGGAGTCTTCCGGAAGCCTACAATTTCGATTTTTTCACACGCTCTTGCGCGGGAGTGACGCTTGTGCATCAGCGCGCCGGCAATTGCTTGCCCGGACTTTCATAGCAGTTCGCGAAGCAACGGCCACCGGATCGCGTGCGCGCCGCAAGGAGCGGGAGCCAACAAATCCCGGCCGCTCAAGAAGCGGCCATTTTGGCACCTTTGGCGGCACAGCTCTGGCCGCGTCATGAAATCGCCGTAAGAATTGTGGCGGCTAGCGTGCGAATGCCCATATCTCGGGCTCCGCTTCACTTTAGGACGGTCAAATCCTACATGCTCCAGCACAACGCTCTACAAACAGCGCCCCGTTCAATTCCTTCACGATCGGGCAGAATTCTAAAAATTCAACTTTTGGGTGTCCTGCTCATGACCCTTGCACTCTCGCCAGCCAAAGCGGCCGAGCCGTCCCCGGCCTCGAACCTCGCCTTTCACGGCAAGCTCGATAATGGCCTCGAAGTGGTGGTGGTGCCGGACACGCGCGCGCCGGTCGTCACCCATATGGTGTGGTACAAGGTGGGCGCCGCGGACGAGCCCCAGGGGAGATCGGGCATCGCACACTTCCTTGAGCATCTCATGTTCAAGGGGACGGAGAAAATCCCGCCAGGCGAATTCTCGAAGATCGTCGCGCGGCTGGGCGGCCAGGATAATGCGTTCACTTCGCAAGACATCACCTCTTATTTCCAGCGCGTCGCGAAGGAAAAGCTTCCCCAAATGATGGAAATGGAGGCGGACCGGATGGCCAACCTCAGGCTCGACGAGAAGGATGTTCTTACCGAGCGCAAGGTTATCCTCGAGGAGCGCCGCAGCCGGGTCGACAACGATCCGGGCGCGCTCCTGCAAGAGCAGATCATGGCCGCGCTCTACGTTGCGCACCCCTATCACACCCCCGTCATCGGCTGGGAAAACGAGATGCGCAGGCTGGACCGCGCGGACGCACTCGCCTTTTACAAGCGGTTCTATGCGCCCAATAACGCCATTCTGGTCGTCACAGGCGATGTTCAGCCCGAAGAAGTCATGGCGCTTGCTAAGGAAACGTACGGCAAGATCCCGGCCAATCCCGAGGTTGGAAGCCCGCGTGTGCGCCCGGAAGAGCCCGCGCCTTTGGCAGAGCGGAGGGTTATCCTGCGCGACGACCGCGCCGGTAAAGCGACCCTAGAGCGCTATTATCTGGTGCCCAGCGGCACCACGGCTACGAAGGGCGAGGCGGAAGCTCTGCAAGTCCTGGCGCGCATCATCGGCAGCAGCGCCACCAGCCGCGTCTACAACGCCCTCGTCCGCGACGAGAAGATAGCTTCGAGTGCCAGCGCCTGGTATAGCGGCATTGCTCTCGACACGGGCCGGTTCGGCTTTTACGCCGTAGCGGCAGGCGACGCAAAGCTTGAGGATATCGAGGTTTCGATGGACCGCGTCATCGCAGACGTCATCCAGAACGGCGTGACGCCGGAGGAGCTGGAGCGCGCGAAGACCGGCGAGATCGCCAACCTGATCTATGCTTCCGACAGCCAGCAAAGCCTGGCCCACACCTATGGCTGGAGCCTGGCGACGGGGCGCACCATCGCCGATGTCGAAACCCGGCAGGACCGGCTCAAGGCCGTAACGCGGGAGCAGGTTCAAGCGGTGGCGGCGAAATATCTCGACCGCAAACGCTCGGTGACCGGCTACCTCATTCCCATCGCGTCGAAAGTCGCCAAGGTGCAGCCGCACGTTGGGGGCGAATCTGGAACCTTCCACTAAGGATCGAGTATCACACCATGAATCACGCTATCCTTGGGGGCAAGCTGCTCCGGCCCGGCGCCGCGGCATTGCTTGCAGCTCTTTCCCTACTCATTTTGGCAGCTTTTCCAGCGAACGCGATGAAAATTCAAAAAGTCACCAGTAAAAAAGGCGTCGAAGCTTGGCTCGTCGAGGACCACTCAAGGCCGATCTTGAGCCTGCAATTCGCCTTTGCCGGCGGCGCCGCTCAGGATCCTGACGGCAAGCCTGGGGTTGCGACCTTCGTATCGGGAATGCTCGACGAAGGCGCGGGCGATCTAGACTCCGAAGCCTTTCAGAACCGGCTCGAAGACCTCGCCGCCAAGTTCAGCACGAACGCATCCTACGATCACGTGATGGTGTCGTTCCAAACGCTGACCCAGAACCGGGAGGCGTCGCTTAAGCTCTTGCGGATGGCGCTCACCTCTCCGCATTTCACGCCCGTCGACGTGGAACGCATCCGCGAGCAGATCGTCGCGAATCTGCGGCTGGAAGAAAAGGACCCCAACAAGGCCGCCGCGAACGAATGGTTCAAGCTCGCTTTCGGCACCCATCCCTATGGCCGGCCGGTGAGCGGCACGCTTGAAAGCGTCGCAGCCATTACGCCCGCCGATCTGCACGATTACGTGAAAAAGAACTTCGCACGCGACAACCTCAAAGTCGCCGTTGTCGGCGATATCGACGCAGCCCAGCTTGGCGAAGCGCTGGACGTTATATTTGGCGATCTGCCCGATAAGTCCGTCCGGGCGCCGGTGGCGGAGGTGGCTTGGGACAAGGCGTCTAGACAACGCGTCGTGCCCATGCCCAATCCGCAATCGGTTGTGCAATTCGGCTTTGAGGGGCTGAAGCGCAACGATCCGGATTTCATCCCGGCCTATATCTTGAACTATGTGGTTGGCGGCGGCGGATTCTCCTCGAAGCTCATGCAGGAGGTGCGCGAAAAGCGCGGGCTCGCCTATTCTGTCTATACCTACCTTTATCCGCTTGAACATGCCGGCATTCTCGCGGGCGGTGTGGCAACTGAGAACAAGGCCGTCGGGCAATCGATGGATTTGATCAAGGCGGAACTCGAACGCGTGGCGCAAGACGGACTTAGCGAAAGCGAGCTCCGCACCGCCAAGGACTTTCTCATCGGATCTTTCGCGCTTCGCTTCGACACCGGCGGGAAAATCGCCCAGCAGCTTCTGGCCATCCAGCTCGACAATCTCGGCATCGATTATATCGACCGCCGCAATGGCGAGATCGAGGCTATCACGGTGCAGGACATCAAGCGCGTCGCTAAGCGCCTGATGGAGCCGAAAAACCTGATCGTGACAGTGGCGGGCGAACCCGAAGGCATCCACGACGCCGGGCTTTAGCTTCTGCCTGTCATGGATGGCTTGGCTGCATGGGCGTTAACATAACGGGCGAATCTCCCCTCACCCCAGCCCTCTCCCCATGGGAGAGGGAGTCTGGGCGTGCCCGTTGAGAAGGCGTTCCCTCTCCCATGGGGAGAGGGACAGGGTGAGGGGCGATGCCCCCCGTTATGTCACCCGCCCGTTTGCAGCTTTCTTTTTCGCGTTTTCAGTTGTTGAAAGTCCGACAGGGCGCTTGCCCGGCGGTCTGGCAAGCGCCACTGAATCGGTACTTGAGCGAAAAGGATTCGCACCATGAGGTATCGCCGATCGGTTGAGGGCTGAGCCGTGCCGGTCCGCCAGCTAAGCCAGGTCGAGATCAACCGGATCGCCGCCGGCGAGGTGATCGAGCGGCCCGCGAGCGCGGTCAAGGAGCTGGTCGAGAACGCCATCGATGCGGGGGCCTCGTCCATCGAGGTGATCGCGCAAGAAGGCGGGCTGTCCTTCTTGCGGGTGAGCGACGACGGTTGCGGCATGGACGAGGCGGATTTAGCGCTTTGCGTGGAGCGCCACGCCACCTCGAAGCTCGCGGCGGGGAACTTGCAAGATATCCGCACGCTCGGTTTCCGGGGCGAGGCGCTGCCATCGCTGGGCTCTGTGGGCCGGTTGCGGATCGTGACGAGACGGCAGGGCACCGCGAGCGGGCTCGAAATTTCGGTCGAGGCCGGCAAGAAGTCGGCGATCAAGCCCGCGGCGGCACGCGGCGGAACGGTCGTCGAGGTCCACGGCCTGTTCTCCGCCACTCCGGCGCGGCTCAAATTCATGAAATCTGAGCGCGCCGAGAACACGGCCATCGCCGATGTGGTGAAGCGCCTGGCGCTTGCCTGCCCGCAAACCGGCTTTTCCCTTACCGTTGGCGAGCGCGCCTCCCTTTCGCTTATCCGCGCCGATCCGCACGACGAAAACGCCGTCCGGCAGCGGCTCTCGCGCATCATGGGGCGCGAGTTCGCCGAAGAGGCTGAGCCGGTGCACCTGGAGCGCGACGGTTTTTCCATAGCGGGCTTCGCGGGCCGGCCCACGCTCAACCGCCCCGACGCCTCGCTGCAATATCTGTTCGTGAACGGCAGGCCGGTGAAAGACCGGCTGCTGCTCTCGGCCATACGCGGCGCCTATCAGGACTTCATGCCGCGCGGGCGCTATCCGCTGGCCGCGCTGTTCCTGAGCGTGCCGGTGGAAGCGGTCGACGTGAACGTGCATCCCGCGAAGGCGGAGGTGCGCTTCCGCGACGCGAGCCTCGTCCGCAGTCTTTTGGTCTCGGCTTTGCACGAAGCGCTGCGGCGCGGTGCTTCGGTTCCGGCGGGCTCGATTGGCGCGCGGATCGCGCCGCTTTCCGAACCACGGCCGCCGGCCGTCCAATACCGGGCGCCTCTACGCACCCCGCCGCAATCCTTCGCAGCGCCCGCAAACGGCTTCGCCGAGCAGCCCCAAGCCGCGTTCGAGGATGCCGCCGCCCCTAAGCCCGGGCAGCCGGCCGAAGAGCCGCTCGGCACCGCCCGCGCCCAGCTACACAAGACCTACATCGTCTCCGAAACCGCGGACGGCATGGTTCTCGTGGACCAGCACGCCGCCCACGAGCGCATCGTCTACGAAAAGCTCAAGGCGGCGCTGGCTGGCGGGCGCATCGCGCGGCAGCTCCTGCTCATCCCGGAAATCGTCGAGATGGCGGAAGACGAGGCGGCGCTGCTGCTCGAATATGCCGGCAAGCTCGCCGATAGCGGGCTCGTCATCGAAAGCTTCGGCATCAGTGCTGTGATCGTGCGCGAGGCTCCGGCGCTGCTCGGCCAGTGCGATTTGCAGAAGCTCGTGCGCGATCTGGTGCATGAGCTTGCCGGGAGCGAGGCCGGCGGCGTGGAGGCGCGGCTCAACGCGATTTGCGCCACCATGGCGTGCCACGGCAGCGTGCGGGCGGGCCGGGCCATGCGGGTGGACGAGATGAACGCGCTGCTCCGCGAGATGGAAGCGACGCCGGGCGCCGCGCAATGCAATCACGGCCGGCCCACCTACGTCGAACTGTCGCGCGCCGAGCTGGAGCGGCTTTTCGAGCGGCGCTGACGAACCCGATGCGCCGGCGGAGGCCGGCTACTATTGATCTGCCTGCCCCTCCAGGGTAATGTGAAAACCACACCACTTGAGGCGCCCGCATGGACGTTGAAGCGCAAATAGCCAGTCTTACCAGCCGGGTTTCCGCCCTTGAAGCGGAAGTTCAAGGACAGCAGCGCTATAATGCGCGGATTCTCGGTATGATCACCGAGTTGCGCGACGACGTGGCTATTCTGCGCACGCATGCTGTAGGGCTTGGCCAGAAGTTCGACGCGCTAGAGGCGAAGTTCTCCACATTGGAAGCGAAGTTCTCCACGTTGGAAGCGAGGTTCTCCTCGTTGGAAGCGAAGGTCACCGCGGAAATCGGCGGCCTGCGCCGCGATCTCCCGGGCATCATAGCAGAAACCATGCGTGAGGTGCTGCGGGAAGGCAAATAGCTTCCAGGCTACCGTCAACGCACCAACTTGCGTCAATAATGTCCTTGGTGTCGCCGCCTGCGATGGGCGGGGCAATCGATGCACCCAGCCTTATCTCTCGCGAAGCGTAAGCTTGAGGACGCGCGCGCCGAATTCGATGCGATGATGGCCATCGAGACGGACATTGTTCCGGCTGTAGCCGGGACAATGACGCTTGCATGGATTACCCTTATAGGGTAATATACCTCCGTGGAAAAGCGGACGCCCCATTACGATCTCGCCCGCATCCAGGCCGATGTGGCGCGGCTGGGCGCCGCGGCCTTCACCAAGACGGCGCTCGATGGCGGGCGCGCAATGGGGCTGACAACAGCCGAGATGCTGGCCGTAATTGCCTCGCTGTCCAGGCGTCACTTCTACAAGTCGATGACGAGCTATGCGGATCGCCATGTCTAGCAAGACGTCTATCACGCCGCCACAGCAGTCCGGAGGGATGCTTACATCAAGATCACGTTGCGCGCCTCCGCTCCCGTGATTCAGTTCAAGGAGAAATAGCCATGACCCGCAAGTGCACCGGCTGCGACTCCAAGGAGGGCCTCGTCCGTTTTGAGAACGAAGCCTTCAACGTCGAGCACGCCGGCATGGCCGTCACCGTTGAGGGGCTGCCGGGCTGGCGGTGCGCTGCGTGCGGCGAGGTGGAATTCGATAATGAGAGCGCACAGCGTTACGCGGCGGCGGGCGATGAGCTGGTGCTGGCTGCGCGTGAACGCCAAGCCCAGGAAATCAGGCGCATTCGCCGCAAGCTCGGCCTGAGCCAGACCGCGGCCGCGCGGCTGACCGGCGGCGGGCACAACGCCTTCTCGCGCTACGAGCGTGGCGAGGCGGTGCCCCTGCCCGCGGTGATGAATTTATTCAAGCTTTTGGACAAGCACCCGGAATTGCTCAAGGACTTGACGCACTGATCTTCATTGCGAGGCGCGGCCGGAAACCCTATAGAATCATAAGTCCCTGAGATTGCCAGCATGAAGGAGGCTGCGTGAACCATCGCGCTTTTATTTGCGGGTTGTCCGGCCCCACGCTTTCGCTGGGCGAGGCGGACTTTCTCGCCGCGGCGCGGCCTGCGGGCATCATCCTGTTCGCGCGCAATGTACAGAGCCTGGAGCAGGTCAAGCGCCTTATCGAGGAGGCCCGCGAGGCAGCCCAAGGCAAGGTTCTGGTTCTGGTCGATCAGGAAGGCGGGCGCGTCCAGCGCCTTTCCGCGCCGCATTGGCCGCGCTATCCGGCGGCGCGAGCCTTCGCCCGGCTGAGGGCCGCGGATCGCGAGCGCGCGAAGTACGTGGCCCGCCTTTGCGCGCGCGCCATGGCGCACGATCTCCACGCACTCGGCTTCAACACCACCTGCGCACCGGTGCTGGATGTGCCCGTGCCCGGTGCGGACAACATCATCGGCGATAGGGCTTACGGCGACGATGTTGAGACTGTGATCGAGCTTGGCGGCGCAGTTGCGGAAGGTCTGCTAGCGGGCGGGATTCTGCCCGTGATGAAGCACATTCCAGGGCATGGCCGGGCGATGGCCGACAGCCATCTCGCGCTGCCCATGGTGCATACGCCGCTCAATGAGCTGCAAGCCTCCGACTTTGCCCCCTTCCGCGCGCTCAAGCACCTGCCAATGGCGATGACCGCGCACGTGGTTTACACCGCCGTCGATGCGGACGCGCCCGCAACCGTCTCGGCCAAGGCCATAAACGAGGTCATCCGCGGCTTCATCGGCTTCGACGGGCTTTTGATGTCGGACGATCTCAGCATGCGGGCGCTCTCGGGCACGCTTGAGGAGCGCACGCGGGCGAGCCTTGCCGCCGGCTGCGATCTGGCGCTGCATTGCAACGGCAAGATGGAGGAGATGGCAGCCGTCGCCGTGGCCTCGCCTGCTCTTGAAGGCCCTGCGCTGCGGCGCTTCGAGGAGGCGCTTGCGCAATTGAAGGAACCGGAGCCGTTTGCGCGCGAGGAAGCGGAGGAAGCGCGCGCGGAAGCACTAGCGGCGCTCGGGTGAATCACTCAAACTGCGCGCCAGCGTGTCAAGCTGTTTCCCATCGTCATCCCGGAACGGCGTCTGCGTGGTCATCGTCATCCCGGAAAACGCTTTTGCGTTTATCCGGGATCGTAAAATACGCCGGCCTGAGTTTGTAACGCTCCCGGATAACGCCTCCGGCGTTTCCGGGATGACGAAAGAGGCGGCACGCCGTAGGCAGGATGACAGGATTTGGTGTCGAGCGGAGAATGCGACGTGAGCCAAGACGTGGACGGCAGACAGGCGGAAGCGGCGCCCAGCGATTGGGAAGCGCCGGAGCGGTTGCCGGAGGACGGCGAAGACGTTTTTGTTCTTGAGCTTGACGGCTTCGAAGGCCCGCTCGACCTGCTTCTCGTACTCGCGCGCAGCCAGAAAGTCGATCTGACCAAGCTTTCGATCCTGCGGCTCGCCGAGCAATATCTCGATTACATCGAGGCCGCCCGCACGCTGCGCCTTGAAGTCGCCGCCGATTATCTCGTGATGGCCGCCTGGCTCGCCTACCTCAAATCCAAGCTGCTGCTGCCCGAGAAGGAGCAGGTGGAGGACGGCCCAACCGGGCAAGAGCTTGCCGCCCAGCTCGCCTTCCGCCTGAAACGCCTGGAAGCCATGCGCGAGGCGCTCGCAAGCATGATGGGCCGCAAGCGGCTTGGCATCGAGCTTTTCGCGCGGGGCATGCCCGAGGGCATCCGGGTGGTGCGGTCGAGCATCTATTCGGCGAGCATCTTCGACCTCTTGAAGGCTTACGCCGAGCAGCGCCAGCGCAACGCTGTCACCGAAGTGAAATGGGGCGGGCGCGAGGTCTGGTCCATCAAGCAGGCGCGCGAGCGGCTGGCCGCGCTTTTGGGCGGCGAGCCCGACTGGGCCGCGCTCGACAAGTTTCTGGAGGAGTACTCGCCGCAGAACTTGCTCGGCAAAACGGTGACGGCCTCAAGCTTCGGCGCCACGCTGGAACTGGCGCGCGAAGGCTATCTCGAAATCCGGCAAAGCTACCCGTTCGGCCCGCTCTACCTCAAATGGCTGAACCGCGGGCCGGAGGATAATGCGGCGTAGTTCCCTTTCCTGTGCTACTTCAAATTGGTATCGGCCGTTAGGTCGAACGACGCCTTGACCACAAAACTGGCGCCGCACCAGTTCGAGCCTAGCCCGCTCGGGTTGATGGACGAGATGTTGCTGGGGCTGTACGACGCTGTATGGTCCGAGGTCAGCACGTTGCAATCCGCTCTTGAGAGATCGGTGTCGTAATAGCGGAAATCCAGGCTGAAGACCTTGTAGGTAAAGGTCACGCCAAGGTCCCATTCTGTGTAATCCGGCAAATCGATATTGCCGTAAAACGCGTTGGTCTGGCCGAACCAATAGTGGCCCGCCTCGCCCAAGAAAAACGCGCCTGTCCCCTTGGGCACCACGGCTGGAATCCAGCTCGATGGCGCGGTCAGCTTTACCGAGCCTAGCGCCCAGAGGCCGTCCGCGCCTTCGCTGAGCCAGGACGGCGAATAAAAGACATTGGCGCCAAGTGTTATGGTATCGTTCACGGTGTAAGTGGCCTTGCCGTAAACCTCCCAGAAGCTCAGGTCGGCTTCATAGATATTACAAAAACCCGTTGGCGTCTTAAAGCCGTTTGTACAGCTTGCATTTGGCCCAGGCAGAGGGCTCAGATCGCCATTAAACTCGCGCCCGCCGGGATACCAGTAATACCAATAGCCGAAATCGAGCGCGAGCTTGCCGAAGGTGGGCCGCACGCCACCGTAGAAGTCCACCTCGGCCGCCGCGCGGTTTGGATAGTCGATGCTCTCGATCGAAGTGCCCGCATAGAGCTGCACGTCCTTCAGCGCATTATAGCGCAGCTCCGAATAGCTTGAGACCGACGGATCATGCGCCGATTGAGTGATCCCGCGGAAAATGTAATCCGACGCGGTGTAGCCGCCAAAGGCGATGTCCCAATTGGGGCTTGCCGCCGCCGCTGTTCCGTCCTTCATGCCGCCGCCGGTGTCATCCGCCGCGGCCGTCACGCCACTCGCCAACAGAACTAACGCTGCGAACTTGAAGGTTGTGCGCATGTTGTCCGTCTTTCGAAAAAGCGCCGCCGTTCGCTGCTGAGGTGTCGGAGCGGTTAAGGACGCTGGGTCAGGTCACGAGTTACAGTAGAAGCCGCGCAACCGGTAATAGAGTCGCAAGCGTGACGCAACCGCACAGAGAAACGCGGGCATAGTTTCCCGTTTCAGTGGTACAGAGGCACCAATGTTAGGGATTTGTTCACCTAAATGCCTCACACTGCTTACAGAAACGGTGGGGCCTCCAGCTCAAGCGCAGCTGCATTTCTACCAATATTTGAGATTGGTTGTCCGATATCTAGCGCTGCCTTAAGCTTGGTCCGATGGGGCTTTCCGGCCAGCCGATGGAAAAAACGGCCCCTTGCGCAACCTGCGCAAATCAGGCGAATTATCCTGTGAGAAAGCTGCGGATATCGGAAGGTTTGCCATGGCAAGTAAGGACGGCAACAAACCGGGTGGCGGAAGCGGCGGCGGGCGCGCGCCTATCCTGCCGCTGCAACTGCCATCCAACATCGCGCGGCTGCCGTCGGCGGACCGGCGCGAGAAGCTGCGCATCCTGGAAGCCCTCCTTTTTGCCGCGGCCGAGCCGCTCGACGAAGCTTCGCTTGCCAAGCATCTTGGAGCCAAGGACGATGTCCGGCTGCTTATCGAGGAGCTGCAGAGCCTTTATTCGGGCCGTGGCGTCAATCTCGTCAAGGTTGCGGGCAAATGGGCCTTCCGAACCGCCGAGGATCTGTCGTTCCTGTTGGAGCACTGTTCGGTAGAGCAGCGGAAGCTTTCGAAGGCCGCACTCGAAACGCTGGCGATTATCGCCTACCATCAGCCGGTTACGCGCGCGGAGATCGAGGAAATCCGTGGCGTCAGCACTTCCAAGGGCTCGCTCGACGTTCTTCTTGAAATCGGCTGGGTGCGTTTGCGCGGACGCAGGCGCGCGCCCGGCAGGCCCACCACCTACGGCACGACCGATACCTTTCTCGAACATTTCGGCTTCGATTCCATCCGCGATCTGCCGGGCCTCGCCGAGCTTAAAGGCGCCGGCCTCCTCGATAGCAACCTTCCGCCTGGCTTCACCGTGCCGGAACCGGACGATAGCGTGATCTTAAGAGAGGACGAGGAGCCGCTGGAGGAGGACGGCGGCCCTACGGGGGAGCAGGCCCCTGAGGAGGATGAGCCGCTGCAATCCGAAGAGCCGGAGGAGGCGGAGGAGGCAATTCCGCCGGTGCGCGCCGCTTCCGCCGGGTAGCGAGCGGCAGAACCAACCTCCAATACATGGCGCCTGGCTTAAATCTGCTATCCAGCTAAGCAAACCTTCCTGGCTTGCCCAACGAATGCTTTGCAGCCGGCTTTGGTGCAGGTTTCTCGGACGCCGTCCGTAGTGCATGCGGCAACCTCAGCGTCACGGCGTCCGAGAAACCTGCACCAAAGCCGAAGCAATAACCGCTAAAGGTCCCCTGAAGCTCTCTACCGGAAAGCTCGACGAGATTAGAGGGCTTTTTCATGTTAATTTTCAATAACTGGTAAAGCACTGCTTTATGGTCCCAAATGTAATTTCTCATGGATCTCTCAGCTTCGTATAATATTCGCCAATGCTTCGAAGATATCCGAGGCTATAAAGGAGTATCGCATGAGCAAGTCTATCTTATTGGGATTCGCCATGGCTGCCACGCTTTCAGCCTATGCAACGGGGGCTCCTGCGGCTGTCCAGGCGAAGGACGTGAATTGCGCCGAATGCGCAGGCGTCGTAGTCGCAGTGGTTCGCAGCACCACTGTGGTCCGCAGCGGGCCCCGGCGGACAACCGCCGTCCACCGCAGAGGGCCCAGGCGCACCACTGTTGTCCGGCGTGGCCCTAGCGGTACCACTGTTATTCATCGCCGCTAAGCTTTGTAAGCGACGGGTTGCCTCAATATGAGCAAGTGCCGGTGTCGATGCCAGACGCGGGGGCTGCCCTCATTGGATCGCTGCTTGTCCCTTTGATGCTCTGGCAAACGATATAAGGGCGCTCGGTGAATGAGCTCGAGGCGCGATCCCATTCTGGTCGATCTGGCGCTTCAAGGCGGCGGCTCGCATGGCGCTTTCACTTGGGGGGTGCTCGACCGTTTTCTGCAAGAACCATGGCTCAAGATCGAAGGTATTTCCGGGACCTCGGCAGGCGCTATGAATGCCGCTGTTCTGGCGCATGGTCACGCGAGGGGCGGCGCTGAAAAAGCCAGAGCGGCACTCGATGAATTTTGGGGCCGCGTCGCAAAAGCTGCCCTTTACAGCCCCTTCCGGCGAAGCCCGCTCGATGTGCTCATGGGGCGATGGACCATGGATACGTCGCCGCTGTTCCTGGCGGCGGACATGGCGGCGCGTTTGTTCTCGCCCTATGATCTCAACCCTCAAGGGACAAACCCCCTTACCGAAATTCTGGCCGAATGCATTGACTTCGGGGACATTCGCAGAGGCCAAATCCGGCTTTTCATCACGGCGACCAACGTGCGGACCGGGCGGGGACGGGTATTCCGAAACGCCGATATTACTCCGGACGTGCTACTCGCGTCGGCTTGCCTTCCGACCATGTTTCAAGCCGTTGAGATTGACGGCGAGCCCTATTGGGATGGCGGCTATTCCGGGAACCCGACAATCACGCCCCTGGTACGGGAATGCGCCTCGCGGGACACCCTTCTTGTGCAGGTCAATCCCGTCGAGCGAGGGGGCACGCCGCGTTCGGCCCGCGAAATCTTGAACCGTCTCAACGAAGTTTCCTTCAACGCCACTCTCTTGAAGGAATTGCGCATGATTGCGATTCTGCGTCAGATCGCCAATCCCGGAAACTCGGAAGGCGCGCAATGGGCTGAAATGCGCATCCATCGTGTCTCGAGCGAGATCATGACCGATCTTGGCTATTCGTCCAAGCTTAACGCCGAATGGGCTTTTCTCTCCATGTTAAAGGACGAGGGGCGGCGGGCTGCTCAAACATTTCTGGACACCCATGGAGCCGATCTCGGCCACCGCTCGAGCCTCGACCTTGATGCGCTGCTGGAGCAAGTCTGAGGTCATGGATCTCTTCGGTATTCTGCTCGCCCTTGGCCTTCTCATTTGGCTCGCTTATCGCGGCTGGAGTGTGCTGGTGCTGGCACCTGCCACAGCCCTCTTAGCAGCCGCCGCCTCCCGCGAGCCGCTTCTCGCCCATTGGACGCAGGCTTTTACGGGAAGCGCCGCGCAGCGTCCGTAAGAGCGCTTACCGCCCGCCTTACCGGCGTAGATCCGCCTTCGTAGCCCAGCGACTTCGGCGGAGTAGGCCGGGCAGGACCGCAAGCCGGCGTACTATGCTTAATTTTGGCTTGGTTAATGAGCACCCGCCATCTTTCCCGCCACCGTCTTTCTGCGAATCTTTTGCCACTTTAGGTCGAATTCTGCGATTCCAAAAGGCGCTGTTTACAATCGCTGTTGGAACTCTTATGTTCCCGTTGCGTTCTCAAAGGGGAGGGATTTTCGATGGATAACTTGCAATTCCAGCAGTTGATAGCGGAACTGGGCGAATTGACCGGAGATCAGCGCCAAACCATCGCCGCCCTGCTCTCC
>JBKQNN010000385.1:0-6874 GCA_052145975.1 Rhodomicrobium sp. | reverse complement strand
GGCGGCCCATGCCGTTTCGCGGCTGAATTCGAGATTGATCGCCCGTCTGGGCGGCTGGCCGAATACCAGGAGCCGCACCAGCATGACATTGGCCATCGCGATGCAAGGTCCCCAAACCAGATTTCTGACCCAAGCTGGAGCATAGCCAAGTTGCCACTGGTCCTCGTAAAGGATATCCACGATGAAGATTGCGGCGCTGCCGATGACCCAGGGTAGCCAATAGATGGCAAGCAGGCTGCGCAGCCGAAGGAAGGCGCGGTCGAGGCCCTCGGTCACAATTCCAGCGATAGTGAGCGGAGACGCCATGCCGGTGCCCTCTAACTGTGAATCTTTGTAAGCAATACCCAGCCGCCGCCGGTTTCGCAACCGCCAAACCCGCCGCCCCATCCCTGGGAACGCTGCTAAAAGAGGCCGGTGCACAACATAGCGGCAGCCAATGCGATAGGTCTATTTAAATCCCGCGAAGATGTGTTACCTTGGAAGCCTGGCCACGGCGGTAGGCCGCTTTCCTCTGCTGGCCGGTTGTGTGAAGGCTCAGAATCGCGGCATGAGTGTGCGTAAACGTCGCATTCCACCGCGCGCGCAGGCCCCGGTTTGGCCCCTTTTTTGCGAGCGGTTAAGGAAAGGTTACGGAAATTCTGTGAGAAATGGGCGCCTCACCACTTCTCCGCCCGAATTCGGGTGCATAAAGCCCAGCACGTACTGAAACTGACGGAAGGTTAGAAAGTAATGCGCATACCTCGACTTGCGCTTGGCGCTGTTCTCTTAATCGCTGCCAGCGCTAGCGGAGTTTACATTCATCAGTCCCCGGCGCAAGACCGGTCCGTCGCGGCAAGTTCGCAAGTTTATAAAGATCTTGAGCTTTTCGGGGAAGTACTCCAGCGCGTCCGCGAAGAGTATGTTGAAAAGCCCGACGACAGGAAGCTCGTCACCAATGCGATCAACGGCATGCTGATGAAGCTCGATCCGCATTCGAGCTATATGAGCCCCAAGGAGTTCCAGGAGGAGCAGGTCGAGACGCATGGCGAATTCGGCGGCCTTGGCATCGACGTCACGATGGAGAGCGGCATTCTGAAAGTGATCGCGCCCATCGACAACATGCCGGCGGAGCGGGCGGGCGTGCTTGCAGGCGACGCCATCACCGAGCTCGATGGCCAATCGATCAAAGGTTTGAGCATGGATCAGGCGGTCGACCGCATGCGCGGTCCCGCAGGCTCGGCCATAACGCTCACCATCGACCGGAAGGGAGCCACGCATCCGCTCGCGATGAAAATCGTCCGCGAGATCATCCGGGTCAATCCGGTCAAATACAGCGTCGAAGGCGATGTTGGCTGGATCAGGATCAAGAGCTTCGAGAACGAGCACACCGCCGACTATCTTCAAACGGCGGTTGAGGATATTCAGAAAGTGGCAGGCCCCTCGCTCGTGGGATATGTGATCGATCTGCGCAATAATCCTGGCGGGCTGCTCGATCAGGCCATCGCCGTTTCCGATGCTTTCCTTGACCGCGGCGTCATCGTGATTACCAAGGGCCGCGGCCCGAACGATGTCGAGCGTGCGGCCGCGAAGCCGGGCGATATCACGCGCGGCAAGCCCCTTGTGGTTTTGATCAACGGCGGATCGGCTTCCGCTTCGGAAATCGTCGCTGGCGCGCTTCAGGATCACAAGCGCGCATTGCTCATCGGCACGCGCTCCTTCGGAAAAGGCTCGGTGCAAACCTTGATCCCGCTTGCGGACCATGGCGCGTTGCGGCTTACGACGGCCCGGTATTACACGCCATCTGGCCGCTCGATCCAGGCGACCGGCATCGACCCGGATTACGTTGTCGAGCCGGAGCTGCCGGCGGACCTGAAACTGCAGCTTTCCGCAGCGCCGCTGGAGGCTGAGGCGCAATTGCCTGGACACCTAAAGAACGGCGCCGCCCCCGAAGCCTCGGGAAGCATTGCCTACGTTCCCAAGGATAAGGACAAGGACAACCAGCTCCGGGCCGCAATCGACCTGCTCCATGGAAAATTGCCATCGGCGGAAAAACCCGCGGCGGACAAGAATGGCTTGCAGCGCGCGGAAGCGGGCGCTCCGGCTGCGCCCGCCGTGGCGGCGAACGGTGGCGCGGCGGACCAGCGTGCCAATTTGGAGGCGCAAAAGGACCAGCGGTAGAGTGCGTCCGGAAAAAGCATGCCTTCGGGCTTGACCCGGAAGTGTGAGCGGTTTTTCCGATAAGACGCACGGCAAACAACAAGCGAGAGCCCGCGGGGCAATTGCCGATCTTACCGGGGCCGTCTTCGCCCCCGCGCGGAGCCCGGCATGCCTCCCCCGGGCCGCACTCGCGAACGCTGCCGCGGGGGGCCTATATCGCCTTGCGTGACATCGAAATGGGGCGAAATGAAACGGGTAATGGTTGGAGTAGGCTGGTTTTTGTACGTGGCGGGATGGTTGGTGATAGTCTACCCGGTGGCGCTGGGAGTTATGTTCGGAATTATCCTCGGACGAATGGACCAACTTCCCAGTATCATAGACCTCGTCCCAATGATAGTAATGATGATCTTCGGCGCCGGCCTTGTTGCTCTTGGAGGCTTTGTAAGAAATAGGTTGAGCCGGCCCAAGGGGCTGGCTGCGCTTGTCAGCGGAAATGGATTCCCGCCTTCGAGCGTGTGAAAAAATCGAAATTGCAGACTTCGGCGAGACTCCGCAGCGTCATTCCCGCGAAGGCGGGAATCCATTTCAGGCGCTGGAACAAGACCTTAGCGTGGGTCCCCGCCTTCGCGGGCACGACGCTGCGGTCCGGATTTCATGCGTTTCAACCGGTTCAGCGATTTTTTCACACGCTCCTTCGCGGAAATGACCCTGCGGAGTCCTCGCGGACGCTTGCAATTCCGGTTTTTTCACACGCTTTTCTGCGGGAATAAAACCAGCCCCATTCCGCCATCAAACCCCTTGAACCTGGGCGCCATTTGCCTTACGTTGCAACCAGCTCAAATCAATCAATGATAAAGAGTGGTCCGCCCGGGCCGCTCTTTTTCTTTATCCGGCGCATGAAACGCCGGCCAGCCGGAGCGCATGGAACAAGATCAGGCAACCGCAATTCAGCAAAGGGCAGGAGCGCCCACAGAACGCTTTCTGCTTGAGACCGGCGCCGCGGCCGGGATCGCGGCACTTGTGGAGCCCGTGCTGGAAGACATGGGCTTCAGGCTCGTGCGCGTGGCGATGTCCAAGCGCGACGGCGCTACGATCCAGATCATGGTAGATAAGGCGGGCGGGAGCATCGTTGTGCAGGATTGCGCGGACATTAGCCGCAGGCTTTCGCCGCTGCTCGACGTGCACGATCCCATCAAGGACCGCTATTATCTCGAAGTGTCCTCGCCGGGCATCGACCGCATCCTGGTCCGCCCGTCGGATTTCGAGGATTGGGCCGGCTACGAGGTCAAGGTCGAGCTGAAAGAGCTGATCGATGGCCGCAAGCGGTTTCGCGGCATTCTCGAAGGTTACGCGGACGGCGAGATGCGGCTTGTGGTGATGCTCGATGAGAACTCGCGCTCAAGTAGCCCGGAGGGCGGTAGCGCAAAAAAAGCCGAGCCCGAGGTCATCGGCCTCCCCGTCGATCTTATTCACGACGCGAAGCTCGTGCTCACCGACGAGTTGATCCGGGCCTCGCTCGCAAGGGCAAAAGCCCAGGGCCAGAAATGGGCCGAGGGCGGCGAATTAGAAGAACCAGACTTGAACGATTCGGAGTTGAACGATGGCCCAAGCAGGGATTAGCGCCAACCGTCTCGAACTTCTGCAAATCGCGGACGCGGTTGCGCGCGAGAAATCCATTGGCCGGGAGCTTGTGCTCTCGGCGATGGAGGATGCGATCCAGAAGGCCGCCAAATCGCGCTATGGCAGCGAGAACGAGATCCGCGCCGAGATCGACCCGCGCACAGGCGAGATCAAGCTGTCGCGGCTCTTGGAGGTGGTCGAGAAGGTGACGCTCGACGCCACCGAGATCAGCATCAAGGACGCGAAAAAGCGCAACCTCGAAGCCGAGGTGGGAGACTTCATCGCCGAGCCGCTGCCGCCGCTCGATTTTGGGCGCGTGGCAGCCCAGAACGCCAAGCAGGTTATCGTACAAAAGGTGCGCGAGGCCGAGCGCGAGCGGCAATTCGAAGAATATAAGGACCGCGTGGGCGAGATCGTCAGCGGCATCGTCAAGCGCGCCGAGTACGGCAATGTCATGATCGACCTCGGCCGGGCGGAGGCCATCGTCCGCCGCGACGAGACGCTGCCCCGCGAGAACTACAAGCTCGGCGACCGCGTGCGCGCTTATGTCTACGACGTCCGCCGCGAGAACCGCGGGCCCCAGATTTTCCTTTCGCGCACGCGGCCCGAATTCATGGCCAAGCTGTTCGCGCAGGAGGTGCCCGAGATTTACGACGGCATCGTCGAAATCAAATCCGTGGCCCGCGATCCGGGCAGCCGCGCCAAGATCGCGGTGGTGTCGAAGGATAGCTCCATCGATCCCGTGGGCGCCTGCGTCGGCATGCGCGGCAGCCGCGTGCAGGCGGTCGTGAACGAGCTGCAGGGCGAGAAAATCGACATCATTCAGTGGTCGCCCGATGTCGCGACCTTCATCGTCAACGCGCTGGCACCCGCCGAGGTCGCCAAGGTGGTACTCGACGAGGAGTCCGAGCGCATCGAAGTCGTGGTGCCCGACGAGCAATTGAGCCTCGCCATTGGCCGTAAAGGTCAAAACGTCCGGCTGGCTTCGCAGCTCACTGGCTGGGACATCGACATTTTGACCGAAGCCGAAGAATCCGAGCGGCGCCAGAAAGAGTTTGCCGAGCGGACGGTCGCTTTTGTCAACGCGCTCGATGTCGACGAGATGATCGCGCAGCTCCTGGTCGCGGAAGGCTTCGCCTCGGTGGAAGAGCTTGCCTTTGTCGAGCCGCACGAGGTCGCAACTATCGAGGGCTTCGACGAAAACACCGCGCAGGAAATCCAAGAGCGTGCGCGTGAGTTCATCGAGCGGCAGGAAGCCGAACTCACCGAAAAGCGCCGCGCCCTAGGCGTTGCGGACGAACTCGCCGAGCTCGAGGGCGTCACCACGGCGATGCTTGTTGCCTTTGGCGAAAATGGCATTAAAACAGTTGAGGATCTCGCTGACTGCGCGACCGACGACCTCGCGGGATGGCAAGAACGGGCGCATGGGCAGACGAAGCAGCATCCGGGCATTCTCCAGAGCTTTAACCTCAGCAAGCCCAGTATCGAAGAGTTGATCCTCAACGCGCGCGTCAAAGCAGGCTGGATCGAGCCGCCGCCGCCCCCCGCGGAGCAAGCAGAGGAGGCGGGCTCCGAGGCACAAGAAGAAGAGGCCGGCTCCGAAAGCGCCCCTGTTGGGCCGGAAGAAGGGGCCAGCGATGCGGAACCCGAAGAAAAAGCGCTCTGAGGAAGAACCCGTACTGGAAATCTCAGGCGAAGACTCTCATCTAACGGAAGGCGGACAAAGCGGCATCGAAAGCGTACCCGTAAGAACCTGCATCGTGGAACGCGCGAGAAAGGAAAGACCCTTTCTTCTTCGCTTCGTGTTATCGCCGCAAGGCAGCGCAGTTCCTGACATCAAAGGAAATCTTCCGGGGCGCGGCGTTTGGGTCACAGCGCAGAAAGAAATCGTCGAGCAGGCCGTAAAGCGGCGGGCCTTTCAAAGGGCATTCCGGAAACCGGTTCTGGTGGCGGAGGATCTTTCGCTACAAGTGGAACAGCTTTTTAAGCGATCTGCGCTAGAACGGTTATCCATCTGCAATAAGGCCGGGCTTGTGGTTGTGGGGTTTGCAAAGGTCGAGGAAGCGCTGAATCGCGGCGAGATCGCTGGTCTACTTCATGCCAGCGATGCCGCGGAGGGCGGCAAGGCCAAGCTAGACAGAAAGTTTGCGGCCATCTACTCGGGAAAAGACCACATCGCACCCGAAAATTGCTTCACGTCAGCCGAAATTAGCTTGGCGACGGGGAGCACGAATGTAATACATGCGGGAGTTAAAGATGGCGGGGCGTCCCGCGCATTCTTCGAAGCTCTCAATCGTCTTAGCGGCTATTGCACAGGGGATACGGCAAAGTGTCCCCTGCGCCAGGGTAAAGAATGAGCGAAACGAAAGAAACGGACAACAAGACGGCAGCCGGCCGGAAGACTATGTCGCTAAATGTGAAGCGGACTGTGGAACAAGGCCACATCCGCCAAAACTTCAGCCATGGCCGCTCCAAATCCGTTCTTGTTGAGACGAAGCGCAAGCGCCTGCCCGCACTCGGTTTGACAGACGAGCCGCAGAAGCTGGTTGAACCGTCACCTGCCAAACCGGAGCCGCGTGCTTTCCAAAAGCCCGCCCCGGAACAGGCCCGCGACAAGCGCCCGCAAAAGGTGCTGCGCGAGCTCTCGGCCGGAGAACAGGATGCACGTGCGCGGGCGCTCCTTGAGGCGCGTAAGCGCGAGGACGTGGAAAAACGCGAGCGCGAGATCGAGGAAGCCCGCCAGCGCGAGGAAGCGAAACTCCGCGAGATCGAGGAGCGGAAGCGCCGCGCCGAGGAGGAAGTTCAGCGCAAGGCCGAGGAAGAAGCCGAAAGGCTCCGGGCGGCAGAAGACGCCGCCGCTGGCAGGACGCAGAAACAGGAAGAGGTTGTGGAGCGGCCCGCTCCCGCCCCGGTTGCCGCACCCCAGCCGCCGCGCCGCGTGGGTCCCGACAGCCTGCGCGTTGTCGCACCGAGGCAAACTGAACGGCGGCCTCCATCTGCTGCTGCTCCGCGCACCACGCAGGAAGAGAGTGCTCCCGCTGCGCGCGATGGCCAGCGTCCGGCCCCACGGGAAGGAGGCGCCCGCGGGGCGCCTCGCGGAGATCGGAAGAGCGGCGGG
>JBKQNN010000384.1:0-13836 GCA_052145975.1 Rhodomicrobium sp. | reverse complement strand
CCTTTACAGCGTCATTGGGAACCTGAATGCCTTTGGCGACTCCGGTCAAAGCAAATGCGTTCCCGGAGAAGAATGTAGCCGCAAGCATAGCCGCGGCAATAGTGAACTTTTTCATTCGATCCTCGATTTTAGATAATAGCACTTCGCGGCGAAGCGCTGCTAATTCGATCGTAATATAAACTAATGCCAGTTCTATTAATTCGTATGTATAGTAGGTATATTATTATGTATATGTTTATTAATGTTAATAACATCGAATAATACAATTGTTTCTACGCGACGAAGCGAATTGATAATCGGCCAATAGGGGGCATTTCAAAAGTACGCCTACCCGCGCGCGGCATGGTTCACGCCCGCCGTGTTTGCGTGGATCTAGCGAAACACCCCAATCTGCAGGATCAATATTTGCCAAGCTGCAGTGACAGAGAGGAGAATGTCCGGGTTAGCGGTAGGCCCTCGTTCCTCGGACAAGCCTAAGCTGAAGTTGTTCACAATTATACAAATTTGATTGCAATTATTTGAGATACTCGCCATGGTAGTAAAGCAACGGTATGCAGGCGATTGGGCAAATGCTATTGCCGCCAAACCGGGCTTAAAAAGAGCAAGACAATTTCGCTGGCGAGGGGGAAATCATGGCGCATCTGAAGATGGAAGGGCTTGAAGCCGAGATGCTGCCGATCTTGATCAAAACTTTTCCAAGAGCGTTTTTCCCTGCTGGGCAGAGCTGCCGGCCCCTCCGCGCCGGCATTTTCGAAGACCTGAACGCGGTACTTTCCTCTGAAATAGACCGGACGAGGCTGAAGCTTTATTTGGGGCTTTACACTGGACGGCCCGGCTACCTGCGTGAGCTAAAGCCAGGCGCGATTAGGATCGGCCTCAACGGCTGCGCAGCAGGAAGGGTGAGTCCCAAGGAAGCCGCGAGCGCCGCAGCCCGCTTGCAGAAGCTTGACTGCCTTGAAAATGGATCGCCTGTTGCGAAATCGAGCGCATCATGTCCAGCTTCCGCTCCTCAAATCTCGCCCGCTCCGCTGACCGCAATGCTGCGCGGTGCAATCGACCCTCTGGGAACGCCGCTTCGCACTGCTCTTGCCGAAGCGCTCCCCCGGAAGAAAGGCGCACAACCGGGGCAGCAACGGGTTATTGTGGTCGTGAAGAGGAGGAAGGTACACTTGGAAAGTGCGCATCATAGATCCTAGAACCTGATTGTTCCGGAGGCCCATACAGCCGGCGGCCAGTATTGGCCCGGAATTGAACGTTATTTTCAGCTCAATGGCCGTTACCGTCACGATGGGTGCTAAACGCCTTGGGAAAGCCAGGAGTTGGGGAAGCCCAGAAACTCTGCTAGACCGCCGTGGCGATCCATCGCGGAGGCCGCCACCGTTGCTCTGGATTGCTTCGCTTCGCTCACAATGACGGAGATTGCGGTTTAGCGCTTTGCCTCCGCTGCAAGCCTGTCGCTCGTCAGCGCCCGCAGGAAGGCTACGAGATCGGCAATATCCGCCTCGCTGATGGGCGTGGGCTTGTAGTGCATGATGCGCCGCTCGCTGGGCACCCAGGCCGCGACCGGTTCGAGCGAGGAACGCTCGCTCAGCACGCGCCCCGATTGCGCGACTGCCATGATCCGCACAGCCTCGGTGAGATCGCTGACCGAGCCGTTGTGGAAATAGGGCGCCGTCAAAGCCACGTTCCGCAGCGAGGGAACGCGCCAAAGCCCTGGGCTGGCGCCTTTTGCCCGCGCGCCGGAGTCGAGGGTCAGGCCGTACTGCGCGTCGTAGGGCGAGGGCTGCGCCGGGAACAGCCTTAGCCCCGCGCCGCCGCGATCCGGGGTAAGCAAGCTTGCGGAGCTGAAATTCGGCCCGGCGTGGCAATCGGTGCAGCGCGCGCTTTCGAACATGGCCATGCCGCGCACCTGCTGAGGTGTCAGCGCGCTTCGGTCGCCGCGCACGAAGCGGTCGTAGGGCGCATCGGGCGTGATGAGCGTACGCTCGTAGGCGGCGATGGCCTGGGCAACCCGCTCGATGCGGATGGGCTCCGACGCCCCGAATGCGGCCGCAAAAGCCTCGGCGTAGGAGGGGCTGGCTTTCAGGCGATCCACCACGGCGTTCAGATCGGTGCTGCCCATCTCGGCCGGATTGGCGATAGGGCCGAGGGCTTGCTGTTCGAGCGAACGCGCGCGCCCGTCCCAGAACTGCAAGGCTTGGAACGCCGCGTTGAACACGGTTGGCGCGTTGCGGCCGCCCAGTTGGCCGCCGATGCCGCGCGAGAATTGCCGGCCATCGGCTCCGCCTGCGTGCTTGATGTCGTGGCAGGTTATGCACGCGACGGTTCCATCGCGGGAGAGCATCGGATCGGCGAAGAGGCGCGCGCCGAGCGCAATTTTTTCGGGAGTGGACGGGTTGCTGGCAGGCTCGGGGGCCGTGAGCGGCAATGGCTCCCATTCGACCGTTCCCATAACGATAGCGGGCCCGGCAATTTTGGGCGGGACTGCAATGGCTGGAAGGGCGAAGGGCCTGTCTCCGCGCGACCCGATCAGCGTAAGCCCGCCAATAATGCCAAGCTTCAGCGAGAATGCGATAATCCCCAAGCCGAGACCGGCCGCTAGAAACAAACGATGGCGCAGGCGCAAATGCGCCATGCGCGTTAGGTCGCCCTGGATGAGGAGCGCAAGTACGGCGAGGCCGGCCGCAACCGCGCCTGCGCCGATGATGAGGATCGGCGTTATATCGAACATGATGTTGTGCTTCTTGTTTCGCCCTCTGGTGGCGTCATCCCGGAAACGCCGGAGGCGTTATCCGGGACCGTTACGAACTCAGGCCGGTGTATTTTACGATCCCGGATAAACGCAGAAGCGTTTTCCGGGATGACGGGCTGCGAGCCGGTATTATCCGGCGATGCGGCGCAGGCCTTCGCTGTCCAAAATGACGATCTGGCCGTGGCCGGAACTTACCAGCCCCAGCGCCGAAAGCCCGCGCAGCACCCGCGAGACAACCTCGCGCGAGGTCGACAGATGCCGCGCAAGCTGCTCCTGAGTAACGGCAACCCGCTCTTCTCCTTTCGCCCGCCGCAGCAGGAAAGCGGCGACCCGCGCCTCCAGCCCCTGGCTTGCTGTTTCCTCGATCAGCGCCATCAGTTCGAAGAGCCGGCCCGACAACGCCTCGAACGTGAACCGCTGTACGGCGGGGTCGGATGCGAACAGCGTGCGGTAGACCTCGCCCGGCACGATTGCAAAGCGCGTCGGGCCGTCGCTCTCGACCCAGGCGGGATAGGCAAGCCGCGAGAAGGTGCAGTTCAGCGCCAGAATGCAGGACTGCCCCGGCTCGACCCAATAGAGCGTGCCTTCGCGGCCCTCCTCGCTCGTATAGTAAACGCGCAGCGCCCCTTCCTCGACGAGATAGGCGCCCGCCACTTCGTCGCCCCGCACGACGAGTTGAGTGCCGCCCTTACAAGAGATGCGGCGCAACGCGGATTCGAGCGTGCTGCGGCTGCCCGGAGCCATCGCGGCGATGAACGGAAATAGGCTTGGAGCGGGTGCGGCCGGCATACGCCGACTATAGCCCGCATGCTGTATTCCCGTCATCAGACTCATTGCGCGCTATCCCGCCGCAGCCGTCAGGCCGCCGCTGTGAAGAAGAGATCGCCGGGGGTCGAGGTTACAACCTCGGTGATGCTGTCGAAGTTGAGCCCCACGCGCTCATGCGCCCGGCGCACCGCATCCGCATCGGAAGCCATGGTGAAGCAATAGGCGCGGCCGTCCGCGAAGCCGGCATGGGCGCGCAGCGATATCACGCCTTCAGCCCGGCAAGCCTCTTCGAATTTGGTGTAGAAGCCGGCGAACTGTTCCTTGCTGATGCCCGCTGGGAAGGTGCCTTTGGCCGCGTCGTGGGTGTCGATGAAAAACTTCATACGCTGCATCGCGTTGTTTCCTCGCGTTGGTGGTTAAGTGCGAGAAACCTACCATCGGCGCGCGGGCGGACGCTGGAACAAAAGTCACGCTTCGGCTCGCGTTATTCTGACGCGGCTATCCGGCAGCTCTGCGGGTTGGGACCAAAAGGAGCACCGCAAGAAATCCCAGGGCGCCGAAGGCTGCGCCGTAAACGAAGACGCTTTGGTGCCCGATCCGGTCCCAAAGCAATCCGGCGATGAGGCTCGCGGCGAGCTGCAGCAGTCCGTATGTGGTGCTGTACCAGCCAACGCCGCTGGCGCGTAAGTGTGCGGGAACGAGGTCTGCGGCGAGCGCCTTGCCAACGGCGCGGAATATGCCCTGGTACAGGCCGTAGACCAGAAACAGCGTGGCGATGACGGCAATATTCTGGGTGAGTGCGAAGCCAAGATAGGCGGCCGTGAAGATAACGAGCGCGGCTAGCAAGACATGTTTCCGCCCTATCCTGTCGGAGAGAAAACCGGCCGGGTAGGAAATCAGCGCCGCCACGAGATTGAACGCTGCGTAGATCAGGATCGTAGTCCTGAGCGAGCTGTCGATATCCTGCGTCCGGAGTATAAGGAACGCATTGCTGGAATTGCCAAGCCCGAATAGCGCCGTGGCCGCCAGATAGCGCCAGTAGCCGGCGGGAAATTGGCCGATGCCGATATCGATTTTTGCCTTTGCAGCGCCGTCCGCCCGGCCATCCTCGACCAGGAGAACCATGCAGAACGCCAGCAGGCCGGGGATAAGGGCAAGGTAGAAAATGCTGCGCATGCCAACGTGCAGCGAGTAAAGCAGGAACACCGCAAGAAGCGGTCCAACAAAGGCGCCGGCATTGTCTCCGAAGCCTTCGAGCCCGAACGCCTTGCCCCGGTGCTCTTCATCCGCCGAGGCGGCAACGAGGGCGTCGCGCGGCGCGGCTCTGGTGCCGGCGCCAAACCGGTCGAGCGCGCGCGCGGCGAAGAGCTGCGGCCAAACGGCAGAAAATCCCATGAGCGGCTTGGCGATTGCCGATAGAAAATAGCCGGAAAGCGCGATGGGTTTGCGCCGCTGCAGCTTGTCCGATAGCGCGCCGGAGAAGCCTTGCACGATGTTCTGCAGCGCCTGCGCGAAGCCGTCGACCAGCCCCACGATGGCGCCGCTGGCGTGCAGCGTTTGGATCAGGAACACCGGCAGGACCGGGTAAAGCATCTCCGTCGAGATATCGGAAAAGAAGCTCGCGAAGGCGAGAAGGAAGGTGCTCCTCGAAAGCCCGGAAAAATATCGTTTTGCCCTCGGAGTGGCCACGGCCCTGCCTCTCAACTGCCGCTGCCGGCTTGCTATGTTTTCGCGAATGTCAACCGGCCGGGGTAAATTTGGCAAGATCGTGGACGCCGATTGCCTCTTCGAGGCTTGCCACCTGGCTCACGACCTTTTCGAAGCCGTCCTCGCCGAATTTCCGTTGCTCGTCCTTCTCGAACTCATCGCCCATGGAATCGAATTCGCTGGCGGTCACGACGCTTCTAAGCGCCGGAAATAGCACTGTATCCTCGCGGGCCTCGTGGGGCCGGTACATCCTGATGAAAGCTTGCATCGCCGCTATCATCTGAGCGCGATCTTGGCTTGGCGCCGCGCTGGCTGGGGCGAGGCGCAAGATTGTGCCGGTGAGCCGGCGTCCCGCCAGGTGCTGCCGGAAAAGCACGTCGACGAGTTCAACCAGCTTCCCTGCTTTCTTGAAACGGGGAAATACATGAGTTTGTTCATTGATTTCGTGATAGTCCTCGATGAAATCGCGTACGATCTGGGCCGATTTGGAGAGGATGGCGGGATCGAAACTCTCGTTGCCGGCGAATTTTTGCATTATGGCTTCGTAGATCAGGAGGATCCGGTTTAGCACCCCATGCTCGCGCATCAGGTCTTCCGGCGGGGTCACGTCCTCCATTTTTTCTTCTTGTTTTTCCTTCGCTTGCGCAAATGCGCGCGACGGTGCGATCAGCGCGACTCCTCCCGCCGTCACCAATCCCGATGCCGCCCGCACGATCTGCCTTCGATTAAACTCAGAGGTCATGGCCGCTTCCCCGTACTGTTTTGATACATCAAAGGCAAATGGCCCTCGATCCCGTTCAATCAAGCTGGGCGGAGTGTCTGCAAGCGCTACGCGTTACCGCTGCTCCGGGCCAGTGTAGATGCAGCCTTCACGGCAGGTTGGACGCGACACCTCGACCACGGCAAGGCCGGGCAAACCGGGCGTCAGCTCGCGCCAAATGAACGCCGCGATGCGCTCCAGCGTAGGGTTCTCCAGCCCGCTTATCTCGTTCAAAAGCCGATGGTCGAGCTTGTCCTTCAGCGCCGCAAGCTCGACCTCGAACTGCTCGAAAGGGACGATAAGCCCGGTCTCCGGGTCCGGCTCGCCCTGGAGCGTCACGCGGACAACAAAAGAATGCCCGTGAAGGCGCGCGCTGGGGTTGCCCGCAGGTGCCATAGGCAGAAAATGGCCGGCCTCGAAAGTGAACTCTTTGTAGATGCGCATCATGGAGTTAAGGCAGGCCGATCAATTTGTGGGTTTGCAGCGACAGGCGCCAGCGGGGATGGGCAAGGCAGTAGCGCGCCGCGTCCTCGATGTTGGCGCGGACGTCCGGGCCGTCCATCGGCTGAAGGAAAAAGTGGCGGAAGTCAAGCTGCTCGAAGCGCTCGGGCTCAGCACCATCCTGCGGGAAAACGAGCTTCAGCTCGTCTCCTGAGGTGAGTGCCAGCGGCGCATTGGTCTTGGGGCTTACGCAAATCCAGTCGATGCCTGGAGGCGCTGGCTGCGTGCCGTTGGTTTCGATGGCGATTTCGAAGCCGCAGGCGTGCAGCGCTTCGATCAGGGGCTCATCGAGCTGTAGAAGCGGCTCGCCGCCAGTGCAGACAACATAGGGTTTTATATTTTGCGCCCCCTCACCCCAGCCCTCTCCCGCGAGGGGAGAGGGAGCAGGCCGAGCCCGTCCAGAGGACGTCCCCCTCTCCCCTCGCGGGAGAGGGGACAGGGGTGAGGGGGCATTTGAAACAGTCAAATCCCAACATTTGGCGACAGCTTGGGCCAGCGCTTGAGCCTCCGCGAACTTGCCGCCGCCCGGGCCATCGGCGCCTACGAAATCCGTATCGCAAAACTGGCACAATGCGCGGGCGCGGTCCCGTTCGAGCCCGCTCCACAGATTGCAGCCGGCAAAGCGCAGGAACACGGCGGCGCGGCCCGTGTGAGCGCCCTCGCCTTGCAGCGTCGTGTAGATTTCCTTGACCGTGTACATATTCCGGCAGCGCCGCAGCGTGTTTGCGCGCCGATACGCGCATGCCGCTATATGCGAAGCGGCGCGATCCGCTGCAATCTTTTATTGCGGGAACCGCTGCTCCAGCCGGGCCAGTATCTTCTCCAGCGCCTCGTTATGCCGCTTTTGCTCCTGTAGAAGCTGGTCGTAATATTGCAGAGTTGTAAGTCCGCCCCGCTTCATGAACCTCACCATGAAAAATATCCATACCGCTACTATGAGCAGCATTGGGCCCCAGGCTACGAGAACCTCGGCTATAGACGGCATCTGACTTGTCATGGCGGCTCCGGTAACAACGCGATAACTCACGCGCCGCCACCGTCATAATAATTCGGGCGTTTCTAAGAACTTTGCCGCCACTGGCCGTAGCCCTTCGCGCGAAGCTCGCAGGCCGGGCAAGTCCCGCAGCCATAGCCCCAATCGTGGCGGTGCTCGCGGTCGCCCCTGTAACAGGTGTGCGTGTGCTCCGCGACGATATCCACGAGGGCCGCACCCCCAAGTGCGTGCGTCATCCCCCAGGTTTCGGCTTTTGTCCGCCACATCAGCGGCGTGAGTATCCGGAAGCGCTCCTGGGTCCCGAGATTGATGGCGTGGTTCAACGCTTCCAGCGTCTGGTTGCGGCAGTCCGGGTAGCCGGAATAATCGGTCTGGCACATGCCGCCCACAAGGTCGCGGATGCCGCGCCGGTATGCCAGCGCCGCGGCCAGCGTGAAGAACAAGAGGTTCCGGCCCGGCACGAAGGTATTCGGCAAGCCATTGGCGCCTAATGCGATTTCCGCCTCGCTTGTGAGCGCCGTATCGCTTACCTGGCCAAGGATGGAGAGATCGAGCACATGATCGGGGCCAAGCCGCGCCCGCCATCCGGGAAAGCCTGCTTCTATTGCCTCTCGCAGCCTTGGCCGGCATTCCAGCTCTACGCTGTGCCGCTGGCCGTAGGCAAAGCCCAGCGTCTCCACATGGCCGTAGCGGGTCAGCGCCCAGGCCAGGCAAACCGCCGAATCCTGCCCGCCGGACAGCAGAACGAGCGCGTTGGTTGTATCTTTCGGTGCTAAACTCATGGTTCTGGATGTAAGCCTCTTGGCCCGGCGCTGCGAGTCCTTTAAGACGGCGGTGACATCCCGACTTTCCCCTGACTTTCGATGAGGTGCCCTCATGACCGCTATAGCCGATATCGTTGGCCGCGAAATTCTCGATAGCCGCGGCAATCCCACAGTCGAAGTGGACGTGCTGCTGGAGGACGGCTCCGCCGGCCGTGCCGCAGTGCCTTCCGGCGCTTCGACTGGCGCGCACGAAGCCATCGAAAAGCGCGACGGCGGCGAGCGCTATCTGGGCAAGGGCGTGCTGCAGGCCGTCGATGCCGTGAACGGCGAAATTTTCGATGCTCTGCAGGGCATGGACGCAACGGAGCAGCGCCGGATCGACAACACGCTGATCATGCTGGACGGGACGGAAAACAAGAACCGGCTCGGCGCGAACGCGATCCTGGGCGTGTCGCTGGCGGTTGCGAAGGCGGCGAGCCAGTCGCTGGATTTGCCGCTCTACCGCTATGTGGGCGGGGTGAATGCGCGCGTCATGCCGGTGCCGATGATGAACATCGTCAATGGCGGCGCCCATGCCGATAATCCGATCGATTTTCAAGAGTTCATGATCGCGCCGCTGGGCGCGCCAACGCTCGCGGAGGCCGTCCGCTGGGGCTCCGAAATCTTCCACACGCTGAAAAAGCTGCTGAAAGAGGGCGGCCACAGCACCAATGTGGGCGACGAAGGCGGCTTCGCGCCGAACCTCAAATCGGCCGATGAGGCGCTGGCCTTCATTGTGCGCGCCATCGAGAAGGCGGGCTACAAGCCGGGCGAGGACGTGGCGATTGCGCTCGACCCGGCTTCGACCGAGTTTTTCCACAATGGCAAGTATGAGTTGAAGGGCGAGGGCAAGAGCCTTGAGCCCGGCCAAATGGTCGATCTCTATGCCGATTTGGTCGCGCGCTATCCCATCTTCTCCATCGAGGACGGCATGGCCGAGGACGATTGGGAGGGCTGGCGGATACAGACTGAAAGGCTGGGCAGCAAGATCAACCTGATCGGCGACGACATCTTCGTGACCAATCCGAAGCGCCTGGCCAGAGGCATCGAGGAGCGCTCGGCCAATGGCATCCTCATCAAATTGAACCAGATCGGCTCGCTCTCCGAGACGCTCGATACCGTGGACATGGCGCATCGCGCGGCCTTCAAGTGCGTGATCTCGCACCGCTCCGGCGAAACCGAGGATTCGACCATCGCCGACTTCGCGGTCGCCACCAACGCAGGGCAAATCAAGACCGGCTCCATGTCGCGCTCGGACCGCATCGCGAAGTACAACCAGCTCATCCGCATCGAGGAAGAGCTGAACGATACCGCGGTCTTCGCCGGCCGCTCGATCCTGCGCGCGGGCTGAGCGCCGCCGCTCCGTTCGCCGTCCCGGAACCGCCAAAGGCGGTCTCCGGGATGACGCGCGGGCGTGTCCGGTGGGCCTCCCGGCTGCAATATTCCTACGTCATACCGAATCCGATTGAACAGTTCGCCAAGACCCCCTCACCCCAGCCCTCAAGCTGTCCTCCATTCATTTAACGGTGGCGTGGCTCGCTACGGTGCGCGCGCTGGTCCAAATTTCTTCTTGATCATTGCGGTGAGCTTTCTTCACGGGGGCGGCGGGGGTCCGCTGCCGTGCCTCAATACGCACCTATCTCGACTTTGAAAGCAAGATCGAGGAACTGAGCGCGCTTGGCGAAGTAAAGATGGTAGTATGCCCGTCGCGGGGTCAGCAAAGCGGTTTCAAGGCGGCCATGTTCAAAGCACTTCAGCAGAATCGTTCGATATCCGATTGAAGCCGGGAACTGTAACCTGCTTACGGAACACTATGCCTACATTTAAAGAGAAATTGAGCATAAAAGCCATGCCGATCCCAGCGATTTTCGCGGCAATGGACGGTAAGTTGAGATATGTGATGGCCGTCAAAGTTGCACTCACATTAACAACAAGTCCGATAAGCGCACAGGCAAAGAAAAGCGCGAAGCGAGCGCTTGTCGCGTTCTTCTCGAATACGAATCGACTTGTCATTTGAAAGTTAACAGCGGCCGCTACACAGAAGCTCGTGGCTGCGGCGAGCGGCACAGCCATATTCACCGCTTCGAGGAGCGCAAAGCCGCCTGCGTCAACCAATGCTGCAATGCCGCCGGTTAGAAGATAGCGCCCAAACTTAGCAATGAGTTCCTGCATCGCCGTCATCGTCAAGCTGCCAGGATCGGCTTGAAAAGGGGAGCGTCATAGCGGTCGAAAGTCTGCCAGCCCGGTACCGCCGTTGGCGAACGGATCAAAGCCGCGATTCCCGCCCGTTTTGCCGCGAAGCCGTCGCGCTCCTTGCGGTCCCCGATCAGAACCGTCTCTGCAGGCTCTGCACCCGCTGCCGCGAGAAGAGACTGCACGCCACGAGGGTGAGGCTTAAGCATCTTTATGCCTTCGTCGGAGGCAGCGGCCACGAAATCGGCGGAAACGTCAAGTGCCGCCAACTTCGCATTGGCAGGATAATCGGAGAGAATGCCTATGATCTTGTTATTGCGCCGCAAAGCCCTGAACAGTTCAGGCACGCCTGGATATCTGCACCGAAGAAGATAAGGCAGAGGCCTCCGTTCTATCCACTCCTCCACCATGGCCTGAACGGCCTCCATCGAGCAGCGTTCGATGGCGGAGGTTTCTGCAAGGAGCCGGGTCTCAAAATCGCTCATCTCCTACTCCGCAAACTGCTCGCGAAGACGGCGATAGGTCCTCAGGACAGAGATTAGCTTGAAAGAGCAGTGCAGTACCATGTCGCGCGCCATTCGAAGGCGAAGGCGACGCTGGTCATACAAGGTGCCGTCGACGTCGAAGATAACCAATTTCACGTTGTTCCAGCCCTCAGGCTGGAAGAGATCAATGGGCGTCATGGCACGCTGATATATCGCTGCTGGGTGAAGGGTTCGAGGCTAGGAATATTTAGGAAGCTGGTGAGCACGAACAGCGCGCCAAGAATGCCAACCACAATAAACAGCCCGCGCTCACGGAAAAGCCTTTCCGGGTTCTGAGCCGATGAGGCTGGCTTCATTGCAAGTGCAAGGTACTGCGCAAAAAGGACGATAATCGCCGGCATTACTAAAATATACTCGATCCGGTACTTGATAAGGAAGATTGCCAAGAAGAAGCACGATAGCAATGCGTAGGCGAAACACGACACGTTCAGAGAGATTTCAGAATAGCCTCCGAAGCTAGAGCGATAACGGGCCAGGAGTTCCTTGCCATGAGCAGAAACAATCTCGCGATATTCGGAGAGCCTTTTTGCAGCCATCAGAAAAGCTCCGCCCAGCCAAAAGGCCAAGTCGATTGATGCCGGCGGCAGAGTCACGGGATCGACGATTGCCCAGCCGATCGCCAAGCGCAGCGGGTTATTCACGGATTCCGAAATGACGTCGAGATAAGCCAGATCCTTGGTCCGCAATGGCGGCACATTGTAGATAACCCCCTGCAGCGCAAACGCACAGCCGATCAGCAAGAGCGTTTTGCTGGCAGCATAGCCGCACGCCAATCCGATGGTGAGAAATACCAGCCATTCAGCGAATACTATGGACCTGTGTAACGTTCTCTTTACGGCGGATCGCTTGGATTTGGTAGGGTGATGCCTGTCGAAGTCGCGATCGAGCCACTCATTGATCACGTAGTTGGCGGACGCGATACACACGGCCATTGCAAAACCGAGGGCGGCACTGAGGAATAGCGAATCAACCTGCACCCCACGGAGCTGATAGGCAAGCAGGATACCGGGAATAATAAAGATATGCTTCGTCGCGTGATCTAGCCTGGCTATCGCAAAATAGTCCGCGATTGTCCCGCTCTGTCTAGATGTTGCACACAAGTTTTCGCGCTCCGCCATAATATCCATAGTGCTTCGGCTTTCTGTCATAGCTTAAAGTCTTCCTTGGGTTTTTTAGACCGGGTTAATTATTTTCCAACTGGCCGGCGGGCAGCAGCTGCTTGAGACGGCTTTTGGCGTGACTTCTTGTGAAGCCGTATGTCCAACTCACAGCGAGGATAAGGGCGGCCATCATAATCGGCCACAAGCCAAAGGTGAATCTCCGCAGGCCTAAGGCAGAAACGGCGGTAAGGAGCATGGAGCCATGCAGAGCCAGAGAAAGCAGCGACGATGCGGCCAGCCGGGTCTCAAGAATACGATAACAGGCACCTGCGAGGCCTGAGACGCCCAGCATCAGGGTCAATGCGCCGATTACTAGAATACCCGGCTGAACGAACACGGCCAATTGGGATGGCGGCATAGTAGCCCTAAATTCGGGATACTCGCGTTGAAGGGCGCTCTCGAACGGCATAGGGCGATGCTGATCGAGGAAGGTCTGAAGCACAGGAAGATTGGCAGGATGGGTGGCCTGATACAGAGTCCAAAGAGAACGATAGCGGTCCCATACCAGGAGTGCAAAAGCTTCTGGCGCGTTCTCAATGCGCGTGAGCGCAACCTCTCCCGATAGTCTGTTGACGGCGGGAAGCGGCAAGCCGAGCGAGTCCTTTACGCTGCTGGAGCAGTCATATTCCAGGCAGTTCTCGTAAAACTCGCTGATGACTTCACGGACCTGCCAACGCGGTATTTCACTCACGATTTGCCGTATGGGAGCAAAATCGGACTCCAACGCCTTCTGCAGAGCCACCTTGTGAGGATCTGCTGGCGGGGTAGCGGCCGGAGCATCAAGCAGTGCTGCTTTCGCATAAAGGTGAGGTCCAACCATGCCGGTTTCTTCTGCGCCATGATAGAGCTTACTGCCAGCCCGTTCGATCCCGCAAATGAGAATAGCTGGCAAAAGCGCTGCTGCCACAAAAGCTAGCCGATGTCCTTCGATGAGCCGCCAGCGGAAGACGGCCAGCAGAAACAAGGCTGGAAAAAACGCGTAACCCGTGGGCCGCACGATTGCGGCCAAGGCAGCGAAGAGAGAGGCTAATGCGGCAGATGAAAGCGTGGGCAAGGACAAAAAGCGAACAATAAATACTATCATAAAAATAGACAGCGTCATAAACAGCGACTCTGTCATTACCATATTATGATAACTATTTACTTCTGGATTTATAAAGCAAAGCAAAACGCATACTGAGGGCAAAACGTGCCCCTTGACGGTCAAACTGAGCTCACGCCAAAGAAGCAGCAGCGCCAACACATACAATAAAGGTTGCAACCTGACTGCGGTTGTGACCCCTAGCGCATTCAGGAAAATAGGATAGCCGGCCGTCCTGTGCGCCTGAAAAATGATATATGTTGGAGAATCTGGCGTGAACCGGACATCGTGATAGTAAGATACACCAATGTAAGCAGCTCCAGCAATAAAAAGGGAAATAACAATATACTTATGATACTGAAACATGCTTCCATTCTCCTAAAACTGTAAACATTTCAGCGCAGGCGAAACCGCTGCGGCTCATGACGAGCTTTAAACTTTTGTTGAAACAGTTATTCCCCGACCCGCTATTGTCAACAAAAGTTAGAGCGGATCCACAGGAAGTGCGGCTGCGAAGTGTGGCTGCCATGTGCCCATGGATCTGGTTGAGCCATAAGCGTGCTTGCGGAGGT
>JBKQNN010000383.1:0-20369 GCA_052145975.1 Rhodomicrobium sp. | reverse complement strand
ACGCGCTTATCCGGGGTCTTGCAAAATACTGAGCGCCGGAATCCTGTACGATCCCGGATAGGGCGCAAGCGCGCCCTTCCGGGATGACGCCGTTGATAACGCAGGCGAATTAAGCCGGACAGCAGTGGCCCTGACCCGGCCATCCGGTAACTTATTGAATACGGCGGATTTCCCATGGATGGCCCGGTCAAGCCGGGCCATGACGGTGGAGTTTGGTACGAGCGCGCCAATCTTTTCATGCTCTCGCAGGCAGAAATCCCGCTTTCCGCTATGCCTGCCGCGCTTAAACCCATTATTCGCCGGCCAATTTGCGGGCTTCGACGGTGATGGGGAGCTTGGTGTCCGCGGCGAGTTCCGGCAGTTCGAGCTGCCAGCCGTTTGAGAGCGTCACGACGCCGCCCCACATCTCCGGCTTCTCCATGGAAACGATGGGCTCCTCCAAGTCCTTTTTCGGCACATAGGCCGACATCCTGCCGTCGGGCATCTTGCGGATCATGACCTTCATCGTTCGCTCCTCTGCCCACGGGGCCGTTAAACGGGATGGATTTCGCCTTCGAGGCAGCCAACAACGAGCCGCTCCTGGAATTCCACGAGATAGATATGCGTGCCGGTTTCGACATGCGTTCCCACCTGGACGATCTCGCCGCTGTCGCCGGCCTTGACGAGCAGCGCGTCCGCCGGCTGATCGGGAAACGAGCCGTCGTTGAACAGATCGCCGGCCGCACTCACGCGCTGCCCCCATTGGAACTTCGGCGGCTCCGGTACGTTCATGCCAGCTCTCCTTCGCCGTCCGCGGGCGTTTCCGCCAGCTCAAGCTCCTTGCTTTTCATGCCGACCCGGTAGCCCGTCGAGATGAACTCGACGCCATAGATGTAGTATTGCTGCAGGAACGTCCCGATGCTGATCACGTAGCCCTCTTCGCCCTTCTTGCAGAGCAGCTCGCCGATATCCTTGCCCGCAAACGTGCCATCGTTGCGGATATCGCGAAGGCTGCGGACCTTCTCGCCATAGTCGAAGGCCGGCAGACCGTCCAACTCGACCACATCGCTATCGCGGCTGATATTCACCATCTCAACCCCTCCCGGAAGAATGCTGGCTCGCGCGCGCCCGGAACGCCACGACGTTGCTCCCTTCCATCTGGGGCCGCTCTTGCGCCAGCCGCGCGAGCACGAAATCGCGCACCATATCGTCGGGATCGTCCTGCATATCGAACAGCGCAGCCGCCGGCATCCGCCTGGCCGCCTCGTAGCGGACGCGCCAATCGGGATCGCGGCGGAAACCGCGAAGCTCGCCGTCCTCAAGGCGGCGCACCGCGGCCAGCCGCACTTCCGCATCCATATCCGCTGCCATTTGGTGCAGCCCATCGCCCTGGATGCGGCTCGCCACCACGCGCCGCACCTCGGCTTCCTCGTCCGCCATCATGGCAGGCAGCATCTCCGGCGAAATGCGCCGCGCCGCCACGATCCGCACACAGTAATCCTCATCCCGCATCATAGGGCTCAATTCCGCGCCTTCCAGCAGCGAAGCCGCACGGATGCGCACCTCGCGATGGGGATCGTTGCGCAGCAGCAAGAGATAGCGGCGCGGCAGCCGCAGTACCGCGTTCCAGCGCACCGCCTCGTCCGCATCGCCAAGCAGCGGCGGCAGCAGGAAAACGTCGGCGAATTTGGCGGCGATGGCTCGAACCTCGAAGTACGGGTGCGTCAGGTAATCGTTGGCGAGCCCCCGATTCCTGGCGAAGAACCGGTCGACGCGGCGTGCGTAGCGGTCTTGCACGCAGGAGTGCTTGAGCGCGCAGAGCCCCCCGGCGAGAAGGCCGCGATGCGGGCAAGCCTCGCACTCGATCTCCCTTCCCTGCCAGTCGATGGCTTCATCGATGTCACCCGTCATCGTTCACCCCAATCCGGTCGAGGACGCCGAGCAAAACCTTCGCGCCGATTTTGTCGCCTGGATCGAGCTCCAGGAGCTTCGCAACCATCGCGCGCCCTTCCGCGAGATCGCCAAGCCGCATCGAGAGATAGGCGCAGGCCTTCAGCGCGAAGAGATAGAAGCGCGGCAGCGCCGCGGCGCAATCGCCGAAGGCCGCCTCGCCCGCGCGAACCTCGCTCCAATCGAGAGGTATTCCAATATCGAGCGCGGCCTGTTTCACGCAAATGCGCGCCACCTCCAAGGCATCCGCCAGCCGGTGCTTGTAGAAATAAAAGCGGTAAAGTCCGATGAGTACGGCGGGATGGGCCGGCGCTATCGCTTGCGCCTCAAGCAGATGCGCTTCCGCGCGTGGCCCGTCGCTATATGCCAGCGCAGCAAGCGTCAAATGCCGCTCGGCCGTCTCGGGCAATCCCGCGCCCCGAATGGCAGCACTCATCGCGGGGTCTTCCGCCACTACCGTTCTGTCATTCTGGGCCACCGGTGTCATTGCGTCCGCTCTAATGCTTATCGATGCCAGGCGGCCCTGCGTTCGAACCGCAAGGGGCGCAGGCGTTTTGCTTCGGATTGTGCAATACAAAGCCCGATCGAGTGGGCGATTCCCCGCGCTTCATGAACTTCTCCGCGGCAGGCGTAACCTGGACATCCATCGCCAGCTCTGCCTTAGGCGGTAGCTTGATAGCGCGGAACGCTCTCGTCGATCACGCAGGTGTCGTCGACCGGGCACACGGCCACGCATTGCGGCGAGTCGAAATGGCCGATGCACTCGGTGCACTTCTTCGGATTGATAAGATAAATTCCGTTCTTCTCGCGGATCGCGACATTCGGGCACTCAGCCTCGCAGGCGGAGCAGTTTGTGCATTGAGATTCTACAATCTTATAGGCCATGTCAGTTCTCCTGTTTAATGAATGGAAGGCCGGTCAAGCGGCGGTGAAGGCGCCCTGCCGGATCTGCGCATCGCCACGCGGCGTGGGCGCGATCTCGCCGCGTTCGATTTTCTTGAGGTAGTCCTTGAAATAGGCGATTGCGGATTTTTCGATGAACGCGTGGGCATAAGCCTCTACGGGCTCGATGCCGGCTTTGAGCAGGGCCTCCTTCGGGCACGCGCCAACTTTGGCGACGAACACCGCGGTGCAATCGGCGATGGCGCGGATCACGGTTTCAAGCTTGTCCTCGTCGCCGAAGCCGCCCTGGCAGTAAAGGTCGACGCGGCGGTGGCCCACGAATTTCGCGCCGCCAGCGCTCAGCTCGTAGATCTGAAACTCCTTGGCATGGCCGAAATGCTCGTTCACGCGCCCGCCGCCCTTGGTCGCCACCGCGACCAGGATGCTGACATCGCTGCGTTCACCCGCGAGCTTGGCGAGCTCTGCGTTCTTCGCTGCCTCCTCCGCCTGGCGTGTCTCCTCCACCTTGGCCTGATAGGCTTGGCGGCTACCCCGATTGTAGCTGACCTCCATCTCCATGACTTTGGCCGTCGTGAATTCCGCACTGCGGTCTTCGCCTAGTAGCCCCACCGCGTCGGCACGGCACTGCCGGCAATGCCGCATCATGTTCATCTCGCCTTCGCAAGCGTCCTGCAGCGCCTTCAGCTCGCGCGCGCTCGGGCCCGGCTGACCGCTGAGGCCGAACACCGTGCCATGCTCGGGCGCGGAAATAAGCGGCATGATGTTGTGCAGGAAGGCGCCGCGCGACTTAACAGCCCGGTTCACCTCGACGAGATGCTTATCGTTGACGCCTGGGATCATCACCGAGTTGATCTTGCAGAGAACGCCGCGCGCCGTCAGCATTTCGAGGCCGCGCAACTGGTGCTCCGATAGTATCTTCGCGGCTTCGGCGCCCTCGTAGCGTTTGTGATTGTAAAAAATCCAGGGATAGATTTTCGCGCCGACCTCCGGATCGACCATGTTGATGGTGATGGTCACATGGTCGACCTTGTATTTGACGATGGTTTCGACATGCTCCGGCAGCGCCAGCCCGTTGGTCGAGAGGCAGAGCTTGATGTCCGGAGCCTGGGCCGCCACCAGCTCGAAGGTCTTGAAGGTCTTGGCCGCGTTGGCGAGCGGGTCGCCGGGCCCCGCGATGCCCAGCACAGTCATTTGCGGAATGGTGGCGGCGACGGCCAGCGCCTTCTTCGCGGCCTGCTCCGGCGTCAGCCGCTCGCTCACAACGCCGGGCCGGGACTCGTTGGCGCAATCGTATTTGCGGTTGCAGTAATTGCACTGGATGTTGCACGCGGGAGCCACTGCCACATGCATGCGCGCATAGTGATGGTGGGCTTGCTCGCTGTAGCAGGGGTGGTTCTTGACCTTCTCCCAGATTTCGGGCGGCAGATCGCCCTGCCCCGCGGACGACCCGCAGCTTGACTTGCCGCTGCCGCCGCCCGTACCGCACCCCTTATGCTCCAGGATCCTCAGTGGCACCTGCACTTCGTACAGGGCCTTGGCCCCTTCGGCGGGCTCCTCCTGCTGTTCGAAATCCAACATTGCCGGTCCTCGCGATGGGCCGCTTCGCCGATGGGCAGAGCCGGCCCGCATTTCTCGTTGGCCGCGCGTCTGCGCCGGCCTTTCGCGAACCGCTCTCGCAATGACCGTGCCATGCGCGCAAGTGCTTGCAGGCCTTTGCTTATTTCCACGATCCGCGCAGCGCCTGTGCGAACCGCGACAGACTCCCTGAGCGCCGTTCCGCAGTTTTGTTGGAAAGCGGACACAACGCCCGCCCCGGCTACGATCCACTCGATCGCTTCGCCAGCGGCGTCATCCAGGAAAACGCTTTAGCGTTTACACGGGATCGCAAAGAGCGGCGACCTGAGTTCGCAAAGATCCCGGGAGCGCTGACATGATAGCGGTCACGCCCCTCACCCCACCCTCTCCCCATGGGAGAGGGAGTTCGCTCGCAGCCATTGAGAGGGCGTCCCCTCTCCCATGGGGAGAGGGACAGGGTGAGGGGGGATTCCCCCGTTCTTTACGCCATGCGCTAATTTTAGCGCGTATGCGCCAGCGTGAGAATGAGGCTCCAGAAGTGCGGCAAGCGGGTGCAAACGCACCACAGGAAACATCGGGGTAATCAAGTTGGGGGATGACTGCTTGCGAACCCCCAAGCGCCATTACGTATAGCTCAGCCGCTTGCGCATGAAGACCTCGTCGGAAGCCTCGCTGGCGAGCTGTTCCAGCACCGCAACCTCCTCGAACCCGAAGCGTTCGTAGAAGGCGCGGGCGCGCGTGTTGAAGGTCGAGACGCAAAGCCAGAGCTGCCGGGATTGCTCGCTCCTGGCTTCCCGCTCCATCCATTGCAGGATTGCAGCGCCCAGACGGCGCCCTTGAAAGCCGGGCAGGATCGCCAAAAGCTGCAAGTAGGGACCGTGCAGAAAGGGGTTTTGAATGGAAACGGCGCCGGCAAGCTCGCCTCCCGCCAGAAGCTCGAACAGGCGGAAAGATGGCCGCTCACGCTTAAACCCAGCAATGAGGCTCGCGGCGGGCCAGCCGATGACCGACCACGGCGGCATGGCTGCCAGCGCTGGCCCTAGCTTTTCGGCGCTGCCCGGCGAAAGCGGGCGCAAGACCCCCGCGCCGATGTCGTGCGTGTTGAGTTCGAATGCGTCCATGGGCGGAGTATCTGGCCCGGCGGGGATTTCCGCAATCGCTTATGTGCTGCCGCAATGCCAAGTGCAGCCGGCCGGAAGTTCGCACCCCGTTTGCCGCGAGCTCGCAAGCGAAATTCCGGCCGGTAAGCTGCACTAGCAACAAAGTTCTGCTGGTACGCCTTATCCGCGGGAAATCCTATCAGCGCCAGCCGCAAATGGGTGAGGATTTCCCGCGGGGCGTACCAGCGCTTCAGCTTTTTTGAGAGTTTGACTACCGCAGCCGGAATGCTTAGATTTGATAGGTTTAGGCGAGCAAAGCGGATGTTATGTCGAGACGGCAGGAATTGAGGATGCCCACGCGGGACTTGAAGGCTGCGAGCGGCCTTAGGGAGCTTAACGACCGCTACCGGGAGATCTTCCGGAGCATCGTCGAGACCTATCTTGCGACAGGGGAGCCCGTCGGATCGCGCAATTTAAGCCGGTATCTGCCCATGACGCTGTCACCGGCCTCGGTCCGCAACGTGATGTCCGACCTCGAGGGGCTCGGCCTCGTTTACGCGCCGCATGTGAGTGCCGGCCGCATTCCGACGCATACGGGCTTGCGCCTGTTCGTCGATGGCCTGCTTGAGGTTGGCGATATCGACGATGCCGAGCGCGACCGGCTCGAGCGGCAGCTGGGGAGTTACGCGGAAGGCGACTCGGGCGTCACCGCCGAGGTGCTGGCGGAGGCTGGCAACATGCTGTCAGGCCTGTCGCGCTGTGCGGGCGTGGTTCTGGCCGAAAAGCAGGTGAGCCGGATCAAGCATATCGAATTCGTCAGCCTCGATGCCAAGCGCGCGCTGCTGGTGCTCGCGGGCGACGACGGCAGCGTTGAAAATCGCGTGCTGGCGCTGCCCGAGGGCCTGCCCCAACAGGCGCTCGCCGAGGCCACGAACTATCTGAACGCGCGCATTCGCGGCGCGACCCTGCCGGAGGCGCGCGAACGCGTCGAGGGCGAGCTTAAGGCGAGCCAGGCCGAGCTCGATCTCTTGACCGCGAAACTGGTCCGCGCCGGCCTCGCTCAATGGTCGGGCGGCCGGGACGACAACAAAAGCCTGATCGTGCGCGGCCAATCGCGGCTGCTCGACGATTTGAAAGCGGTCGAGGATGTGGAGCGCATCCGGCTCCTATTCGAGGACCTCGAATCGAAAAAGGCGCTGCTCCATCTCCTGGAGCTTTCCGAAAATGCCGAAGGCGTGCGCATTTTCATTGGCTCGGAAAACAATCTGTTCTCGCTTTCCGGATCTTCGCTTATCGTGGCGCCGTTCCAGGATCACAACCGGAAAATCGTTGGCGTTCTAGGGGTGATTGGGCCGACCCGGCTTAATTATGCCAGGATTATCCCCATGGTTGACTATACGGCTAAGCTGGTGAGCCGCGTGCTGGCTTGATTATCGCCTCAAAACCGCCGATATACCTTCAAAAATCGGGCCGGATTTAAACGGTATTGGCTCATCCTCAAAGTAACGGGAACGGCACACGCACAATGAACGATACACCGGGCGAGCCCGCGAATTCAGGCGGGCCGGAACAAGTCGATTCAGCGGCGCAGCAGCAGGCGGAGGCCGCACAGAACGGTGAAGCCGGGCTTCAGCAGCAGCTGGCCAACCTCAAGGCCGAGAATGCGGATCTTCGCGACAGGCTTCTCAGAACCATGGCCGAGATGGAGAATCTGCGGCGGCGCACCGAGCGCGACAAGGCCGATACGGCGAAATACGCCGTTTCGGAATTCGCCCGGGACGCCGTCTCGATTGGCGACAATCTTAGGCGAGCCATCGAGGCCGCTCAAAAAGAGACCCTCGATACCAGTCCAGCGCTGAAAACGCTTCTGGAGGGCGTGGAAGTCACCGAGCGCGACCTTTTCAAAGTGCTGGAGCGCCACGGCATCACCCGCTTCGATCCTCTGGGCGAGAAGTTCGATCCCCACCAGCACGAGGCCATGGTCAAGGTTGACGTGCCAGGCGTCCCCGCCGGCATCGTCGTACAGGTCTTGCACGCTGGATACAAGATCGCGGATCGCGTCTTGAGGCCCGCCGCCGTTATCGTGGCCAAGGGTGGCACGCCCGCACGGCCGCCGGAGCCGTCCCACGCAGAGAACCCGAACGGCCATGCCGGGGCCAATCCTTCGCCAGGGGGCGAGGACGGAGACCCTGGCGGGCGCACACGGACTTCAAGCATGCACATCAATGTCATGGGTGAGAGCGAACCCGATATCGTCCGCGGTCCCAGGGGCGCTCCAAAAACGTCAAATGCCCAGGCTCGCGCGAAAGAGCGGCCTTGGGCCGAAAAACGCGGTTCGACAGTGACGCGGCCAATCAGCGAGGATGGCCCGCTTAAGAGAGACGATTTGACATCTTCCTTTGGGAAGCGGCTCGATAAGGAGTGAGCCGCGGACGCAGTGCAAAGCTCTAAGCTTGCCCATGACTCATGTTTTTCCTATTAGGGCCAAGAAGGCCCGCGCCGCCGCCGGCGCCCATTCCTTTGCTAAGTTGATAAAATAGATGAATGCGTCGCGGCCGCCGAGGCTCCATTCACGCGCGCGCTTGGCCCAGAATGCCAGTTCCACCGAGGTATGGCCAACTCCTCCGCCCTGCTCTTCATGAGGCGCGCATACCGAAAGCTGCCAGTTTGCGCATAGATGCCCGGGTACCCGTTCGAATCCGCACACACGATTGCAGCATTCGCCTTGGCTGCCAACTCCGGGAATTGCGCGCAACTAAAGCTCTCATGCCGCGCCTCCAAAGCGTGGCGCAACGCGAGCCCATTCATTTCCGCGGACAGCAGTGCAAGAAAGGCTGCGCAAAGCGGAACGCCGGACTACAGCCTATCCGCTTCTGATGGAATCAAAAGCGGGCTTTAGCTTGTTGTGGTGCCGTGCGTCTTTTCGGAAAACCGCTTCACACCTTCGGGTCAAGCCCGAAGGCATGCTTTTCCGGACGCACTCTAGGCAGCAATATCTGTAGCAGCATCCGATGTGATCTTGTCCATCAGACTCAGCGCAGAGTCACCGTTCGACCCATAGAGTGCAAAGAATATATAGCGGGATATATCTCCGGAATGTACATTGTAATCGCCATTATTGTACATAATATTATTGATATCGTAATAATCTAAATACTGCATACGTGCTGCGCTATCATGGTACATCAGATGCTTTTCAGCCATAAGGAGCGCCACCTGATCGCCGAAACCGTCAGCATCTTCCCTTGTCAGCAGCTTTGTCAGATAGCCCCGAAGAAAACGGGCGAAGACACGGGCCCGGTCCGACGGGTTTACTAAGACCAAGTTTGCCGTGTAGCGTGCGCCAGCATTTTCCTCCGAGTTCTTATTGAGAGCCACATCCGCATCGCGGTAACGCTCTAAAAGTGACTTCGCGCTCCCCTGCAATAATGCATCGATATCGAGGATCATAATAGGCAGGTTAAAGGCGCCCATGAGATATTCAAGCCAGAGAAATCGTGCACATTGATAATACGTCTTCCTACTATTTTTCTCACCAAACTCCGGCTTGTAGTAGTTGTTTACAGTAACCGCATCGTCTTTCTCTGAAATATACACAATTCTCGGGTCGTGAATATTGATGCTTGAAACAGTTTCTTTCATATTATCGGCATCGCCGCAAATCAATACAACCAGCAAGAAATTAATATCTGCCCTATTGATAATAGACTTTGCAAAGGTAGGGAAATACTTTTCCATATAAACCCGGTCAGCCGCTACAAAAAAGATCGCTTCGGCCTTCTGCTCTTCGGCTATCCGGCGCAGTCCGCTTTGATTAATTGCACGGCCCCCGCCCTTCGCACCAGCCCGGACCAGAGGCGCCCATGAGGCAGTCTTAGGTGTTGGCGCGGCAATAGCAGCCACGTCAAGACAATCGAGAGCAACTCTATAATAGGTGAGCGATGCTAAGACCGGCGGGGTACACGGCGGAATGCTGTAGGTCTTAGACTTATCGATCAAATCGCCAACCAGCTGAAGGCCTTCGGGGGCCGTCTCGCCGAAAAGGGTAGTGCTGATCTGCCGGTAAGTATTCTGAAGAAAAAGGATGTTATCGATTTTCTCCTGCAAAACTTGCTGGTGCTCCCGTTCGCCATCGAGATCGCCACGGGCTTTGGCTGCTTCGACCATGTATCCATGGGCATGCAGCGATTGCGGATCGACGGCCAAAAGGATCGAGGCATAATTGGAAACCCGGTCCCACCTTCCGAGCTTCTTTGCAAGAACCATGGCATTGCTCAGGAAACTTGTTTCCCGGGGCATAAGAGCAATCATGGCATCGATGGTTTCTGCCGCCGAGATCAAATCGCCGTGGCCAAGCAGCTCATTGAACCTTGCGATCGCAAGAGACATCGTTTCCGCGATCTTGGGCACGAGACCGGACAAATCGGCTGTCTTGTCCCGTAGGGCCGCAAGACGCCGCAGAGCCCCTGTGACATTCTCCTCCACGCTCAGCGCCTGGGCCGATCCGCTCAGAGATGCGCTATTAGCTGGGTCGAGCGCCAGGACATGGTTATAGAGCGACAATGCCTCGCCGGCTCTGCCTTCCGATAGAAGTGCCCCGGCAACCGACAGAACCGGAGCCAGCGGTGGTAATTGCGATTTTAGAAATATACCGCGTATGGCAACGCTATCGTACTGCATACTATTCATAAGATAACCCATGGAAATCAGCAGAGACTCTGCCGCTCGTTTGTCATCCGGCGACAAATGCTGGAACTCGTATTGGATAATAGCGGGGCGAAATTTATTGAAATCGAAACACTTCAACAGCTCAAAATCGTAGCCGCCAGTATCGATCAGGAGAAGATCGATCTGCTCCAAGCCATGTTTCCTGACGATATGGTCGAAGGTGCAGCATTGCACCTTGACCGGCTCAGCCAAGGAACGCAGGGTTGCACGATCCGTCTCAGTGAAGAGACCGCCAAGCGTACCCCCATCTTCCAGTAGAGCCGGCAGGTTGAAGGAACTAATGCCGCCGAAAACGCTACCAAGCGTTCCGCTATTTATCGACTCCTGTGGAAAGCGCCACAAGACCCGCTCACCTTCGCTCTCTGCTACGGCGCAATTCTCGATCTTGATGCGCCGCGATTTTCCATAAAGCTGCTGTAGCTTGGCATATTGATCCGGTAGCGGTTCGACAATCAGGCCGGACAAGTCCCCTCCCAAGATGTGAGCACGCAAAGGGTCGAAGCTTACCCCATCGTAGCCGCCAACCTGAAGAAAACTCAGTTCACCATTTGCTTCAAGAAAGCCCTCGACGGCCTGGTCGAATGTTAAACTATGGCTCTTCCGCCGCGTTTCCATTATGTTTCTCTCCAAAAACCTTTCGCCCAAACCGTTATTTCCTACATCGACACGCTATCGCATAAATTTGAACACGACGGTGCTTAACCGCCTGAAGCTGGAAACTTGGGGTTTAGCAGCGGCGGAACGGGCTTCCCTAAACGTCCAACTAGTCATCCCAGGTTGACCCGCCTGGATTTCTCCATCCGGCCACAAGTGGCCGCGTAGATAGGTATTTAGGCGGCGGGGCCCGCCCGGGCCCCGCCGCAATGCATCAGCTATGATCGACGCCGACCATGACGTCCGACGACTTGATGATGGCGTAGGCCGTCATGCCTTCCTTCAGCTTGAGTTCGTCCACCGATTCGTTCGTGATCGACGCCGTGACGGTCGCCCCATTCACGTCGATGAGGACGTGGGAGGTCGTGGCGCCCTTCGTAATTTTCACGATTGTGCCTTTGAGGGTGTTTCTAGCGCTGATTTTCATGGGAGCCTCGATTCGTTAATTGTTCGACATTTACATTTAGGGCCTTGATCCAGCCTTGTCACACACAGAGAAACCTGCGGTCGACGCGAGCGTGCGAGCAGGCTATATACGCGCATATATACCACCTCGAACGATGGGAACTTGAATGAGCTTGCGATCGCGCTTAACAACCGGTTTTGCCGCCATTTTCCTTTTCGCCGTTTCGCTCCTAGGCACGAACGCCTTCGCGCAAACGGTCGGGTCCGCAGGTCCGGTCATCGTTTTCGCCGCGGCAAGCCTGAAGAATGCGCTCGATGGCGCCGCCGCAGCCTGGGAGAGAGAGTCGGGGGGTGCGGCGAAAATAAGCTATGCGGCCAGTTCCACGCTCGCGAAGCAGCTGGAGGAAGACGCGCCGGCGCAAATCTTCATCTCCGCCGACGAGGATTGGATGAATTACGTGGCCGGCAAGGGACTCATCAAGCAGGAGAGCCGATCCGATTTCCTGGGCAACCAGCTCGTGCTCATCGCGCCCAAGGACAGCGCGGTTACCCTGGATTTGAAGCCCGGCGCCGATTTGGCGAAAGCGCTGGGCGAGGACCGCCTGGCCATCGGACTTGTGGATAGCGTGCCGGCCGGCAAATATGGCAAGGCCGCGCTCGAAAAGCTCGGACTTTGGGGAAGCGCTTCCGGCAAGCTCGCGCAGGCCGAAAGCGTCCGGGCGGCGCTGCTGCTGGTCTCGCGGGGCGAGGCTCCCTTGGGTATCGTCTACCAGACCGACGCGGTTTCCGATCCCAGCGTGCGGATCGTAGCAACCTTCCCCGCCGGCTCGCATCCGCCCATCGTCTATCCGGCCGCGCTGACCGTAAAGGGCGGTCCGGCCGCGGCGGCCTTCCTCGCTTACCTCAAGTCCGCAAAAGCCGCACCCTTTTTCAAGGCCCAGGGCTTCACTGTGCTGGCGGAGAAGTGATGCTGGAACTGCCCTGTCCCGTAACAATGAGCCTTCCGCCCCTCATCCTGTCCTTCTCCCCATGGGAGAAGGGACGCCTGAACAAAGCTGTGAGCGTGCAACACCGTCCCCTCTCCCATGGGGAGAGGGACAGGGTGAGGGGCGTGACCGCCGTTAGGTTTGAGAAACCGGCGCCGCGGCGAAATGAACGCATCGCGATGATGGCCAAGCGGAGGGGGCGGCATTGAGCTGGTGGACGCTCAGCGCTGACGAAGCGACCGCGATCCGGCTCAGCCTTCTGGTCGCCTCCGTCGCGATGATCGCAAGCCTTCCCTTCGGCCTGGCCGTCTCCATGATGCTGGCGCGGCGCGAGTTCTGGGGCAAGCCGCTGCTCAACGGCATGGTGCATCTGCCGCTGGTGATGCCGCCGGTCGTCACCGGCTATCTGCTGCTCATCAGTTTCGGCAGGAAAGGCCCCGTGGGCGCCTTCCTCGACCAGTATTTCGGCATCGTTTTCTCGTTCCGCTGGACGGGTGCTGCGCTTGCCTGCGCGATCATGGGCTTCCCGCTGATGGTGCGCGCGATCAGGCTTTCCATCGAGGGCGTCGACAGAAGGCTCGAAGCCGCGGCCGGCACGCTCGGCGCGAGCCCTCCGTGGGTTTTTCTCACCGTCACGCTGCCGCTGATCGCGCCGGGCATCATCGCCGGTATGATCCTGTCCTTCGCCCGGTCGATGGGCGAATTCGGCGCGACCATCACCTTCGTTTCGAACATTCCCGGCGAGACGCAGACCCTGCCCTCGGCGATTTATACGCTGACGCAGGTGCCGGGCGGGGACGCAGGCGCGCTGCGGCTCACCGCAATTTCCATTTTCCTTTCCATGGCCGCGCTACTGCTCTCCGAGCTCCTCGCGCGCATGGCCGGCCGCAGCCTGCACACACCGACATGATCGAGGTCGACGTCACCCATAGGCTCGGCAGCTTCACGCTCGACGCGAATTTCGCCGCTGGCGGCCGGTTCATCGCGCTGTTTGGGCAGTCGGGCTCGGGAAAAACCTCGCTCATCGACGTCATCGCCGGGCTGATCCGGCCGGAACGCGGGCGCGTTGCCATCGACGGAACCGTGCTCGCCGACACCGCGGCCGGTATTTTCCTGCCGCCGCATCGCCGCAAGCTCGGCACCGTGTTCCAGGAGGGCCGGCTCTTCCCACACCTAAGCGTGCGCCAGAACCTGCTCTACGGCGCCTGGTTCGCGGGCGCGCAGAACGGCGAAAACCTCACGCGCGTGGCCGGCCTGCTCGGCATCGAGCAGCTTTTGAGCCGCTACCCAAACCGCCTCTCAGGCGGCGAAAAGCAGCGCGTCGCCATCGGCCGCGCGCTCCTGGCCTCCCCTGCCCTGCTGCTGATGGACGAGCCGCTCGCCTCGCTCGACGAGCCGCGCAAGCTCGAAATCATGCCCTACCTCGAAGCCTTACGCGACGAGGCCCGCATCCCCATCGTCTATGTAAGCCATTCCGTGGCGGAGGTGGCGCGGCTTTCCGATACGCTGGTCATCCTGGAGGCGGGCAAGGTGCGCGCCTGCGGGCCAACCATGGAGCTAATGCAGCGCCTCGATCTCGTCCCCGCCGCTGGTCCGGGCGAGGCGGGCGCGCTGATCGAGGCCAAAGTCGAGAGCCACGACGACGCCTATGGACTGACCACGCTTGTCTCGCGCTCCGGGATGTGGCGCGTGCCGCGGCTTGAGGCGGCGCCCGGCAAAACGGTGCGCATGCAGATCAAGGCCCGCGACGTGATGATCGCGAAGCTGCGGCCCGAGGCCATGAGCGCCTTGAACGTGATCGAAGCGATTGTCGCCGAAATCGGGCCGATGGATGGTCCGGGCGTCGAGATCAGGCTCGATTGCAGCGGCGAGGCGCTGGTGGCGCGGCTTACGCGCTACTCGGTGGAGAGGCTTGCCTTGCGCGTGGGCACGCCCGTTTTCGCCGTGGTCAAATCCGTCTCGTTCGGCCGCGAGAGCCTCGGCGCGGCCTGGCGGGACATCCGGGCAGCCGACGCCGGCGCCGGCGGCGTCTAGAGCCTATCCGCTTTTGATGGAATCAAAAGCGGGGCTCTAAGTCTTTGTTTAATCGTGCGTCTTATCGGAAAAACCGCTCACACTTTTTCCGGACGCACTCTACCGCGGGATAACGCCAATCGATTCCGTCAAGGCCGATCAGATTCTAGCGAAGCTTTGCCCTTCGCCCTTTAGAGTCCGTTCAGTCCGGGTATCGCGGGCCGCGAGCAGGAGCGCGGCATTGTTTTGGTAGCAGGTGACAAAATTATTATAACGGGCCAGCGCGAAAACCTGTTCGATCGCCGCGGCCAAATCGAGGCCGTTAGTCCCGCATTGGTCTAGCTCCTTGAGGAGCACGTCGTGAATATCTCGAACCTGTTTCCGCGTCAGCGTCTCACAGAGAAACGCTTCAGCGACAGGGTGATGGTTTTTCCCGTCCCATTCTCCAGAGAAACTCGAGACAACCGCAGATGTGCGATCCGTTATCAGCGCGCAACAATACGGGTCATTCTGAATCACCCCGCAGTGGCCACCGGCAAAAAACCGGTCCCTGTTCAATACTATCATAAGGCCTCCGCTAGCCTACCTATTTCATGAGCTGGTGGAGAGTGTGAGGCTTGGAGCTACTTTTTCGCAAGCCCGGCTTTCGGCCGGCGTTTTTATCCACACCGAAGAGCGGCTTTTTCCTCAGCTTTAGGAAAGAGCCAATGCCACTATATCGCCATGTGTCAACTAAGCAGAGTTTCCCAAAAGTGGCCACCGGTTTTGGGACAAAAACTCTGCGAAAACAAAGGACACTAAGCAAACATTCGTTGGCTGCCCAACGAATGTTTGCTTAGCATACCGCTGGCTGCACGATTGGCTTTCCACAAGGCGATCCTGAGGCTAAGCAAGTCCGGTCAACGAAAACGGCGCTGCGGGGTGCTAGCACGTGCGTGCAATTCCGGTCTTTTCGCAGGCCCCCGTCGAGGGAAGCCATCCAGGGGGCGGAAATCGCACCGCTCCTGGATGGCCGCATGAGGCGTGAGATTATCCGCGCTCATGCACTAGTATAACGGCGAAGGGATCGCGTGAACGAACCAATTGAACCCGATCTTCACCGCGTTAGCTGTAATTGTATTTGAGAAATTCCCGCAACAGCCGGAATTACTATCGCTCAAGTCGAAATACTGGTACTCTGCTTTGACCGTCCAGTTTGGCGCTATCGGATACTCGACGCCGGCGCCGACCGTCCAGCCCGTGAACGTGCCGCTGTCCTCCAGGGTTACCCCACGGTAATCGGACAGGCTGACATCGCCCGTGAAGAACGCGAAACCGGCTTTCGCATAGAAAAGGGTGTTCCAGCTCACGATGCCCGCCCGGCCCGTGACGCTGCCATAGAACCCGCCGGAGCTGTTTATTTGCAGGAGCCCCGAAAGCGCCCGGTTGCTGAAGTTCACGTTTGCACCGTCGTCCAGCCCGCCCAGCTCGGCCTCGATGCCGTACACGAACCTGCCCGCCTGGAAATTGTATCCGAACTGAGTGCCGCCCATAAAGCCGGTGCTGCTCAAGGGCCCAACCGGCACAATCCCCGAGCTTGTGAGTATGATAAGGTCGTCCGCAGCCTGAATGTCCGCCCAGGCGATGCCCGCAAACCCGCCGGCATAGACCCCCTGCCAGAAGAACGGGGGAACGAAAACCGGGGCGTCCTTATAGCCGCCAGGAAGATCGGCCGCCTCAGCCGCGCATGCCCCAATCGTGAGGCCGGCCGCAACGGCGCACGCATGAAAGAACTTTCCAACTGACATGACAATCCCGCTTCGGTTGTACACTTACTGGTTCTACTCGCCACACGGGAATCGAATGCCATCTGCGATCCGGCCAAGCAAGCGTATGCTCGGCCGCGAACTGGGACATCCGGTGCGTAAGCTGTTGATCGCTGGCTTCCGCTTGCGGGCTTCGGCCTTGTTCCGCTTAGCGGATTTGTGCGCTGTCACCGGAGGAGCACAGAGGCCAGACGATTCGCCGGATTATCCTGGAAGGCTCTAGAGCTGCCGGTTTCCACGCTTCTCTTTCCCCTCTGTTAACGCTATTCCACCGCCTTTTTCGCCATTTGCGCCACCTTTCGATGTTGAACTAATATAGCGCAAATACTTTAGAGAACCGTTAAGTTCAAAACTTTTGCGCTACAGCATTGTTTGTGCTGCATAAAACCGATTGCGCGCGCCGCGCGATGTGGTTAACCGCCAAGTTGCAAATATATTTAAAGGGGTTTTGGAATCGCGGAATGAGGGCTAAAGTGAGAAAAACTTCGCAGAAAGACGGAGGCGGAAAATATGAAACCCTCGCGTTTACCATGGGAGCATTAACTATAGTACGTCCCTACACAAAGCGAACGCTCCATTAACGAAAGAGACTGCGAAGCTGCGCTATGGGGACTGCGGTTGCCGCTTTCCGCATGGCCCATCCGATTAATTGCTTACCTCCGCTTCCGGCGCCGCGCACGCTGTGCTAAGGCATCGGCTCTTCCGTTTCTTTTGCTGTCAGGGAGTTGCCATGAGGGCCAAGAATTTCGCGAACCGCGGGCGCAGCGCACTGCGGGTTTGGACCAGGGCCGGCGCGTGGGCCTTGGCGCTTGCGGCAATGCCTTTATTTGCTTTGCCGGCCCCCGCGGTGTCCGCGCCGGACGCACCTAGCGAAGCTGGGGCCAGCTCGCAAGCCCCTCGCGAAACGCCCGAGGCAAAGCGAAAAAAGGCGGAAGATAAGAAACGCGCCGGCGAGAAAAAGCAGGCCGACGCTGCCACACTCATCGCAGCCGGCGAGGCTTCTTTCAAAGACCGCCAATATGGGCAAGCCATCGCCGCTTACACCAAAGCGATAGAACTCGATCCGCAAAACGCCCGCGCCTACGCGCTGCGCTCCTGGGCTTATAGCCGCAAAACGGATTGGGCGCACGCGCCGAAGGATGCGGAAAAGGCCATTCAGTTGAACCCAAAGCTTGCGCTGGGCCACGCAGCATTGAGCATCTCTTACGCCGGCAAAGGCGAATTGGACCGCGGCCTGGATGAAGCAAACCGGGCCATCGATCTCGATCCGGAATTGGCACTCGCCTACGCTGCCCGTGCCTTCGCCTACGCGGGAAAGAAAAATAACGGCCTCGCCATCGCAGACTACAGCAAGGCCATCGCCCTCGATCCGAAATCTGCCAATGCCTACGCCGGCCGGGGCGCAGCTTACAGCATCGAGCAAGATTCCGGCCGCGCCATCGCGGACTTCACTAGTGCCATCGGCCTCGATCCCAAATATGCCGTCGCCTACGCCGATCGCGGCATTACTTACAGCACCACGCAAGATTACGGCGCCGCGATCGCGGACTTCGACAAAGCAATCGGTCTCGACCCGAAATTTGCCGCTGCCTACGCCGCACGGGCCTCGGCTTACGGCGGCAAGCGAGATTACGGCCGCGCCATCGCGGACTCAACCAAAGCCATCGAACTCAACCCGAAATTTGCCACCGCCTACATCAATCGCGGCATCGCTTACATCGCCAAGCAGGATTACGGGCGCGCCATCGCGGACTTCACCAAAGCCGTCGAGTTCGATCCGAAAGATGCCGCAGCCTATCGCAATCGCGGCGAAGCTTACGCGGGCAAGCAGGATTTCGACCGCGCCATCGCGGATTACAACAAAGCCATCGGCCTCGATCCGAACGATGCCTTTGCCTACGCCAAACGCGGCATCGCTTACGGCTTCCAGCAAGATTACGGCAACGCCATCGCGGATCTCGACAAAGCCATAGAACTCGCCCCGAAAGATGCCTTTGCCTACAACGGGCGCGGTCTCGCTTATCTCTCCACAAAAGAGTACGGTCGCGCCATCGTGGACTTCACCAAAGCCATCGAGGCCGACCCGGAAAGTGTGTGGAGCTACTACAGCCGCGGCTTGGCTTACAACGAACAGAAAGATTACGGCAGCGCCATCGCGGACTACAGCAAAGCTATCGAACTCGATCCGAAATATGCGAACGCCTACTACAATCGCGGCTTGGCTTACAAAGCCAAGGGGGATGCGGACCGGGCCGCAGCCGACCTGGCGCGGGCCAAAGAGCTGGGACATAAGGAATAGCGTTCTCCTCAGGGCTTCGCGCTAGCGCCGCCGCGTGCCGGAAACCGGCGCGGAGGAGAATTGCAGTTCGACGATAGAATGACTATTATGACCAGCGTAAGCGTAAAGGAATCGAGCAGCATGGCCGCCGATATTTGGACAATCGCCGAAGCGAAAGCAAAATTCAGCGAAGTCATCGACTTAGCCGTTTCCTCCGGCCCGCAGACCATTACCCGGAACGGCCGCACGACAGCCGTCATCGTCTCGGCGGAGGAATGGTCGTGCCGGACCAAGCGCGCCGGTACGCTTGCGGAGTTTTTCGCAGCTTCGCCTTTGCGCGAGTCGGGGCTTCAGATCGAACGCCTTCAGGAACAGGCGCTTGCTTTAGACTTAGGCCTCGCTCAGAAATAACTGCGCCATCTGGCTTGTCCTTTTGTCCGCCCGCTGCGTTCCGGACAGCGTTACGTACCCCGGGTACGCGCCCCTTTCCGGGCCTTGCGGGCAAACAAAATTCCGGCGCCATCCGGTGCCGTTATTTCCGAGCGAGGCCTTATGAGCTTTCTCCTCGATACGAATGCGGTTTCGGAATGGACGAAGCCAAAGCCCGATCCTGGGCTATCCGCTTGGCTCGACAGCACGGATGAAGAGCGCATATTTCTCAGTGTGGTTACTCTGGCGGAGATCAAGTTCGGGATCGAGCGTCTCGCGGCGGGCCGGCGCCGCGATACCTTGGAAAGCTGGCTCAGGGATGAGCTGATCTCAAGGTTCGATGGACGGCTGCTATCTATTGACGGGCAAATCGCCCAAGCATGGGGAAAAATCGTGGCGTCCTGCGCCGCCCTGGGACGCCCAATTGGAATTATGGATGGTTTTATTGCGGCGACCGCCGCGGAGCACAATCTTACCCTTGTAACGCGCAACGGCGCAGATTTCGCAAACGCCAAGATTTCGCTTCTCAATCCCTGGTCGCTGAACGGCTAGATAATTAAGCGCTTCGGGTTGCAGACTCTGGAACGGGTGACGAGGCGCCGGAGGGGGGAGCTGCGGGGCTAAGGCATCGCGATGACGTTATGCCTTTATAATTGGGGTCCAGGGGGCTAGCCCCCTGGCCTTCCCGTGGCCGCCGGCATTCCCGGCAGCCGCGAGCAGCTTCCAGGCTATTTCCCTTTGCCCCAGCGGATCGCGGCTTCGGCAACGCGCTGGCCGAAAAGCTCCGCCGTCTTGCGATCCGACGAAACCGGGGCCGTGTCCGGGCCTTCGTCGACGTTCGATTGCGTCATAAGACCGAGATAGGAGCCGACGCGGTTCAAGTCCTCGGACGTCGAGCCCTTCTTGTTGAAGCCCGGCATCAGGCCAAGGTTTACCCAGTTCATGCCGTGCTGCGCCGCGAGCGCGGCCATCTGGACCAGCGTGTTGAACTTGTCGCCGGACCAGCTCCCCGAATTCGTGAACCCCGCCGCGAGCTTGTCTTTCCAGCCTTGGGTGAACCACACCTTCGACGAGGCATCGGCAAATTGCTTAAACGGCGCGGAGGCCGATCCCATATAGGTTGGGGCGCCGAAAATGATGGCATCGGCGGCCGCGAGCTGGTCCCAAGGCCCTTTGTCCGGGCCGAGATCCTCAGCCTTGTACAACGTGGCCTCGACGCCCGGCACTTCGCCAGCACCTTTCGCCACATGCTGCGCCACCACCGCGGTGTGTCCATAGCCGGAATGATAAACGATAGCGACTTTTATGCTCATGGCTTTGGTCCTTTCAATTTGCGTAACTTCGCGCTAAAGCTAAGCATGAAGGCTCTAAAAGTGAAGTACGCACCTTTTGGTAACCAGGGCTTCGATATGATGGATGAGGATCGTGCGGGCAGCGCCGTTGCCGTTCCGGAGGGCATAAACTTTCCTGGCCCGGATGTGATGAGCGAAATCTGCCCGTCGCGGCGCGTGCTTGCGCTGATCGCGGACAAATGGACGATGCTGATCCTGCCCGCGCTTCAGAA
>JBKQNN010000382.1:0-4937 GCA_052145975.1 Rhodomicrobium sp. | reverse complement strand
CGATAACGTTGAAAATCCGCGCGACCTGGACGGATGGACTCCCCGTACCGGCGCCCATGTTATCGTCACCAGCCGCTGGCCGTACTGGCAGGATGAAGCGGCAGAACAGTTGCCCGTTGACTTATTTACGCCCGGTGTAGCAACGGACTTCTTGATCGCGTGCGCACCCGGTTTCGGGCGTGACCCGGACGTTGTGAAAGCGGCCGCCGGCAGGCTAGCCGCCGATCTCGGCTATCTGCCGCTCGCGCTTGCTCATGCCCGCTCCTATTGCTGGCGCAGCGAGAGAAGTTTTGACGACTACCGGGAAAGGCTGCCAAAGCTGATCAAAGCGGCGCCCAAAGACGCCACCCATCCTGCGGTCTTTGCCACCTTCGATCTGGCGATCACAGAAGCATCCAGGAACGAACCCGAGGCTGAAAAGCCGGGGTGTCCCGAAGCTGAAAAGCTAATGAACATTGTGGCGTTCATGGCGCCGGAGCGTATTCCCCAGAGCATCATCACATCGGATGTTATGAGCGCAGAAAAGCGAGAAAAAGCGGTCGAAGCGCTGGCCGACGTCTCGCTAGTTGTAGCGGGAGAACTCGACGATGGCTCCCTTAGCATCAGCATGCACCGGCTGGTGCAAGCGGTTGCGCGGGGCAGGCTCAGTGACGAGCAGCGCGGAGAAGCATTGAATAGCCTCGTCAAAGCGCTCGAAGCCGAATTACCAATAAATCCTTTGCCGCTAATCTCCCATGTTGTTGAGCTCATTCACGTCCTTAACATGGAAGAAAACCAACAATTGGAGGCAAGCGAATCTTCCGGCAGGCTGGTGCAGCTCATCATTATGGCTCTACGTAGTCCGGGGGAGAGGAAAGACAGTTCGGAGAAGAGGAAAGAAGGCGGTAGAGTCGTTCCCGAGCACATCGTAACCTTGATCGGTGATTTCTATGAGGCCGATCCACTCAAGGGGGCAATCGATTTGCTGCTAAAGGATCACCGCCCGGCGTGGCCGAGACTGCAGGAGAAACTGCTAGAAACAAACAACTATGTGCTTCGCTATGCGATGGCCGAGTCGCTTGCTGATGCGTGCACAGAAGAACCCACGTCCATGGAGCTTGACGAGGTCGCAGCTCTGATTGTGGAAAAGAGGTTATACGAGTTTGAGCTTGGCGGCTACGCTCTCGGGTTTATTTACGCGCGCAAGCCGGAACTTATCGATCCTGCAAATCCCGCAAATAAGGCAAATCTGTCGAATCTCGAAATGCTGGCCGGGCGCCCGGAATATCCGGGGCGGTCGATTTTGGGCGATCTCTTCCTCAACCTCGTATTCCGGGACGATATTGCCCACACCACGAATTTGCGCGGCCTACTAAAGAGCGAACGGTTCTGGAATCCCATCTGGGACTTCATCAAGTACGATGTCTGGGCAATCGAAGCGGCCGAGGCCTTTATCGCCAGAAAAAGCCCGGCTCGGGGCGCTGCCCCGGAAGTCCGGGACATGTTTAGAAACTTCCTGAATATCGAGAAGGGAATAGCGAAAGCAAAGCGTTCGCCTAACCTTAAAGAGTCCGCGCGCGGCCTGCTTAACGACTACTGGAAGTTGGGACAGCACATCGGGCGTATCGCCGATGCCAAGGAAGACCTGGCATCATTAGATACGGGCGCATTGTACGATGTCATGCGCCTCCTCTTCGCTCATCCGATCTGGTCCGTTTCCGAAGCGGCAGCAACGGTCCTTTCGACGCTTATAGGACTAAAGCCGGCCCGCGGGAAAAAGCTCTCAAAATTAATCCGCGACAAAAATTGGTGCGTTCAATTCGGGACACTTGAGGTGGCCTTTGCCAGGCGGCACGTGGACAAAAAGGGATTTTTCGACTCTGTTAGAAAGTTCCACAACCATAAGAATTGCAAGATACGTGGTGCGGTCGCCGGAAATATCGAATTCTATATTTTAAATTCCGCCAAGGCAAAACAAAAATTGCTTCTAGAGAGCTTCAAAAAGGAGTTTCAGTATTGGCTGTCCGAGTCTGACGAGGACTGCTGGGTGCTCGACCACGTGTACCGCATGATACATGCGCTCCACAAGGATGGCCAGGATATTGAACCGCTATTCCCGATGAACCCGTCGCGGCTCCTGACCGGCATGACTGATTGGTATGCACGCGAGCGCGGCGAATTCCTGCGCCATATCGAGGACCGCAAGAAAGAGCTGCAGAAAAGTAACTATTTTACCCGAACAACGAAGGGAAAGTTGCAATGGCCCCGCTTTTCCCGGTAAAGGCTAACATTTTCTTTCGTAAGCACCTCGCGGTTGAGCAAAATTGTTGGATAGTTTTTTTTGAAAGAGCCGCTTATGGCCCGAGGCTGTCTACCTTCGCTGTCCCCGCGACTCGCCAGCTATGGGATCCAAAAGCACGCATGGTAGCGGGGGAGTTTTGCTTAGCGTCCCCGCCCGCCCCGTTCGCGGTTACGTTCGCGCTGCTGTTCGCGCTTCTGGCGCATCGCCGCCACCTGTTCTCGCTTTCGCTGCTCCTGCCCAGCCTGAATCGCCTTGGCAAGCTCGGGATATCGCCGCTCCGCCCTCTGCTCCGCCAGCCGCTCGCCCGGGCTGCGATAGCCGCCGGCAGCCTCCGCAGTGAATTCGCGGGCTTTCGCCCCCCGCTGCCGCGTGCGGTTTAGCGCCGCCACCAGAATATTCCGCTCCTTCGTCCACTCTGCCAGCGCCTCTATATAGCGATCTTTGGCGCGAGGAAGTGAAAACCATCTTGGCTTGGCTGGCTCGGCCCGCTCGATCTCATCGAGCTTTTTGGCGATCACGGCTTTCCGCTTTTCGGCCAACGCCATGGTGCGCTGGGCTTTGTCTCGCACGGCCTTGAATTCCGCCGCGGTAGCGGCTTTCCACCGCGCCTCTAGCGGCAGCCCCTCGTCGGTGGCGCGCTGTGGCTGTGCAGGCGCCGTTTCGATTCCGGCCGGAGCCTGCCTCGCGGCGGGCTCTGCCGTCTGCCGGCGGCGCTCCTGAAGCTCCTGCCGCAGGCTCCGGCCGCCAAGGCCGAGCCGCTCGCCGATGCGCGTGGCTGCCTGCTCGAACCGGGCCTGCGCCCGGTTCAACAGCGCCCGCCCATTACCGATCCAGTCCCTAAGCGTGTCGATGCCGCGCCGCTCCGCGAAGTCGAGCGTGGTTTCCTTGGTCCGTTTGCGCGCCAGGCGCCCGGCCATTGCCTTGTAGCTCTCGAAATCGTCGCGGCCCGCATAGAGCGTCGCCTGCTCGCGGTGTCGCGTCATGGCGACATAGATCAGATGCCGGTCCATGCCGCTGCTCGCCAGCACGAAGGACCGGTCCACCGTGGCGCCCTGCGATTTGTGGATGGTGACGGCGTAGCCGTGGTCGACGGCGGCATAGGTGTGCGCCTCGACCGTAACCCGCTGCGGGTTGTCCTTGCCCCCGTCCAGGAGCACGGTAAGCCGGTCCGCCTCCGCCGCCTCGACGGTGCCCAGCGTGCCGTTCTTGACGCCAAGCTCGCGGCCGTTTTTCAGGAACACGATGCGGTCCCCGGCCGCGAAGTCCCGCCTGCCCTGCCCGGTCTGAAAAGCGGCCGCCCCGGAAAGCTCGCCCTTCTCAGCCCTAGCCCTTCTGATGGCCTCGTTCAGGTCGCGCACATCGGCGCGCGTGTGCGCGAGCACGATAGCGTCCTGGCCTTCCTTCCTTCCGGCCATCCAGTCGCGCGCGATCGCGGCCTTCGCCTCCTCGCGGTAGGCCTCGAACCGCACCTGCCCGCGCTCCCGGTAGGCGGCAAGGCCGGTCTGCGCATCGCCCCCGGCGAAAGCCTCGCTGGCCGTTTGCGCCCATTTCTCGCGCTGGCGGCGGATGGTACCGATCTCGGCAAAGCCGATGCGGTTGGGGCTGGCAATTGCGCGGAACGGCGCGCCGGCCTCGATGGGCTGCAATTGCTGCGCATCGCCCACGAGCACCACCTTGGCGCCCGCCTTGCGGGCCTCGGCCAGGTTCCCGGGTGTGGCGCTCCAAGAGCGCTTGTGCCCAGGAAGGTGCGCCCTCCGGAATGGTGATTTCCGAATGCAGCACATCGCGCTTTTGGACATAGCTGAACGTCTCGCCGGTGCGCCCGTCATACATGCACGCGCCGCGCCGGTAGGCTGCGGCGTTGATCGCGTTGCGGCCCGCGCCTCGCGAAATCACCTGTGCGGACAAATGGTAGATCGCCATGCCGTGCAGCGCATGCCGTCACGAAACGTGACGTATAAGTGCGCCGTCCCTTCCTTCGGTTGGTCCGGATTTTTCTGCGGAGCGCTTCCGCGCCCTCTTTTCTTAGGCACAAGAATACGCTAAACTATTGTTAAAGTCATATAAAATGGAGCAATCCGCATGGCGGAAAACCGCTAGGTGAGATGCGTTCTGATAAGCTTAAAAAGCTTGATGCCTTGAAAGCGCAGATTGCAACGATGGAGGGCAATGCTACCAAACGCTTTGGCAGGCTCGCTATACGTGCCGGTCTTTCCGAATTACACCTAAGCGATGCCGACCTATTGCGGGAGTTACTAGCTATCGCGGCCCGATTTCGTAATGGGTCCGAAATCGCAGCTGGCGATGGCGCGCATGCACTTTTACCGGGCGGACAGGACGGAAAGGAGGCTCGGCATGGACGCTAGGAAGGCCGATACCCGCAACAAAATTCAGTTGGGTGGCCTTATTGTAAAGGCCGGGCTCGGAAGCGAATTGGCTCCGGTGCTGCTGGGCCTCTTTCTGGCGGCGGCCGAAGCTCTATCTGGCCCGGATGGGACCGCCGCACGCGAACGCTGGCGCAAAGCCGGAGAGGACGCCTTTGCGGTCTCCGGTGGCAAAAAGTGACGATGCTCAGCGTATGCGCCGCATTGAATCGCACGAATTCGCGTAATTTCGCATAAATTCGCAGGGTGTTACCGTTTTCACACGCTTTCTG
>JBKQNN010000381.1:0-10540 GCA_052145975.1 Rhodomicrobium sp. | reverse complement strand
TCAGCCCAGGGATTTGCCACCGCGCCACGGCTTGCTGGACAGCAGCCTGCCTATCTTGAAAGCCAGCTTCAGAGCTTTCACGATCACCGGCGCAACAACCCCTTATCCCAGCTCTATATGTGGAGGGCAGCGGGGCCGCTCGTGTCAGGGACGGCGGCGGAATTGGCCACCTTTTTATCAAGCGTAGAACCTAAGCCGGCCTGCGATGGGGACGAGCAGCTCGTAGAGGCGGGAAGGAAGCTCTACTCCGAAGGAAGCCCTGAGGAAAATATTGTTCCCTGCGTTGCCTGCCACGGGCCTGACGCCCAAGGCATCAGAGATATCCCCCGTCTCGCAGGCTTGTCCTACTACTACTTAAAAAGACGTCTCGTTCAGTGGGCCGAAGGCTTCGATCCAGACGCAAAACCACCAATGCCCAGTGTCGCGGGAAAATTGTCCGCGCCTCAAATTGAAGCGCTCGCATCGTACCTGAGCTTTGCCCAGTAGACAGCAAATATGCATCAAACGGGGAACCACTTATGAAGAACGCTGCTTTGCTCGGCTTGGCATTGACCGGTGCCCTGGCACTTCCCGCCGGTGCAGCCGATTGGTATCGCGACTCCGAAGCGCCTTCCGGCTACGCGGCCGTTGCCATTCCCGTCCCGGTTTGGGCGGGCTTCTACGCCGGTGTCAACTTAGGCTACGGCTGGGCCACCGCTAGCGACCAGCTCGCCTGCACCAGCGCCACTTGCATCGCCATGACCAGTGCACCGTTCGGCGGAGTCTCGCCGTCTGGTTGGCTCGGCGGCGTGCAGTTCGGCTACAATTGGCAAGGCTTGCTGGGATACAGCCCTCTCGTTCTTGGCATTGAGACCGATGTCCAAGCTTCCTCAGTTTATGGCCAAGGCTCCGATGCCGCTCGCGACTTCTTCCACTCAAGGCTTGAGGCGCTGGGAACCGTGCGCGGCCGCATCGGCTACGCGTTGGATTGTACGCTCCTTTACTTCACTGGCGGCCTAGCCTGGGGCACGATGCTCAATGAAGCAAGTCTGGGTGCCACTAGCGGTGCCGATTATTACACAAATCCAACTGTTACTGGCTACGTCCTCGGAGGCGGCGTCGAATACAAATTCTGGCGCGATTTGTCGGTCAAGGTCGAATACCAATACGTCAATCTTGGCAAAAACAACCCAGTGGATATTGCAACCGGAACCGGAACGTACACTGCGAACGGCGGCGCGCTTCGCGACGATGCGTTCAACACCGTCCGCGTTGGCCTCAACTGGTGGCCATTTGGGAACTATGTACCTCTACCTCTGAAGTAGCGGTTTTCCCCGCTCTTGCCGCGGAGAGGCGAGCGCAAGCGAACCGTTACATCAATCCAAACGGCTGAGATAAGCCGCGACGGCTGCAATCTGTTTCTTGCTCAGGCTGCTCGCTATGGGCTGCATAACGTTTGGATTTTCTGGATTCTCAGGGTCCTTCGTCCGATACCCTTGCACCCAGTCGGTCAATTCATCGACCGTGTACGCATAGAGCTGCCCCGCCAAGCGCGGGACCACATCGCTACCTTGGGCTTTGTCGCCGTGGCAGGCGGCGCATGCCGGGATGTTCGCGTCTGGGACACCCTCCTCGAATAACTTTTTACCTTCGGCCACGAGATTCTTGGGACCCCCGGGGTGTGCCGTTGGGGGAAGATTGCTGAAGTGTTCAGCAACGCCCGGCCACAGCCCCGGATCGAGAGAGCGCAGCACCGGCACCATGATCTTCTTGGCAACGGGATCATCCCGGACATGTTCGTGGATTGCCTTGATCTGGTTCTTGATATATGGGAGTTGCTGGCCCGCAAGCTGCGGGATGGTATAGTATCCGCGATAACCCTGGCCTAACCGCCCATGGCACTCGCTACAAAAATGTATCTTGGCTTCCAGTGACTGCCCGCGAAACATAGTTCTCTCGGTCTCGCTGACGTGGGCGTGATATCTGTGCCTATGAAACGCTGTTCTGCCCATTTCAGCGGAGTCCCCTCCTGCAGGGAAAACAACCGATAGCAGAACAGCTAGTAGCACCAATCGCAGGCTCACGACTCTCATTCCAGCCTCCGGCCTTGACATAATACTCTATTAAACTCTCAAAAAGCGAAGCAAGAGTAAAGAAAAGCGGTATCATTATTGCTAGCGCCACGCTCTCATTTTAATCTACTCAATTTCCTGCGCTACCGTGAGTGCAGGTAGAAACCCGGATTTTCCGCCAGCCCGCAAATCGAAGGCCGGTATGGAGCGGAGGTGCTGACAAGAAGGGGCGCTACCAGGCGGTCTTGCCCCGCCTCGTAATTGCGACCGGCGACGCGGCTTTGGCCGGCCACGCGCAAGCCTACCGAGAGGGCTTAGTGGTACACGAAGAAGGCGGCGCCTTGCGGCGATTGAGCCTTGTTGGCTCCGCAAGGGCTGCGCGGGTGCCTCGATTGTCCGGCTGAAAGTGTTTTGGACCTTCCGGACGCTAGCAGTGGACGCGGACCGGCGCGGTAATAAGCGCCACAAACCGGCGGGGGCAGCAATGAGGGTCCATGTCCGAATCGGGTCAGGGACGGCGGTTTCATCAACGATTTCGACTAGTCCGCTCAACCCTTCGTAGCCGAAGGAATTGTTGCAACTGCGAAAATTGGAAGTTTGGGCCATAAGCAAGCCTATCGATGCTTGCTCTCAAGCAAGCAAGTATCTTCGGCAAAAGGCCGACAGCAGACCTGACACAGACCTAAAACCCGCTCCGTGGGCTCGGCCGCTTCCGGATCCATAAGCGGGCGACCATGCGAAGCGCTTCCGATTGAGGCAGTGAGGTCAACTGGCGCCGTTCGCCGGACGCCGCCCCGGCTTCACCTTCCGCCGCCATTTCGGAAAGAAGTTTTTCCAATCTGCCATCTCCCCGCCGTGATCATTAGGACATTTTGCCCGCGCATATTCCGCATTTTCATTGCAGGAGGGGTTATGGGCCGGACGCTGTTTGCCTGGATCGCCGCGGGTTTTCTGTTCGCCGCTGTGCCGGCTGCCCAAGTTTCCGCGGCTTACGGGCAAGAGGCGGATCTTGATGCCCTAAACAAGCGCGGACACGAGTTGTTCGAGGCCGGGCAGTATGCCGCGGCGCTTCAAGTGGCGGAGCAGCGGGCCGTTGCCGCTGAGCGGATCGAGGCGGCAAACGGCAAGGCCGGCCCTTTGACAGCGGACGCTCTCGGCGTCAATGCCGCCTGGTATGCCCTTTTTGCAAGACGCCCCGAAAGAGCTTTGGCGGCCTCGGAACGCGCCATGACCCTTGCGCCGTATATGCTAGTGGGCGAGACCAACCGCGCGCACGCGCTCTTATTTCTCGGCCGCACACAAGAGGCCACCGCCGTCTACATCGCTCACAAGGGCGAAACCGTCCCCGATTACGGCAAATGGGAAGAAGTCATTCTCAAGGACTTCGGCGAACTTCGAAAGCGCGGCCTCGATCATCCAGACATGGTTCGCATCGAGCGGGCTCTTGCGGAAGCTCCCCGCAGCGCACTGGCGCAAGCACTGGATGAGGTCAACGCGCTCAACAAACAAGTGCAACAGCTTGCGGGCCAAGGCAATTACCAAGAGGCATCCGCCCTCGCCGAGAAGACCCTTTCGCTTGCCGAGCGGGTGTTGGGCAAGGAGCATCCCGGCACACTGACAAGCGTGAACAACCTCGCCGCTCTCTTTCAGGATCTGGACCGCCTGGCCGAGGCCGAGCCGCTCCATAAGCGCGTGCTCGAGGCTTATGAGCGGGTGCTGGGCAAGGAGCATCCCGAAACGCTGATAAGCGTGAGTAACCTCGCTTTGCTCTATAAGGCCCAAGGGCGCTTGGCTGAAGCCGAGCCGTTCTTCAAGCGCGCACTTGAGAGCCGCGAGCGGACGCTGGGCAAGGAGCATCCCGATACGCTGAAAAGCGTGAATAACCTCGCCTTGCTCTATTATGCCCAACGCCGCTATACCGAGGCGGAGCCGCTCTTGAAGCGCACACTCGAGGCGCACGAGGGGGTGCTGGGCAAGGAGCATCCCGATACGCTTGGAAGCCTGAATAACCTTGCTGCTCTCTATCAGGCCCAGGGCCGCCTAGCCGAGGCTGAGCCGCTCTTTAAGCGCGCGCTCGAAGCCTACGAGCGGGTGCTGGGCAAGGACCATCCCGATACGCTGACAATCGCAAAGAACTTCGCCGACCTTTGTCGGGTCCAGGGCCGCTATGCCGAAGCCGAGCCGCTTTACCGGCGCACGCTCGATGCCCACGAGCGGACGCTGGGTACGGAGCATCCCGATACGCTGACAAGCGTGAACGGCCTCGCCTTGCTTTATAAAGCCCAGGGCCGCCTGGCCGAGGCCGAGCCGCTTTACCGCCGCGCGCTCGAGGCCCGCGAGCGGGTGCTGGGCAACGACCATCCCGACACGCTTATGAGCGTGGACAACATCGCCGCGCTCTATCACGCCCAGGGCCGCTATGCCGATGCCGAACCGCTTTTTCAGCGCGCGCTGAAGGAACGCGAGCGGGTGCTGGGCAAGGACCATCCCGATACGCTGACAAGCCTAAACAATCTCGCTACCCTCTACGACGTCCAGGGCCGCTATGCCGAGGCCGAGCCGCTTTACCGCCGCGCGCTTGAGGCTGGCGAGCAGGTGCAGGGCAAGGAGCATCCCGAAACGCTTATGAGCGTGAACAACCTCGCCGCGCTCTATTACACCCAGGGCCGCTATGCCGATGCCGAACCGCTTGTCCGCCGCGCGCTCGAGGCTTACGAGCGGGTGCTGGGCAAGGACCATCCCGATACGCTTAGAAGCGTGAACAACCTCGCCACCCTCTATTACACCCAGCGCCGCTATGCCGAGGCCGAGCCGCTCTATCAGCGCGTGCTTGAGGCTTACGAGCGGGTGCTGGGAAAAGAGCATCCCGAAACGCTGATAAGCGTGAACAACCTCGCCGAACTTTATCGGATCCAGTTCCGCTATGCCGAGGCCGAGCCGCTCTGTAAGCGCGCACTCGAGGCCCAAGAGCGGACGCTGGGCAAGGAGCATCCCGATACGCTTAGAAGCGTGAACAATCTCGCCATTCTCTATCAAGACCGGGGCCGGCTGGCCGAGGCTGAGGCGCTGCTTAAGCGCGCGCTCGAGGCTTATGAACGGGCACTGGGCAAAGAGCATCCCGATACGCTTGGAAGCGTGAACAACCTCGCCGCTCTCTATTATGCGCAACACGACTGGTCCCGCGCGGCAGCATATTGGCGCCGCAGCACGGCTAGCCTCGCGCTTCGTACACAGCGCGGCTCGGAGGAAGTCACAGCTCAAGCCCCGGCGGGAAAGCAAAAGAGCGAGACCGAGCAGAACCGCTGGCAATTCACCAACCTCGTCAAGGCCGTCTGGCGCCTGACGCCGGAAGGCAGCACGCCTGGTGCCAAGGACGCCCGCGAGATGTTCGAAACGGCGCAATGGGCGCAAAGCTCCAAGGCGGCCGCTTCGCTGCTGCAAATGGCGGTGCGGGGCGCAAGCCGGGACGTCCGCCTGGCGGCGCAGGTGCGCGAGCGCCAGGATCTCCTGGCGGAATGGCAAAGGCGCGACGGGCTGCGCAATACCTGGCTGGGACAGCCGGCGGACAAGCGGAACGCCCAAGCCGAAGCTGAGAATGACACGCGGCTCGCCGCCATCGATACGCGGATGAAGGAGATCGACGCGGAGCTGGCCGTGAAATTCCCCGATTATGCCGCGCTTGCAACCCCGGCGCCGGCCAGTGTGGAGGAAGTCCAGGCGCAGCTTGGCGCGAATGAGGCGCTGGTTTTTATCCTTGACACCGCGGGCTGGCAGTCAGCGCCGGAGGACACCTTCATCTGGGTTGTAACCAAAACCGGCATGCGCTGGGTGCGTTCGGATCTGGGCACGACGGCGCTTGCCCGCGAGGTGCAGGCGCTGCGCTGCGGCCTCGATGGCGCGGCCTGGGAGGGTAAATCCTGCGCGGACCTCACCGGCCAGACCTACACGGATGCAGACCGGAATGCCGGCAAACCGCTGCCGTTCGATTATATCCGCGCGCATAAGCTCTATCAGGCGCTATTCGGCCAGGTCGAAGACCTCATCAAGGGCAAGCAGCTTCTCCTCGTGCCCTCCGGCCCGCTGACGCAATTGCCGTTCCAGGTGCTGGTGACGGCGGCACCTGCGGAGAACGATCCGCGCCAAACGGCCTGGCTCATTCGCGAACACGCGCTGACCGTGCTGCCCGCCGTCTCCTCGCTCAAGGCGCTGCGGCGTGTGGTGCGACCGAGCGCTGCAACCAAGCCCATGATTGGCTTCGGCAATCCGCTGCTCGATGGCCCCGATGACCGCTACGAGGAACGCGCCAGGCTGGCCCGCGATTTCCGGCAATGCCCGCGGATGGGGATGACGCGCGTTGCCTCGGCTTTGGGCGAGCGCGGCGGTGTGGCGCAGATCGAAACGCGCGGCGGCATGGCGGACATTGCGTTCATCCGCAAGCTGCAGCCGCTGCCCGAGACGGCGGTGGAGCTTTGCGATGTGGCGCGCGGCCTGAACGCCGGCGGGGACGAAATCCGGCTCGGCGCCCGCGCCACCGAACGCGAGGTGAAGCGGCTGAGCGAAAATGGCCAGCTTGCACAATACCGCATCGTGCATTTCGCCACGCACGGCGCGCTCGCCGGCCAGGTCCGCGGCAATGCCGAGCCCGGCCTGCTGCTGACCCCGCCCGCCCAGGCCAGCGAGGAGGACGACGGCTATCTCACGGCGTCCGAGATTGCCGCTCTGAAGCTTGATGCCGACTGGGTGATCCTTTCGGCCTGCAATACGGCGGCCGGCGAGGCGCGGGAGGCGGAAGCTCTCTCGGGGCTGGCGCGCGCCTTCATCTATGCGCAGGCGCGGGCGCTGCTCGTCTCGCACTGGGAGGTGGATTCCGCCGCCACCGTGAAACTCATCACCGGCGCGATGACACGGTTCGCGGCGGACAAAGGCATGGGGCGGGCGGAGGCGATGCGCCAGTCCATGCTGGCGCTCATCGATAAAGGCGGGCCGGGCGAGGCCGAGCCCGCTTTCTGGGCACCATTCGTGGTGGTGGGTGAAGGCGGAACGGCGAGGTGATTTGCTTCCGCCGCGGGCTGCGGAACCGGACAGAGCCGATGGGAAACGAATTGGATTGGTTGGGCACAGATGGACCCGTGTGGCTGGTCCTTCTCGATTGTCTCCTTAGGGATACAAAAGCGATCGTGTACATGGCGGGCAGCGAAGCAAACGCACATGTCTCTTAACGACCCTCCTTAGCCTTTTTACCCTACGTGATGCCGATGACGGGTTTGGGTCATGAGCGCTGATTTCGTGAATGTTTTCAACGAGGCCGCTTAACCCCCAGCAGCAGAATCGCGTGAAAGATGGCTGTTTGGAAAAGAGGGCCATAACCGATCGTGCTGTTTCCTCTTCCTTGACGCCGTCTCAGGCGGCGCGGCCGAGCGCAGTTTTGACCTTTTCCGGGGTGAAGGGCACCGAGCGTAGCCTGACCCCAGCCGCGTCGAAGACCGCGTTCGAAATCGCCGATGGCACCACCGCAGCGGCGGGTTCGCCCGCACCCCAGGGCTTTTCGTTGGGACGGTCGATCAGATCGATTGCGATGTCCGGCACGTGCGGGAAAGTCAGGATCGGGTATGTCACCCAGTCGAGGCTCGTTACCCTAGACCGGTTAAATTTTAGATCCTCGATGAGCGTCCGGCTGACGGTCTGAATGACGTTGCCCTCGATCTGGTTTTTGAGCCCGTCCGGATTGATAATCTGACCGCAATCGTGCGTCACATAAAAGCGGGCAACACGAATAGCGCCAGTCGAGCGTTTGACCTCAACCTCGGCCACGGCACCAACATAGGTCCGCTTAAGCTCGTACTTCACATAGCTCACGCCGCGGCCGGTCAATACATCACTGCCCGCGTCTTGCTTGGGTGAAGGCCGCTTTGCCCAGTTGGCCAAATCCGCCACCCGGTTTAACACCTCAATGCCACGTTTGTCCGCCGGATCGAGATAGGCAAGCCGGAACTCGATAGGGTCCGCGCCTGCGGCTGCCGCCAGCTCATCGATGAAGCATTCATTGGCGAAGGTGTTTTGCATCCGCCCAGGCGATCTAATCCAGGATGGCCTAAGCGGCGTCGACTCGAGCCGGTGGCAGACCGTTTTGATGTTGGTGAATTTGTAAGGGATATTCGAGTCCTGGTTGATGTTACCCGGCTCAATCGTGTCATCCGCGGGTAGTCCGCTCAACGTGGCAGCGATGAGCGGTACGAAGTACACATTGGGCGTCTGCTGGGGGATGAAAAACTCGGCTTCCCAGGCCGTCACGTCATTGGTGCCATTCATCGCGGCGCGCAGGTCGATCAGTGTCGGCGGGCCCTTCGGGTCCCAGCCATGCTCGTCTGCGCGCGACCATTGCACGCGCACGGGCTTGCCGACCGCCTTAGCTAGAAGCGCCGCATCGGCTGCGGCATCCTCATGCCCATTACGGCCGTAGCAGCCCGATCCTTCCAGATAAATGCAGCGCACATCTTCAAGCGGAAGCTCGAACATTTTTGCGAGCTGTTTCCGCAGCATATGGGTCGCCTGGGAGGCTGACCAGGATGTGAGCTTGCCATCCTTGAATTCGGCAATTGCGCAAGACGGCCCGATCGATCCATGCGTGTGAATCGCAAAATCGTAAGTCGCATTGAAGTGCTCGAGCCCTTCCTTGGTCATCGCCTCAGAAGCGTTGCCGGTGCTGCCGGTTATTTCATCTTTCGCAACTTTCGTTGCTCGCACATATTCAAAAAGCTTCGCCTCTTCTGGCAAGCCTTCCCATTGTGACCATGTCGCCTTGAGTTTCTGTGCGCCCTTGATCGCGGCCCACTCGTTCTCCGCAACGACGCCAAGGAAATTGCCTTTGCGGACAACCGTGACGAGACCGGGTATGCCGCTGACGGACGTCTCATCGACACTTTCGAGCTTAGCACCGATTGCAGGCGGGCGCACGACGCGCCCATGCAACATACCGGGGACACCGAAATCCTGCATGTAAGTGAAGGTGCCCGTTACCTTCGCGGGGATATCGAGGCGCGGAACCGGCATGCCGACTACTTTGAAGTCTCTGGGGTCCTTTGTCTTTGGCGGATTTTGGGGATCGAGAGTAAGCGAGAAAGATCTGCCGCCAATGAGATCGCCGTAGCTGACGCTGCCGCCGCCCCCGCTGATGACGCCGTCCTCGACGGTCATTTCTCCGGGCCTCGCGCCAACCTTCATCGATGCGAGATCCAGCAGCGCATCGCGCGCGGCCGCCGCAGCGTTTCTGATCTGCGCGCCGCCTATTTGGATTGTGAGACTCCCGAATGTGGGTCCCTGATCGGGGGTCAAAGCCGTGTCGCCCTGGATAATGTTGATAGACTGGAGAGGCACGTCAAGCTCATCGGCAACGATTTGAGCCAGTGCCGTTTCTATGCCTGTGCCGAGATCCACCTTACCCGAATAAACGGTGACCATGCCCTTTGGATCGATGGCAAGAAACGAGTCAACCTCGTTTAGCGCGAGCGGTTTGGCGGCTGCCGCTTCGGTTTGTGCAGGTGCTTTGACCGGCATTCCAAGCAACGAGAAGCTGACCACTAGGGCGCCGCCCTTGAGCATATCACGGCGGGAAGTAAGAAGATTCACACTCATATGCGCCTCCTTACACTTGCCCTGGATGTCATTTCCCTCGACGCACGCAAGACTGCACGCACAATTCGCGCATGCGTCCCGCAGCGGCAGAGATTATTGGCGAGGGCATTCTTGACGCCGGTCTCGCTAGGCGTGCCGTTCGCCGCAAGGAATGCGGCCGCCTGCATGATCATGCCGTTAATGCAATAGCCGCATTGCACCGCCTGCTCTTCGATGAAAGCCCTCTGCACAGGATGCGGGTCCTCGGCCGTGCCAAGTCCTTCTAGCGTCACGATCTTGTTGCCAGGCTGCAAAGACGATAGCGGCATTACACAGGAACGGACGGCTTTACCGTCAATATGCACGGTACAGGCGCCGCATTGGCCGAGGCCGCAGCCAAAGTGCGGGCCATGCAGTCCGAGATTTCCCCGCAGAGCGTAGAGTAGCGGCATCTCCGGATCCTCGACAGTAATCGAGACCGGCTTTCCGTTTACGTTGAGGTTCTGTGCAATCGACATGAGCCTCCTCCACAAAGTTCTTTGCAGCGGCCCCATCGCTTTTAATGATCTGCGTGACAGTCCTGTTCCTGGCCGATGAGCTCATGTATTGATTGCGATTGCGCCAAAGTTCTTGAGATGACCGGTTGGGGTCACGTGCGAGGGTTCGACGGCCTATCCATAAGTTTCTGCTTTCGTGTTCCGAAAGCAACCATTGCCCGCTTGCTAAACCAATGGAATCGCCATTTCTGCGCTCCACCCCAATCGGCCGGAGCGATGCCGAGGGCGCATCAGACAAAACTTCAACGGCTTTTAATGAAGGTGCCGTCCTGTAGCTCGCGCGCCGCCAGCTCAAGCTCCGCCTGGGTATTCATGACGATG
>JBKQNN010000380.1:0-4024 GCA_052145975.1 Rhodomicrobium sp. | reverse complement strand
CACTGTAATTTTTCCGGATTTTTTACTGTAGCGAGCGGTTCAGCCCCGCGTGTGCGGGGAACACTTGAGTTTTGGTTATGATTTGTTTGGATTAAGCGGTTCAGCCCCGCGTGTGCGGGGAACACAGTGATAAAATACTCGCGAAAACGGCGTGGGTCGGTTCAGCCCCGCGTGTGCGGGGAACACTCTTCCCAAAAATCGAAGATAGATCAAAAGCTTCCACAATGTCAAAGATCCCACCGAATTCGTGGTTTGTTCCCGGAGCCCGCGCTTCGACAGGGCGGAGCGCCAAATATCGTTGGCCAGAACCAGCTTAGCCGCCCGCCAACCGCAAACCAAGCCGCTTGTCATAGAGCGCGGTGCGTTCGCCTTTCGGCGAGGTCACTCGTCCCTGCGAGACATCGCCGAGCGCGCCGCCTTCGACCGGTTTGAGGATAAGAAGGGGAATATCCGCTTCCCATCTGCCCCACTCCGCCTTGGCGGCATTCACCAGCGCAGCCATGCCGCCGGACGGCGCGGGAACGCCATTCGCGTGCCGTTGCGCGATACTGACTTCGGATAGCGCCCAGGCTCGCTTGACGTCAGTTTCGCGCATAACCCAAGGGACGATCTTGCCGCCTGAGAACCGGCCGAGCCGGAAAACAGTCGACGGTTGCTCTTCCAGCCTCGTCGGAATTTTATCGTCCCGCATCCAAATCTGGTTGTTTCCGTAATAGCCTTTCCAGAGATGGAGCAGGTTGCCCGCCGCGACAGACCGCCGCCCGAGCGCTTTGCCTTCCGCGTCGAGGGCCGCCCTTTCGAAACAGTCCGGCGTGACAAGAGGGCTTTCCTCGCCATAAACGAGCGCGATCAGCTCGCGGATGTTGCCGGGGGTATCGATAAAGCCGGCATCGAACAACGCCTTGGCGCTGCGCCACACCACGCCCGTGTCCTGGTAGACACCCGTCGCGCGGCAGCTCAGGGCGGCGTACCAATCCTTATCGATGGTCGGCGCATCCGGGTCTGGCGAAACAATGAGAAGCTCCGGTGACGCAAGCGGGCGTTGCTCGCGCCGATGCCGCCACAGCCGCCCGGCCCTTTGGACCATCAGGTCCACAGGCGCAAGGTCGATCACCATCGCGTCCACGTCATAGTCGAGGGATTGTTCGAGAATCTGTGTGCCGGCGATTACGCGCCGGCGTTGCTCGCCGCCGCTATCGCGGCCCAGCGCACGCTGAATTTCCCGCTCCTTGTCCAGCCGGTCGCCCATCGCGAAGCGCGCGTGGAGCAAAAGCGGCTCCAGTCCGCGCTTTTCAAGTGCCTCGCAAGCCTCGATGGCGTCGTCGACCGTGTTGCGTATCCAGGCCACTGCGGCGTTCTTTTCCGCCGCCGCGCAAACTTCCTCGATGGCTGTTTCCACGGTTGCAAGCCGCCGCACGGGTAACTTGCGCGGCAGTTCCTTACGCATCTTGACAGGCGTTTCCCTAAGCGCTGCGGCTGAAACCGCAGTCAAAAGCGGATAATCGCCGCTTTCGATTGTCCGGCAAGGCGATTGAAGGCCACGGGAAAACGAATTTACCAGGGTTTGCCTGTTCCCGCTCGCAAGGGTCGCCGACAGAACGATGGCCGATCCGCCAAGGGCCGTGTGAAACTCGATCAGCCGCTCCAGCTCTTTGTTTACGTAAGGATCGTAAGAATGCGCCTCGTCGATAATAAGCACGCGATCCGCCAAACCCCAAAGCCGGAGCGCCTGGTGGCGGGACGGCAAAACGCCCAAGAGCGCCTGGTCGATAGTGCCCGCGCCAACATGGGCGAAGAACGCCTTGCGCCGGTCGTCTGCGATCCAGGCCGCACACGTGGCTTCGGCCGCTTCCTCATTGGGATTGGCGGTACGCGGTCCGACTTCCGGCTCCGAAATCTCCAGAATTGAGGACGAAAAGCCATCGTGAAGTGCTTTCCTGCCGTGTGCGAGCACAAGGGATGGCACCGCCGCCACCTCGAACAAACCGCGATACGAGGCGGACATGCGCTCATACATGGCGTTCGCAGTCGCCATGGTGGGCAGCGCGAAATAAAGTCCGCTGGCCCGGCCCGCGCACAACAGGCGGGATGCAAGCATGAGCGCGGCTTCCGTCTTGCCCGCGCCGGTGACATCCTCGATTATGAAAAGTTGCGGTTCGTTGCCGAGGCGCAGGCCGAACACGGCCTCTTGCAGCGGGCTGGCGGCATGGCCGGCGGCCAGGAAACCGCTCACGGTTTCAAGGGATTTCGGAGACGACGGTAAAATGCCCGATGCTGCGATAGCTTGCTCGGCTTGCGAGCGGGCGTGCTCCCAGTAGGCTGCAAGGCTCATCTCGGGGTGAGGATAGTCGAAATAGTGCGAGTTGGATCCGATCCAGTCCGAAAGCACTGTCAACCCCGCAACGGACCAAGACAGTATTGCGCTATCTTTTTCATTGGCAGGGCCGCTCCCGCAGATTTCGAGAGGAATGAGACTGGCAAGCTGTTCACGGAACGCCGCGATGGCGGGTCGCACCAGCCTTGCGCCTTTCAGAAAATCCGGCTCGCAATCTGACGGGCTACCATGATGAAACGCCACTGCGGCGCATAGATCGAAAAAATAGCCATCATACCAGTCTCCGAGGCAAGGCCGGAAGTCGCTCAAAAAATCGAATTCCTCGCTTTCGAGCATCTTATAGCCAATTGCATCGTGCCGCCCGCCGCCGCTCGCGCCTTCGCGAACGAGCTCCGGCAGACAAAGTTCCGGCTGTTTCGCCTGGAAGCTTGGATGGAATTTGCCGATATCGTGAAGTGCGATGAGCCGGATTAGGAGGGCCTTCGCGGCCTCAGGCCCGGAGCGGCACAATCCCGCAATGAATGCCAGACGGCGCGGAAAAGCGCTTAAAAGCCGCTCAGCAACAGCAGCCACGTCGAGCGAGTGGTGAACAAGGCCGTGCGACAACGGCGCTCCGTTTGCGGAAGCGGCCGCACGCGTTTTCCCCCAAAATTTGAGAGGAGAATTAGATTGCAACATTCATCACCTGATGCATAGGACAGCCCGCGCTAGGCGATCTCAGATGTAGTTTCAACGATAAACCGGGATACTTGGTAGCGAAGCTAAGAGTAAGGTGCACCCCGTCGGTTGGACAGGAAATGGGCGGACATAAGAGAGAGCCTCGCCAGTTAATTTTCTCCGGCTATGCAGCCAGAAGATCACCGGCCCAAAGGAGAGCCAGACCTACCCATACGGACCTTCATGGCCTACGACATATTCCAAGTACCCGAGCGGATAACCTATGGCAACGGCTACCGTGTTTCGATAGAACGCTGGACGTCCGCGCGGCAATGATGTGGTTTCGAGAGCCGACATATGTAGCAAAACAGAAACATAGCCGCTTAGGTCAGGTGCACGCCAACTTCCGCCTGCGGCGCCGTTTCCGGTTTGAGAGCCAGAACCGGTTGTCGCCTGGGTGTGCAGCAGTTGAAACCGCCATGATCGCGGTAGGAACGCGGGTTGCCTCCCTCAGGTTTACGGCTAGCGGGCTTTGTGAAGATTGAAGCAATGGGCGGCCGCCTGTCTAAACGGTGGCGCCCATTGCCGCGCTTTTAACGCTGCACCCCTTCGCGATAGGGCATGCCGCTGACGAAAGCGGTCGCGTGATCCTTTGGCGCCCACCGGCGCAAGAGGATATCCTTCGTGACCTGGACGACGAAGCGGTAGCCGGGCCGGATTTCGAGCGTCGGCTGGATTTGGAGATTACGCCTGGCGATCTCCATGCCGAGCTGGCCCATCTGCTGGCCGGTAGAGGCGGCTACGGTTTGAGTGGCGGTAAGCCCGCTCGTCTGGTTGTTGCTGTTGCCCTGGCTGAGCTGAATGCCTGCCGAGAAGGCCGACAGGAACAAGGCGTTGCCCCATACCTTCCAGAAGTGATCGTTCACCTGGTCATGAAATCCGGCGTAACCGCCTTCGTCGGCGCCGGGCATGCGCCCGATGTCAATTGCGGAGGCATCCGGGTAAACGATACGCGTCCAGGCGGCAAGCACG
>JBKQNN010000379.1:0-12993 GCA_052145975.1 Rhodomicrobium sp. | reverse complement strand
CCGGCGGCGCGTTCGCACCCGCTTGTGGCACGCGCCGCCAAGCGAACTTCCGGCCGGCTACACTAGCAACCAAGATCTGCTAGTACGCCTTATCCGCGGGAAATCCCGTGCGAGCTTGCGGCAAATGGGGCGGGATTTCCCGCGGGGCGTACTAGTTGCCGCTTTGTGCCGGCTGCGTTTAAGGGTAAAATTGCGTGGGAGACAGTTTTGACGAATTCCTCGATGCATAGCGCGCTTGCCCACCGCCGGAAAGGGCTATGGCCGGAGTCTGAAGCCGAAGCGAGTGTGACGCTCGATTTCGAAGCGCGCCACAGCGCCCGCAAGACGCTGATGACGGACCATGGCGAGGAGATTTTGCTCGATTTGCCGCATCCAGAGGTCATGGCGGATGGCGATGGCCTAAGGCTCGGAGACGGGCGCTGGGTTCTCGTGCGGGCGGCGGAGGAGCCGGTGGTGGAGGTGCGCCACCACGATCCGCGCCAGCTCGTGCGGCTCGCCTGGCATCTCGGTAACCGGCGCGTGCCGGCCGAAATCTGGCCCGCTACGCTCCGCGTCCGGCCCGACCCTGCCGTTGCGGAGATGCTGATCCGCGCCGGCGCACATCTGACGGAATTGGAGGCGCCGTTTAACCCCGAACCTGGCGTCCATGAGCGCCCCGCGGATCACGGCCGGCACCATATTCCCGGCGCGGAACGCTGAGCCGGTAGCCAGAGTTAGAACCTGAACTTGGCGCCAATCACCGCGGTAACGTCATAGGTGCCCGCGACGTTGTTTGGATCGAGCCGGCCTTCAAGTGAGACGTTCCAGGTTGACCCCACGCCAAGCGGAGCGCGATAGCCGGCGGTGAAATCCGTCTCGATCCCGGTTGGCGCCAGACCGATGCGCTGCCCAGAAAGAACGGGGTTGCCCTGTGCGTCCACGGAGGCGGCCGTCAACTCCGCCGAGCCGGAAAAGACCCGCAAAGGTGCGCGCGCCATCAGCGATAGGGCGTCGCCGCCGGTGAAGATGCTGGCCTCGGTGAGTGTTGTGCCGAAGCTGCGGGCATAGAGGGGCGAAACGCCGGAAACGATACCGCTGGCGGGGTTCGATGCATCGGCGCGCGCCAGGCCGGCGTCAACCAGGAGGCTGAGATTGCTGCCCAGATCGAAGACCGACGACGCGCCAATAGACAAGCTGCGGTTCTGGCAGCCGAAATTAAGCGGCCCATCGGGAGCGTAAGCCGAGCCGAGTAGCCCGTTATGCTCGCCGAGGGTGCCAAACGTCAGCCCCGCCTTCCAGCCGTCCGTCATGGTCCAGCTCGCACCTGCGCTGGACGCGCTGGCATCCGGCACCGCCCAGTTGCTGCCAAGCAGGCCCGGTTGAACCTCCGGCGTCGACGACCAAGCGAAAGCGAAGCGCACACCGCTGCCGGTCTCAGTGCCGTAAGCGGCGAACGCGCCGCCCTGCGCCAGCTCCAGCAAGGCATTGGAGGCGCCGGCCCCGGGTGTCTGCGCCGCCGCCGCGCTGCCGCCGCCCCACAGCGCTCCGGCGAAGGCAGCGGAAGCGGGCAAGCCATTGCCCATCGCCACTGTCGTGCCGGATGGCATGGTCAGCGTGCTCGCCCACTGTGCCGGAGCGGAAGCGCTAACCTCGCCGCCCGCGCCTGCGTATGGGGAACCGCCGGTGAAGTCCAGGGTGCTGCCATCGGCAAAATGCACCGTGTTTGTGAAGGCTTGGGCCGCGGAGGATAGGCCCACAACGGCCGCTGGGGATGGCCTGACCTGGATCAGCCCCGACAGGTTCATAGCGAAATTGCGCTGGAAGGAGTCGAATGCGGTGTAGTTGCTCAGGCTCGCGGCCAAACCTGGCAAAGAGCCGAGCGCTCCGCCGCTGACCATGCTTGTCCCCCGGATTGGAATATCTACGCCATTCGACTGCAGCACCGACATGGGGCCGATGGGCGAAAAGGCTTTTGCCAGGTTGAGATAGCCGTCGCCGTAAGTAGTGCTGGCGCCTAAATAGGTTCCGCTTGCTTCAAGAACCTGCGCCGCCGTGCCGTTTTTGTATAAGACCGGCCATTCCGCGAGCAGAAGGCCAATCGCGCCGGCACCTTGCGGCGCAGCCATCGATGTGCCGGACATTTGAGTGATGTAGGAATAGCCGTATTGCTTGGAGTAGTAGTTGCTGGCACCCCAGATATTCTCGCCGTCCGCCATCATCCACATGCTGCTGTAGCTATATTTCGTGCCGGACGTCGAAAGGAAATAGCCGCTGCCGGGCGTATTGCTGAATGAGCTCAACGTCTCGCTTGCGTTGGTCGAGCCCATGAACAGCATGTGCTGCAAGGCCGTGTTGGTGAACCCGGTGACCGCCGTGCCGCCAGCAAAGGCTTGGCTGCTGTTTCCCCCTGCAAACACGACGTAGACGCCTTTCGAAGCGGCGTAATTGATCGCCGGAGCGAGGCTTTCGTAAAAGGCCGCCTGCTGAGCCGCGCTCCCGCTGGGCCCAAGGCTGAGGTTCAGGACCTGCGCGCCTTTATTGGCGGCGTAGACGATGCCGTTGGCGACATCGCTCGCATTGCCCGATCCTTGCGCGTTCAACACTTGCACCGCGATCAAGGTCGCGGCCGGCGCCATGCCGAGGATGCCTGCGCCAGGGACGCCGCCAACCATTTCGCTCGCGGTAAACGTGCCGTGGCCGTTGCCGTCGGTTGGAAAGGCTCCGGTGGGACAGGCACCGATGCACACCGCGCTTTGAGACGTATTGATGTTCGGCAGGCCCACGCCGTTGTAGGCCGGGGTGAACCCGATCCATTGCGATACAATGCCGGTATCGATATCGCCGAAGACGACGCCCTTCCCATAATTGGCGGTGGCAATTACGGCCGAGGCGCCGTTCAGAACGTCCTGCTGCGAGTTGGTGAACGAAAGCGTGGAACCTGCGGAAGCAACGCGCAACGGCAGGCAGATCGCAAGTGGTATAAGTAGCGCGCGCATGAATGCACCCCCGGCAATGATGTTACGAAGCAAAGCCGTACTGGGACTGACCTGCTGCTAACGGCCCGTTGAATACTGCTCCGTTCTAGGCACGATCTGCTTAATGCCGTGCGTGGAGGCGGCCCGCATTTTTGGCAAAATTGGAACAATGCTAAGCTAGCGCTGGCGCAACCCGCTATCGCTGAGGGATGGGTCCGAACCATAGGGCATTACCCCTGTACCTCTCCCATGGGCTCCATGGGGAGAGGGAACGCGCGCATTCTGGATCGCTGACACTCGATAGTAGCTGTTCTTTCCTGGGCGGCGCTCCTCGACGGGGCGGGGTGCGGCACTAGCTGCAAGTGCAATTTTCTGGCATTCAGGCTATATTTTGTGCATTAGATGCGCTGCTTCAGCACAAGATTAAGGCAAACGCTTAAACTGGAAGCACATGCATCGAAAGAAGCGTCAATGAGGGCCCCTCCCATGAAGCTCATCACAGCCGTTATAAAGCCATTCAAGCTCGACGAGGTACGTGAGGCGCTGACGGAGGCCGGCGCTGGCGGCATGACCGTCAGCGAGGTGAAGGGCTACGGCCGCCAAAAAGGGCACAAGGAAATCTATCGGGGCGCCGAATACCAGATTTCCTTCGTGCCGAAGCTTAAGATCGAGGTTGCCGTGCCGGAAGACCTCGTGGCCCGCACCGTTGAGATCATCTCGGAGGCCGCCCGCACGGGCGAAATCGGCGACGGCAAGATCTTCGTGTTGCCCATCGAGCATGCGGTGCGCATCAGAACCGGCGAGAGCGACAGCGACGCGCTCTAGACTGCGTCCATTTGCGCTCAAGTAGGGCGAAGCGCGGTAGCGCAGCTAAGGAATTTCCAATCCGGGCAGGGGGATAAAATGAAACTACCGGCTTTATCGCGCCTTGGGCCGCGCGCCGCCGCAACTGCGGCGGTGTTCACATTGAGCGCTACTCCAGTATTTGCCGGGCCGGCAAAGATCGACGGCGCGGACACGGCATGGATGCTCGTGGCAACCGGCATCGTGCTGATGATGACCATACCGGGACTTGCGCTGTTCTATTGCGGCATGGTCCGCAAGAAGAATATCCTTGCCACCATGGCGCAGAGCTTAGCAGCCGTGGCGCTCGGCTCGCTCATCTGGAAGGCATTCGGCTACAACCTCGCCTTCACCGGCGACGGCGCCTATATCGGTTCCTTCGGCAAATGGTTCCTGACTGGCATCGGCATGAACTCGGTCAGCCCCTTCGCCAGCACCATCCCGGAAATCCTGTTCATGATCTACCAGATGACCTTCGCGGTCATCACGGTGGCGCTCGTGGCGGGATCGACGGCCGAGCGCATGAGCTTCGCGGCGTTTCTGTTGTTCTCCGCCCTCTGGCTCATCTTCGTCTACGTGCCGATTGCGCATTGGGTTTGGGGCGGCGGCTTCCTTGCCAAGGCGGGCTTGCTGGACTTCGCCGGCGGCACGGTGGTGCACATCAATGCTGGCGTCGCGGGGCTCGTGGCGGCGCTTGTGCTCGGAAAGCGTCGCGGCTACGGCACCGACAATTTGGCGCCCTACGATCTTTCAATGGCGGTGGTCGGCACGGGCCTACTGTGGGTCGGCTGGTTCGGCTTCAACGGCGGGTCCGCCTATGGCGCGGGCGCGCGCGCGGCGTTCGCCATCGTTGCCACGCATCTCGCGGCGAGTGCAGGCGCGCTTACCTGGATGGGGCTCGAATGGCAATTCCGCGGCAAACCCTCTGTGCTCGGCCTGATCTCTGGCGCGGTGGCGGGCCTTGGCACGGTTACGGCGGCGTCCGGCTACATTCTGCCCTGGCACGGCGCCCTGATCGGCGTTCTCGCGGGCGGGGTCTGCTTCTACGCCTCGACCGAAATCAAGCGGATGCTCGGCTATGACGACTCGCTCGACGTGTTCGGCGTACACGGTGTAGGCGGCGTCTTGGGGACGCTTCTAACCGGCGTGTTCGCGGCTGCTAGCGTTTCGGTAAGCGCCGACACCCCTGCCGGTCTTCCGGGACTTCTCGAAGGCAATCCCAGCCAGTTGCTCATTCAAGCTTACGGCGTCGTAGTCACCGTCCTTTGGTGCGGCGCGGTCACTTTCGGCCTCTTGAAGCTCGTCGGGCTGTTCGTGCCACTCAGGGTGCCGCCTGCCTGCGAGATAGAGGGCCTCGATATCACGCAGCATGGCGAGTCGATCCACGCTTAGGCAGGCACAAATCGATCCTCTCTTTTCGCTTTGGGGAGAGAGGACGCGTTCCGGTTCCGTTCAAAGGAACGAATCAGCTACGGTCCTCGCGGGAGGGCCGCGAGTATGGCAAATGTGACTTTTTCGGGATGGCTTAGGGACGATCCTTTCGCGCTTCTAGCGGTGCTCGCCGGAGCCGCCGTCTTCTTCGCTCTTTTGCTGCTGATCGTTCTTACGATCCGCCAGGGTATGCTTCGCGCAAGGGAGGAGCGGCTTCGGGCGGATCAGGCGCGCGCCGCGGAGTTCGAGCTCGCGGAGCTCAAAGGCCGGCTCGCGCAAATGACGGAGATTACATCGCTCCGGCAAGAAGAGTTTACCCGCACCTTGAATGACCGGCTTGACCACGCTACCCAGCACTTTGGCGCAAGCGTCACGCAGATAACCGAGATCACCGCGCTTCGCCAGGAAGAGCTGGCGCGCAGCTTGAACGAGCGGCTCGACCGCGCCGCGCAGCATCTTGGCACAAGCGTTGAGGAAACCGGCCGGCGCACCTCCGACAATCTGACAAAGCTTTATGAGCGGCTGGCGGCAATCGACACGGCGCAGCGGACCATCACCGAGCTTTCGGGCCAAGTCGTCTCCCTCCAGGATGTGCTCTCCAACAAACAGGCGCGCGGCGCTTTCGGGCAAATCCGCATGGAGGCGATTGTCGAGGACGGGCTGCCGAAAGGAGCCTACAGCTTCCAGCCAACGCTATCGAACGGCCGGCGGCCGGACTGCCTGATCCATCTCCCCTATGCACCCGCCGGCATTGTCATCGACGCCAAATTTCCTTTGGAAAGCTTCGAAGCGCTCCGCCAGGCTCACGGCGAAGCCGAGCTGCGCGAGGCGAAAGGGCGCGTCCGGCGCGACGTTGCCAAGCACGTCGAGGACATCGCGGAGAAATATTTTATTCCCGGCGAGACCCAGGATACGGCCATGATGTTTGTGCCTTCCGAGTCCGTGTATGCGGAACTGCACGAAAACTTTCCCGGCCTCATCCAGACGGCGCACCGGGCGCGCATCGTGATCGTCTCGCCCAATATGCTCATGCTCGCGGTGCAGACCATGATGGCGATCCTCAAGGACGTGCGGATGCGCGAGCAGGCCGATGTCATCCAGCGGGAGGTGGGATTCATGCTCAAGGATGTCTCGCAGCTGAAGGCGCGCGTCCACGATTTGCAGCGCCACTTTTCTCAGCTCGGCCCCGATGTGGAGAAAATACTGGCGTCCACGGACAAAATCGCCGGCCGCGCCGCTCGCATAGACGGACTTGAAGTTGAGGAGCGCAAGGAGCCGCGAGAGGCGCTGATCGATGCCGCGGAGTGATGCCGGCCGCCATAGGTTTTTAGCAATTTGTTAGCCATGTTCGATAGGGGGGTCTCCCGAACCTTGCGTTTTTCAGCGGCTGAGCGCCGCGGCACGCGTTTACGTTTTGGCGCGATCTCCGCTCACCGGAAGCTCCTCCAGCCCGCGCTGCCCGATCCGGCCGCAAGTCTTCCGGCAACCGCCCTGTCCCCGCTCTCAACCCTGCAAATAACGCCATTCAGTACCTCCCAGCCACGCCTGCGCCTTCCCATAACGCAATCGTGCCCCATAGCTCCTTACCGATGCGCTAACGCCGCGCAGGGCATTGCAGCAAACTCGGTTGTCATGGCCCGGCTTGACCGGGCCATCCAGAAAAACCCAATGCACTCAGTGTGTTACTGGATGGCCGGGTCATGCCCGGCCATGACGGCAGGGGTGCGCTCATTATTTCACACGCTCCTGCTAAGGAATGGCGTTGAGGAAACGCGGCAGGCGCCTGGAGGAAGAAACAACGCGGCTGAGCCCAGGCAAACCCTCGCAAGAGCCTGCCTTCTATTTGTCCTGCCTAGCTCGCGCTGGCCCTTAACGCACGTGGCGCAGGCATTTCCCTGCAAATAGTCCTCCTTGCATACTGTGGCAGCCGCATTTTTTAAATACCAGTAAACCCATATCTTCTGCCAATACATGCCCGCGGGCTTGACTTTCTTGGTCCTGTCACCCGAAGCCAAGAAAAAACCGCTCCGGCAGGTCATGAGCGTAACACGGACGAATAAGCCATTGAAATCGCAGAAATAACCCTTGCTTGCCGTTAACTATTTCCGCAACCCCAGATTGGGATTCGTGGTTAACTCGCGCAATAATCTAATATTAACAGGTATTTTGGAATCGTAGAATTCGACCTAAAGTGGCAAAAGATTCGTAGAAAGACGGCGGCGGAAAAGTTCGCGCCTGCCCATTAACCAACTGAAATTTAACTACGATGCGGCTCTACGGAATGGCTATCCTGCCTATCGGTGGCAACGCGCGTCATCGCAAAGCGGCGCCGCCGCCGTGGCGATCCAGGAACTGGCGCCACGTTGCCGCTTCTGGACGTCAAGGGACCTTGCCACCTTATCGCTGGTGGTCAACACCTGACGCTTGGTACCCGGTCTTGCGCTTGCCGGTGCCCAATGTTCAGCTTTCGAATACCTTACCTGGAATGATGCCTCAAATGCGGGCCGCAACCCCAACAGGCCTTACTCGGTGCTGCCAGCGGTAAGATCGTTATAAATCTTACTGATTCTAGGAAAATAAACGCTCCAGGTAAGAGCATAATCGAAAAGAGAGTTTGTTAGCAGCGGTATAGCCGCAAATACCGCTGCCCAATTCCAATAATCCTCATCCCTTATATAATGTATTTTAGGATAAAAAAAGCTAACTATTGTCTCTAGCTTATAAAGAACCACAAACAGAAGAAAGGCATGTATGATGTTGTTTGCAGCCCAGCGCCACGGTCCCCCTAACGCCGTCACGTCATTGACCCGATCACCAGATACGAACGACCTCCAAAAATCATAGTATCTTCTGCGCGAAGCCAGCCATGTTAAGATAAGCCAAAATGCGTTAAATAATAATAAAAACATATACAAAAAAACAAAAACATCATGATTATTTATGTTTTTCGCTAGAAATATAAATATAACGCCATGCAATATTACGGACAGTATGTCAAATACTAATACAATTCTCCTGAATGAATTCACCATCAATACGAACTGTTTTTCAAAGAATATTCTGCTATCTACCTATATGACGGCATCATTACAAGCAACTCCACAACGAAGTGGGAATCCTATCGCGCCCAATGATCCGAGCCGCTATTTTGCGAGCCCGTCTCCCCTGAAACGCATCAATGAGGAAACTGCATGTATAAACGATTGAGCGTGCCTCGCGAGAGTTTAGTCGCCAAGAAAGCGCTGTTGGCGAAATATGGCAAACTTTTGGCACTAGAACTAAGTAATGTAGACACCAATGATCTTTACGCCCTTTGTTTTTCTCGACTTTTAAAGGAAAACTTATATGCGGAGTTGGAACTGATTGATGGTATTCAAGACAAAGAATTCCTGTATTCTTGCGTGAACATGACTATGATTGGAACTGACCAGAGAGATTACCTTGCACCAAAGCGGTTGCATTTTTTTTGCAATCTCTGCTAGCCAACAAGTGTGCTGGACATTGGTGCGGGGGACGGCAAGACAAGTAGTTTTTTGTTGTCAAATTTGCTAGGTAACGTAAATATTGGTATTATTGAGCCAAACAGTGAGTACAGAAACACATATAGCGATGTTGCGCACTCCGCATGCTCCCTTACTAAGTTTGATGTGATATCTGAAACGATAGACGATGTTTTTGGTGGCGCTAGCGGTGAAGGGGTGTTCGAAACCTATAATGAAACTCAAGATATTTGCATGTCTTTGCACTCTATATATTTTGCATCAAATCTAGAAATGTTTCTGCGTAGAGTATTTCGCTTTCTTTCCAATGGAGGGCGCATCATCATATCTTTTGCTGATGAACTTGATGGATTTACTGGGCGCGTGTGCTCGGCATTTGTAGAGCAGGTGAATGGGGAATCGGGGGCGTACCGTTCAAAATTCGAACATCGTCATCAAGTATTCGGTATCAGCCAAGGTAAAGCAGATTTTGCACTTGCGCATACAAATCTTGAAGGCATATTTGGGACCACGGGCTTCGAGATCGAGCAGATCGAGAACCAGCCCAGTCGTTTTTTTGGCAATAATTTCGGAGATATTATAGCTTCTTCATTTCTAACCGATTTACCATACCTTGCCACGCTAAGTATAAGGCAAAAAATAGAGTTTGTTGCTGAGTTTATATCGAAATCGCCGGCGGATATCGACCTGTGCCTCGAGTTGGAAGGACCACGCAGGGGCATGCTTTCTGTGACGCAACCCCAATATTTTGTTTGTATCAGAAAGGGCAGCCATTAGTAGCTGGAATACACTCGGATTTAAATGAGCGTGGCGAGCACTCGTTGAGAATAGGGCACCTTGATCGCCAAAGCCGCCAACCCAAATTAGCTCCAATTGGCTTTGCCATTAGGCCGGTGAGGATCAATTTTCGCCTGTGGCCCCGCGCAGGACATTGCGGACTGAGCCTGAAGAATAAGTCGCGCCGCCCGTCACGACTTGGGGAATTCGAGGCCCATCTCGCGGTAGCGCTCGGGGTCGTCCGCCCAGTTCTCGCGCACCTTCACGAACAGAAACAAATGCACGGCCGCCTCGACGCCCTCGGCGATCTCCTTGCGCGCTTCCATCGAGATCTGCTTGATCGCCTGGCCCTTGGCGCCGAGCACGATCTTGCGCTGGCTGTCGCGCTCGACAAAGATCGTCTGGTCGATGCGAACCGAGCCGTCGCGCAGCTCTTTCCAGCCTGTGGTTTCGACCGTGGACGAGTACGGGATTTCCTCATGCAGGCGCAGGAACATCTTCTCGCGCGTGATTTCCGCCGCCCACTGGCGCAAGGAAGCGTCGGCGATCTGGTCTTCGGGGAACAGCCAAACGCTTGGCGGCATCCGGCTTGCGAGATAGGATCGCAGGGCTGCCACTCCATCGCCCGACAGAGCCGAGATCATGAACAGCTCGTCGATCTTCAGGCGCTTGGAGGCTTCCGCGGCGAGCGTCAGCAGCTTGTCCTTCTTGATCTTGTCGATCTTGTTGAGCGCCAGCACAAGCGGCATGGTCAGCTCGCGCGCGTGTTCCAGAACGGGGTCCGCAACATCGTCGAAGCCGCGGGCGGCGTCGGCAACCAGCACCACAAGGTCGGCCTCCTGCGCCTCCGTCCAGGCGGTATCCACCATGGCCCGGTCGAGGCGGCGCTTGGGCGCGAAGATGCCCGGCGTATCGACGAGGACGACTTGGCTCTGGCCTTCGATGGCGATGCCGCGCACGCGCGTGCGCGTGGTCTGGGCCTTGTGCGTTACGATGGACACCTTCGCGCCTACAAGCGCGTTCACGAGCGTGGATTTGCCGGCGTTGGGCGCGCCGATGACGGCGGCAAAGCCGCATCTTGCTGGCGCTATCGCCCCTTGGGCTACTTGAGCGCCATGCGTGCCCGATTCCGATGCCGCATCCTTCTTAGGCAAGCTCGGCCTCCTTCCGCCAAACCCCTTCGCGGACGAGCAGCGCTTCCGCCGCAGCCTGCTGCGCCTTCTTGAGCGACGTCCCCTCGCCAAGCGCAGGGCTCAGGCCGTTGACCGTGACCTGCACCGTGAAGCTTGGCGCGTGGTCCGCGCCGCTCCGTGCGGTCTCGCGATATTCGGGAAGGCCGCGCCTCTGGCTTTGGGCATATTCCTGGAGCGCCGTCTTGGCGTCGGGCGCAGGCGTTGCCGCCGTGGTCAGGTAAGGCCCCCAGAGCTTGCAAACCGCCGCTTCCGCCGCCGCGAAGCCGCCATCGACATGGATCGCGCCCAAGAGCGCCTCGCAGGCGTCGGCGAGGATCACGTCCTTCCTCCGGCCGCCGGTGCGCGCCTCGCTCGGCGCCATGATAAGACGCGGCCCAAGTTCGAGGGCGTTCGCGACCTCCGCGCAGCAGCCCTTGCAGACGAGCGCGTTATAATGGCGGGCGAATTCCACCTCGCGGGCCTCGGGGAGCTGCGAGTAAAGCAAAGCCGCGATGGAAAGGCCCAGAACGCGGTCGCCTAGGAATTCCAGCCTCTCATTGTCGTGCCCGCCGTGGCTGGCGCGCGCGCTGGCATGCGTCAGCGCCTCGGCTAGGAGGCTCTTGTCCTTGAACGTATAGCCGAGCAGGGCCTCTAGCTCTTCGATGTGCGGTTTCTTCGGTGACACTCAGTGGATCGCGTTTCCGGCGCTGTTTGGGCGAATATAATGCAGCACCCTTTCGTAAAAAGCGGGCACCATGACTATCATAAGCGCAGGAGATGGTAAACAAAGAGTGCGGCCATGCTGTAACTTCACGGGCGCGGCGGAGGAGCCGGTGAAAGAGGGGCGTGCCATCAACTTTGCGATATAGGCGCGGAGGGCAGAACGTTCCGCGAGCAGTTCCTTGCCCTGCGGGAATTGCCCGAATATGTCCAGCATCGGCAGGACGTTTATGTCCGCGAAGGTGATGGCGCTGCCGGCAAGGTAACCGGTTTTGGCAATCGCGCTCTCCAGGGCCGCGAGGCACTTCTCAATTTCCGGTATTGCGCCGGCAATCCTGACCGTATCGGGCCCCTTTGCCTTGTCGAAAAACACAGCTGGCACCACAAATTCGCGCATGATCCAATGGTCAACCTTGACGTTGCCGTAGGACACCCACTGTACGGTGCGCGCGGCCCCTAAGGCGTCGTCAGGGAAGAATTTCGGTCCTGGAAACGCTTTGTCGATGTAGGTTGCAATCGCCTGACTCTCGAAAAGCGCCACGTCCCCGTGGCGCATGCACGGCACCTGTCCAGCGGGATGAACCGCAGTCACATCGGGCGAGTGCGGGCGCGCCGGATTGAGCTTGTTACTCGATGCCCTTTTCCTCGCATAGCATGCGGATCGAGCGGACATAGTTCGAAACTGGCACTCCAATGATTTCAAGTTCAGCCATATCCATTCTGGGTGTTCGGTTGCGATCGTTTCAAAAGTAGCACTTGTTTAGCCCCAGGCACAGCACCCTCGGGTTTGACGCCCGGCGATTTGGATGCCGGACGCCCGCGGAACCCATTTTTGGGCAAAGCCTAAATGTCGATGTTTTCTTTCTGAGCGTAGCCGGCAAGCTCGCGGCGGATGTTGCGGCAATTTGCGTCCACGAGTTCGAGCACGGCCTGGTTCAACTTTTTCGCGTTCGCCGAAAGCACCATGGCTTTCACGGGGCCGATCGAGGCCGGCGCCATGGAGATCGAGCGGTATCCAAGCGCGATCAAGGCCATCGCCTCGATGGGACGCCCGGCCATCTCTCCGCATAACCCGAAATCGACATTATGCGCCTTCGCCTTTCCGGCGATGTCTTTCAGCAGGCGCAAAGCGGACGGGCACAAGGAATCGAAGCGGCGCGCCACCCGGTCGTTCTCCCGGTCCGCCGCGAAGAAGAACTGGAACAGATCGTTGCTGCCCACCGAAATGAAGTCGGCTAGCGGCAAGATCGCATCGAGCTGATACACGACCGCCGGAACCTCGACCATGATGCCGATGCGCATCGTGGATGGCAATTGATGGCCATGCCGTTCCGCGTGCGCGACCTCCTTCGCGATAAGCTCTTTCGCGCCCAGGAACTCGGAGATATCGGCGATAAACGGCAGCATGAGCGAAAGTTCGCGCCCCGCCGCGGCCCTGAGACGCGCGCGGGTCTGTGTGCGGAAAAGGCCGGGCCGGTCGAGCGACATGCGAATGGCACGCCAGCCGAGCGCCGGGTTTTCCTCTTTGATTTTCTTGAAGTATGGCAGAACCTTATCGCTGCCGATATCGAGCGAGCGGAACACGACGCGGCGGCC
>JBKQNN010000378.1:0-18491 GCA_052145975.1 Rhodomicrobium sp. | reverse complement strand
CAATAGCCTTAGGTCATCAATATCCATGGCTCTCACCGTTTTCCGCCAGCGCCGGACGGTGCACCGAAGGCAAGAGGACGCGCTGTCTCTAGGCGGAACATGACAGCGGCCACCTTGTCCAGCATGGCGCTCTCAATTGGCGATTGTACACGAAAACGCGGCCCTTGGGGCATTCATGCTATCCCGGAACAGCGTAATACTGTGGACGAGTGGCCGAATGGCTGCGTCTTCTGGATTTAACGGGAGGGCGCGGCGGCCGTTGCGAGGGGTCTGCGCTTCAGCACGATAAACGTGGAGGAGCGGCCGGCCTTGGCCGCCTTCGTCTCGTAGCGTGTGACGGGCCAATCCGGCACGGCATCACGGTTCGCCGAGGTGAAGGTCAGCGAAAGCTCAACATCCGGATGAGCGTTGGCATGCACGATGGCGGCTTCTGCATAATCGGCGATATCGGAGGCGAAGCGGAACTCGGCGCCGGGCCGGAGGATACGCGCCAACTTGCCAAGCATCGCTGGCGAGAACAGCCGGCGCTCGCGGTGGCGCTTCTTGGGCCACGGGTCGGGGAACAGCATGAAGGCGCGGGACAGGCTCGCCGGTGGCAGCCATTCGAGCAGCGGGTGAACGTCGTCGCCGTGGAACCGCACGCGGCTCTGAAGCTGCCGCGCTTCGACCGCCGAAAGCGCGGCCACGACGCCGTTCACATAAGGCTCCGCGCCGATTATCCCGGCGCGGGCGTTATGTTCAGCCTGCCAGATGAGGTGTTCGCCGGCGCCGAAGCCGATTTCGAGCCAGGTTTCTTCGATTGGATCGGCGAAAAGTGCGGCTAGGCCGTTTTCGCCAGCCGGCCGGCTCAAATCCACCCTCAGACGCTCAAGCCCGCTCGTGAGCAGCGAAGCCTGCCGCGGCGACAGCCTGCGGCCTCTCCTGCGCCCAAAGGAACGCAGGGGGCTGTTACACTTCCCGCCGGATGGCATGTCCGGCGGGTTTTCGCTATTGCCAATCATGACAAATGTGTGGCGAGACCTGCGCGCCTATGCCGCAACCGCCCCGCCTCAGCTCAGCGCGTCTTTCAGCGCATCCACCAGATCGAGGCGCTCCCAAGAGAACCCGCCATCCGCATCGGGCGTGCGGCCGAAATGGCCATAGGAGGCCGTGCGCCGGTAAATCGGGCGGCTGAGCCCTAAGCGCTCGCGAATGCCGCGCGGGCTGAGGTCGATCACCTCCATGAGGGCCGCTTCCAGCTTGTCCTCCTCGACGCGCCCCGTGCCGTACAGGTCCGCATAGATCGACAAAGGCTTGGCAACGCCAATGGCGTAGGAAAGCTGAAGGCAGCATTTGTCCGCGAGCCCCGCCGCAACGACGTTCTTGGCGACATAGCGGGCCGCATAAGCCGCCGAACGGTCGACCTTCGTCGGGTCCTTGCCGGAAAAAGCGCCGCCGCCGTGAGGAGCCGCGCCGCCGTAGGTATCCACAATTATCTTCCGGCCGGTCAGCCCTGCGTCCCCATCCGGGCCGCCAACCACAAAGCGGCCAGTCGGGTTCACGTAAAAGTCGTCCTTCGGGCACATCCAGCCTTTGGGCAGAACCTCGGAAACGATAGTGCCGGCGATCTCGCGCACCCGCTCCTGGCTCACGTCCTCGCCATGCTGCGTGGAGACCACAACCGAGGTGGCCCGTACCGGTTTGCCATCCTCGTAAAACAGCGTCACCTGGCTCTTGGCATCCGGTCCAAGCTCGGGAAGCTGCCCGGAATGGCGCAGCCGCGACATCTCGAACAATATCCGGTGCGCGTAGTAGATTGGCGCCGGCATATAGTCTTCGGTCTCGCGGCAGGCATAGCCGAACATGATGCCCTGGTCGCCGGCACCTTCATCCTTATTGCCGGAGGCGTCCACGCCCTGCGCTATATCTGCCGATTGCGAATGCACGTAGCAATCGATCTGGGCCTTCCGCCAGTCGAAACCGGCCTGCTCGTAGCCGATATCCCGGATGACCTGCCGGGCCGCATCGATCATATTCTCAGGGCCGACGCTTGCGGGCCCCCGCACTTCGCCCGCGAGCACGACCCGGTTCGTTGTAGCCAGCGTCTCGAGCGCCACTCGCGAGTGAGGGTCGGCGCCGAGATACAGATCGACGATAGCATCGGATATTTGATCGCAAACCTTATCGGGGTGCCCCTCCGATACAGATTCGCTGGTGAAGAGATAATTCTTGCGAGCCACGGCCCCGTCCAATCCTCGGTGTGTTTTGGAGCGCGGCGCTTGGGCCGCGCTAACTTAGATCGTCCTCGATCACAGTCTGGCTTTCCTTAGCCTCAGGCTTCTCTTCTGACAAGGCCCTTACGAGATCGATAACACGCCGTCTGACTTTTGGATCGTGGATCTTTGCAAAGGCTCTGTTGAGGTCGAGCCCCTCGCGCGAATTCAAGAAGTCGAGAAGGACGGCTTCTTGCTCTGGCTCACGCATTCCCTGCAGCGGGTTCGAGGGAGCGCTATTGGCGAACGCGTCCTCGAAGAAATATCCGACGGGGACCTCTAGAATTTTCGAGAGCTGGAATAGCCGGCTCGCTCCAATCCTGTTCGTGCCCTTCTCGTATTTCTGGATTTGCTGGAATGTGAGGTTCATTCTCTCACCCAGCTTTTCCTGGCTCATGCCGATAATCATACGCCGGTAGCGCACGCGGCTGCCGACGTGAACGTCCACCGGGTTCGGCTTTCTACCCGGGGTTTCGTAAAGTTCTTCGTTATCGCCTAGGATCGACACTGACGACTCCAACATGCCCATAATTGGCCCCCTTCCGGTCCGGTTAATTCCAAGTTGAGCGCATTCAGCAGAATGATCAATTCCCACTACCCATAAGTTGTAGTTAGCAAAGTGAAAGCCGTCAAGTTGCTTCTTATCTCAATCATGAAATAGCGCCGAAACTATAGCTAAACTGTCCGAAAAGTGCGGCGAAGATGTGTTCTCCGTCACAAAAACGACACTTATGCAGCTTTTCCAAGTGCGATTAAAATCAAATAAGATTCAAGCGGCAGCAGCAACAAAAAAATGAATGCGGGAATCCTTGTCTTTTCATAAAACGTTGCCGGTAATGCCTTCGGTAAGCCATGATCGACTACACCGGTTTCGCCCAAGTCTAATTGAGCCAGAACCCTGCCATAAGGATCTATAACTGCGGAAATCCCGGTGTTTGCCGAGCGCATGACCGGCAGACCTTCCTCCGTAGCCCGGATTCGCGCCTGGTGGAGGTGTTGATGGGGACCGGTTGAGTCGCCGAACCACGCATCGTTCGTCACGTTCACGAACCAGCCCGGGCGCTGGTGCAGGTCCGCGACGCGGCCGGGGAAAATGATCTCGTAGCAGATTAATGGAAGAAAATCAGGGGCTTGTGGCGTATGAATCAAAGGAGCCTGCTCCTGGCCCGATTCGAAGCCGCTCAGCCGGTGCGAAAAGGCGTGCAGTCCCAACACTGCCGCCAGGGTCTCATGGAACGGCATATATTCGCCAAAAGGCACCAGATGGGTCTTGTCGTAGATACTGTCGATTTTGGCGCCCTCGCTCAATACGAACAGACTGTTATACACGCTATTGAATGTATAGCGCGCATCAACCGTAAATAATCCATCCGCACGCTCTGCACCTAAGATAAGGGTTGTGTGCGGCGGTATCGCGGCAGCCAAGATCTCCCGCGCCTTTGGGATGTAAATGTCCCGGTTGAAGCCGAAATGGAACGGCACCGACGATTCGGGCCAGATTACGTGCGTGAAAGCGCTGACGTCCTCCCCGCTTGTTCCGTTTTTGGTCAGGGAAAGAACGCGGTCGAAGATCCATCCCTGGTTCTCGGGCCTCCATTTTGCGCGCTGAGGTATGTTTGGCTGCACGATGCGGACGCGCACGCCTTGGACCTCGCCCGCTGTTTCAGGCACCCGATGCATGCCGAACGCGTAGCTCCCACCAAGCGCGGCCAGGGCCACGAGAAGGGGCGTCCATAGCCTCGCATGCCGGGAATCCGGGGCCGCAATTAGCGCGGCCGGCGCGGGAAAGATCAGCAGCGCGGCAAGTGTCAGGCCGTAAACGCCGATATATGCCGCCATTTGCATGTGCGGAGTGTTGGCGGCTAGCGCCTCGCCGGACAAGTTCCAAGGAAAGCCGGTCAGAAGGTAGCCGCGGGCGGCATCGGCGCAAAAAAAGGCAAAGGCGAAGGCCAGCAGCCGCGCGTAGCCCCGCCGCCACATCGCTGCCGCCAGAACCGACGCGGCGGCGTAGAAAAGCGCCAGCCCAGCGGGTAGAGCCGCAACGGCGAACGGCATCAAGGCGGCGTAGCGCTCGGCGTCCACATAAAATGCGTAACCGATCCAATATATGCTTGCGAGGAAGAAGCCGAAGCCGAAAGCCCAACCAACGAAGGCCGCCCTTAGGAGCCTTTTGCGGAACGCCACCAGCGGCTCCTCGGCCAGAACCTCGCGGAAGCAAACCGCGTCCAATACCCAGACCATAGCCGGAAACGTGGCAAACATGATGGGCCAAAGGAAGAAGGGCGCCATCGCGAGGACGGAAAGAGCGCCCGCCAGAAAGGCGACGAAAGCCAATTTCCCGGTATCGAGCCGGGTTAAGAACTGCGGCAGTGCGTCCATAAGCTTCTTTGGGAAACATCGCCCGGTGGCAACGCGAAAAAAACTATCTTCGCGCAAGAGCGAAAGTGTGGCGAGCAGGGAGCTGCACGCGCAAAAGCCGCACAGCTGTCTAAATAATTCAATAATATTGAATGAGCCGGCTGCCAAGGAAAGCCTGGACAGGCGTTGCGCCTGCGACATCATGCCTCTTTCTGGAACGGGGGAACCGCGGCAGCGGCGAACGCCTATGCAGCCTTGGCGCTGTGAACGTCCGTGTGCGGGCGGCTGTCCGGTTTACTGGCCTGCCCGCCGCCGGGCGCGGGCAGCAGGAGCGGCGTATCCGGAGCGGCAAGAGCGAGTTGCTTCGAGATGCGGACGCTATGCAGGCGGCGCGGCCCGGCTTCCAATATCTCGAATGTCACGCCAGCCGGATGCTGGACGATCTGTCCGCGCTTGGGCATGCTGCCGGCAATCGCCATGATCAAGCCGCCCAAAGTATCGACGTCGCCCGCCCCCTCATACGCCAACAAAACGCCGAGCGCCTGCTCAACCACCTCGATGGGCGCGCGCGCGCTGGCGACAAATGCCTCGTTTACCTGGTTGATTGTAGGGGCTGTGCTGCTATCGTGCTCATCCTCGATGTCGCCGACAATGGCCTCGACCAGGTCGCCGAAGGTGACGAGCCCGTCCGTGCCGCCGAATTCATCGACGACGAGCGCGAGATGAATTTTCTTTGCTTTCATCTTTGCGAGCAGCGTAAGCGCGGGCATCGATGGCGGCACAAAGAGAACCTCGCGGATAAGGCCCGTTTCCGAAATGGGCGTGTTCAGCTTGGCACTGCCGAAGTCCAGGTTTGCGATCGACTCCGCGGAAGTGCCTGCTATGCGCGGCACACCCTTGCCGACCCCGTTCCGGGTGGCCCAAGCAATGGCGTCCTTGATATGCACCATGCCCACAGGATTATCGAGGCTCTCGTGGAAAACAGGCACGCGCGAGTGGCCCGCCTTGGCAAACAACGCAAAAAGAGCCGCGATGGGTAGGATGTCTTCAATCGCAACGATGTCGGCACGGGGAATCATGACCTCGGCCACGCGCCGCCCGCCAAAGCCAAGCACATTGAGCAGCATCGTGCGTTCTGTCAGCGACAGGGAATCATCATCCTCGGCCGGCGTCTCCTCGATTGCGCTTTCCAATGTTTCCCGCAAGCTCGGCTCGCTGGCGAATCCCAAGTTGGCCGCCATGCGCTGCAGCCAGCTTGGCGATGCTTTCGGTTTCCCGGTATCGAATTCCTGTTGTGTGGACATAGCTTTGTGAGTTGGCGTGTTTGAGATCAAAGTGAGGTCGAGGGAGCGAGGTCGGCGTCCCCGTAAGGGTCGGGGATGCCGAACTCGCCAAGAATCAGGCGCTCGGTAGCTTCCATGCGCTCCGAGTCCGCACCGGTTACATGATCGAAGCCTGCCAGATGCAACACCCCATGCACCACAAGATGGGCGGCGTGGTGCAGAATGGGCTTCTCCTGCTCCGAGGCTTCGCGGGCGACGGTTTCGAAGGCGAGCGCAACGTCTCCAAGAAACGCCGGCCCCGTGGGGTTTTTGGGCGATCGAATGATGGGCGCCGATGGAAAGGAGAGCACGTTTGTGGCGGCGTCTTTTCCGCGGAATGCCTTGTTGAGCGAGCGGATCTCCGCGTCGGACAGCAGCGCTATGCTTACCGCATGCGCTTCAGGGGCTAGTTCGACAGTCCTTAGAGTGACGGCGGCAAGTTTGGGGATCAGCTCGGAAAATCCTGCAATAGAGAGCCAGCGCTCATCTTCGATCGAAATGTCCGCGCACGTTCGTGGCGGCTCGCCTTCTGAGGCGCTTCCTTCGTCTCCGGCTGCTGCGGGCTCAACGGTTTTGATGAAATCGGGTGCCATAATGAATTGAACTTAGCGCTTTGTCTCATATGCTTCAATAATACGGCCGACGAGAGGGTGGCGAACCACATCGGCGCGCGTGAAAGCGACATGGGCTATGCCTTCGACGCCTTCAAGAATGCTCAACGCGTCGGCGAGGCCCGACGACTGCCCAAGGGGCAAATCCACTTGAGACGGGTCGCCTGTAACGATCATCTTGCTTCCCTCGCCCAAGCGGGTGAGAAACATCTTCATTTGCATCGCCGTACAGTTCTGCGCCTCGTCGAGGATAATGATCGAATGGCTGAGCGTGCGCCCTCGCATGAACGCCAGCGGTGCGATTTCAATCGCTTTTGTTTCCAGCCCGCGTTCAACGCGATCTGGAGCGAGCACATCGTAAAGCGCATCGTAAAGCGGCCGCAAGTAGGGATCCACCTTTTCCTTCATATCCCCAGGCAGAAAGCCTAGGCGCTCACCCGCTTCCACAGCCGGCCGCGAAAGGACCAAGCGGTCCACCTCGCCTCTTTCCAGGCAACCGGCTGCATGGGCGACGGCAAGATAGGTCTTGCCCGTGCCCGCGGGGCCTGTGCCAAATACCATTTCGCGGCTCTGCAGTGCTTTTATATAGGCCGATTGAGCCGGCGTGCGCGCTATGACCGTGCGTTTGCGTGTCTTTAGCTCGCCAAATGCCGGAAATGGCTCCGGAGATTTAAGGCCGGGCAGAGCACCGGACTTGCCGTTCGTCAGATGCCGCAGCGCCCCTTCGACGTCGCCTTGTGCGATGGCGCTGGAGCCGGCGCGCTGGTAAAGCGTATCCAGCACCGCCTTGCCCAACAGGCAGCTGTCCTCGCCGCCGTCGAGAACGATGACATTGCCGTGAACGACAGCTTTTAGGCCGAGCTTGCTTTCGATAAGGGCAAGGTTGGCATCGAATTCGCCGAGCACGTCGGCGAGCTTGCGGTTGTCGTCGAAAGTTATTTCGATCCGGTACAAAGATTCGCCTTGCTGCGGCTTACCGCTCCGGCGCCAGGATTGGGGCCGCGAATTAGCGCTCATAGTCCGCCGATTCGATGGTGCGGTGCCACCGGGCAATAGTTATCTCTCGCATCCCTTGTTTGCTGCGCAACTTACACTGCATAGTGTACCATATAACAAGCGCGCCTCAATGTTTTATGACGCCGTGCAGGCTATTTTGGCTTGCGCTGACGATTTCGACGGCACTGATCCTTCCTTGCAACGCCAGGCCGCCCTTGGCATGAACTGCCTGAAGGTAGGGCGACCGGCCTGAGAGCTGGCCCTCCTTTTTGCCAGGCCCGTCCCAGAGAACATCGACAGCGCGGCCTACCGAGCGCTGGTTGAATGCGGCCTGCTGGGCGGATAAGAGCGCTTGCAGGCGCGCGAGCCGGTCCGCTTTGACCGCCTCATCGATCTGCCCGGGGCGTCCGGCCGCGGGCGTGCCTGGCCTGGCGCTGTATTTAAATGAGTAGGCTTGCGCGAAGCCGGCAGTCTCAACGGCGTTTATCGTTTCTTGGAAGTCCTCCTCCGTCTCGCCGGGGAAGCCCACAATAATATCTGTGGAAAGGGCGATATCGGGCCGCACCGCACGAAGCTCTTCGACAATGCGAAAATAATCATCCATTGCATGCTTGCGGTTCATCGCGCGCAAAGTCTTGTCAGAACCTGCCTGAAAAGGTAGGTGGAGGTAGGGCATGAGCTTAGGCAGATCGCGATGCGCTGCGATCAGCCTGGCGGTCATGTCGTTCGGATGGCTTGTGGTGTAGCGCAGCCTGAGGAGCCCAGGGAGGTCCGATAGCGCGCTCAAAAGGTCCGGCAGTTCCCACATGTGGCCAGAGGGTCCGGCCCCGCGATAAGCGTTCACGTTTTGGCCCAAAAGCGTTATCTCGACAGTGCCGCCATCGATGAGCCTCTGGGCCTCGCCAAGGATTTCGCCAGCGGGCCGCGAATATTCGCCGCCCCTCGTGTAGGGCACCACGCAAAAAGTGCAGAATTTATCGCAGCCTTCTTGAACGGTCAGAAAAGCGGAAGCTGCGGTGCGAGGTTTCGGCGCGGGCAGCGCACCGAACTTTGCCGCAGCCTGGAACTCGGTCTCGATAACCGTCTTTCCAGTTCTCGCGTGCTCTTCGAGAAGCAAGGGCAGACGCTGATAACTCTGCGGCCCCACCAAAACGCCGATTGCCGGGGCGCGCAGCGCCATCTCCTCGCCCTCGGCCTGGGCGACGCAGCCCGCAACGGCGATTACGAGATCGCGGCCGGCGCGCCTGCGCGCTTCCTGCATGCGCCGGATGCGCCCAAGCTCCGAGTAGACTTTCTCGGCAGCCTTCTCGCGGATGTGGCAGGTATTGAGGATTACAACACTTGCGGCGTGCAAATCGGCCGTGACAGCGTAACCGGCGCAGTCGAGCGCATCGGCCATACGCCCGGAATCGTAGACGTTCATCTGGCAGCCGAAGGTCTTGATGAAAACCTTCTTCGCCCCGCCGCTTTCCTCTTGTTCTGCGGCATGCTCTTCAGGTAGCAGCGCCGCTCTGCCGGCTTGCGCGTCTTGCATACTAATTCGCTTTCCGTCACTCCGTGCTAGGGCGTGACGTCAATTTCTCCACATAATCGTGCCGGATGCGCGCTTCGGAAATCCTCGCAAGCTCCTTGCGGCCGGACAGCGACGCGAGCGGCACCGGTTCGCCTATGGAGATCGTAACGTCGAGAGGCCCGCTCTTCAAAACGTCCCAGATGTGGCTCAGCATATCCATTTCGCCGTAAAACGCTATAAGCGGACGCTCGTGCCGCAGGATTGGCAGCCCATGCAGGTGGGTGTAGGCAATCACAACCGTCTGCACAACGACTTCGCGGCCATTGCCGTTTGCAGCCTCGGGGGCGAAAGCGGCTGCGGAGAAAAGCGAGCTTCGGAAGGGCAATACCCGGTTGCCGTCGCTACTCGTGCCTTCGGCAAATAGCACGATGTTGTCGCCTTGTGCGAGCCGCCCGGCGATGTCGCCGGCCTGGTCCTTTACAAGGCTACGCCGTTTCCGGTCGATGAAAACGCTCCGCTGCAGCTTCGCAAGCTGGCCGAATAAGGGCCACTTACGGACATCCGCCCTCGCCACGAAGCAAACGGGGGCAACAGTGCTCAAGGCCAGCATGTCGAGCCAGGAGATATGATTGGAAACGAGGAGAGCCGGCTTGTTGGGATCGACACTGCCGGAGACATGAATGCGGATGCCGAACAACCGGCAGACGAGCGTATGATAGAAGCGCGGCAGCGTCCTGGCTTGCGGTAGATTGAGCCCGATCAGCACGGACTGAAGCAGCATCAAAGGCAGCGTTATCGCAAGAAAAACAGCGAGAAGAAAAAAGGCGCGCAGCCTAGCGAGCATTCGCATCGTCCAGCCGTGAAAAACTATAGCATCCATTCCCTGCTCTAAATCCGCGGTGTTCTCCGTTATGCTCATTAGGTCCTGCTTATCTTTCAGTCAATGGGCGGGGCGGCCCCGCCGCGCTTTGTTTCGAGTCTCATAACGAGGGCGGTTTCCGGCGCAGACGTCCCAGCTTGGTAGTAGTTCGGACGGCGCGAAACCACGCCGAACCCAAATTTCCCGTAAAGCTTCAGGGCCCTGGCGTTTCCTTCCGCCACTTCGAGGTAGATGTAAGACACCTGCTTTTGCACGCAAGCTGCAACGCAGGCGTTCAACATAGCCGATGCGATGCCGCGCCGCCGCGCTTCCTTTGCAACAGCAATGCATAAAATTTCGGCTTCATCGGCTGCAAATTGAGCAATGGCAAAGCCAAGTAAAGCCGCGCCATCTACAGCCTTCAAGACGATCCGGTTCGCGCTGCCGCAAGAGGCCGCGAAATCGGCGGCAGGCCATCCTGGAGGCAGCGCTTGCGCATGGAGGCTTGCGAGCGCTGGAGCGTCAGGCAGGCACGCCGGCACAATGGCGAAGCGCATGTCTCAATCGTTTCTGCGGGCGATGACGTGCCCAGCCTGCGGACGGGCATCGGCGGGGCGGACGTAATAAGGTGAAGGCAAATCGCGCCTCGGGTCGAGTTCCACCGCCAGTTCGGCGAGGGTTACGGCGTTCGGTGCAATGCCGGCTCCCTTCACCGGCACGGAAACGTGGCCGGCTTTGGACAGCCGCCCGGCTGCGGGTCCGGCTAAGACCTCGGCATTGCCTTCAAAGAATGCCGCAGCTTCGGAATGGGGCAGCGCCAGGATTTCCGTGAGCGCCACGCGGCCCCGGGCGAGGATCTGGCAGAAGACGTTGCTTAGGCCGGCGGGAGCCGCGATGCCATAGGCCCCTGGCGCTTCCCCCTCTATTTCAAAAGCGGCCGCCATGATTTGAAAGCTCGTCGCTCCAACCACGGGGATGCCCGCCGCTAGCCCGATACCGCGGGCGGCGGCGACGCCTGTTCTGATCCCGGAGAAACCGCCGGGTCCGGTTGAGACCGCAATGCGGTCAAGCGAGGCGAAAGCGATGCCCGCCTCCGCCATGAGCTCCTTAATCAGCGGGATAAGCCCCTCCGCTTGCGGTTCGCCTTCCGGCAAGCTGCGGACAAGCATAGGTGCACCCGGCTCGTGTACCAAGGCGGCTGAAGTGCGGCCCATGCTTGTCTCGATCGCCAGAATTCTCACAGTTAGGCCGCACTCCGACTAAACGATTGTAGCCATCTCCTCGAACGAAAAACGCGGCGACCTCGGAAACAGGCCAGACGGATCTCCGTAGCCGAGATTGCAAAGGAAATTCGATTTCACACTCGTGCCGGCGAAAAATTCGCGGTCGGCCCCCGCATTGTCGAAGCCCGACATCGGCCCTGTATCGAGGCCAAGTGCGCGCGCCGCAACGATGAAATAGGCGCCCTGGAGCGTGCCATTACGGAAAGCCGAGGTCTCGATGAGCTGATCCGGCTTGCCCTCGAACCAGGCTTTAGCATCGGCATGCGGAAAAAGCTTGGGCAAATGCTCATAAAATTTAAGGTCGTAGCCAACGATCGCGCAAACAGGCGCGGCCATGGTCTTGGCCCGGTTGCCTTCCGAAAGATGGGGCTCAAGCCGCTTCTTGCCTTCCGGCGTCCGCACGAACACCACGCGGGCGGGAGACTGGTTCGCGCTTGTCGGACCCATTTTCATGATATCGACGAGCTGCCGCAGCAGTTCGTCTGGCACAGGCTTGTCCTGCCACTTATTATGCGTGCGGGCTTGAAGGAATATTTGGTCCAAGCACTCTTTCGCTATCGATCCTACCATGATCACCTCTAAAGTCATCTTTTTCTTAGCGTATCGATTTAAGGCGAGGTGCCGCGCCCCGCTATACCGCTTGAACCGCCTCGACCTCGGGAACAAAGTGTTTCAACAAGTTTTCGATCCCATTGCGGAGTGTGGCGGTCGAAGAGGGACAACCCGAGCACGCACCTTGCATTTTAAGGTAGACTGTGCCCGCGCGATACCCGCGGAAGATGATGTCGCCACCGTCGTTGGCGACAGCAGGGCGGACCCGCGTTTCGATCAGCTCCTTGATCGTTGCAACCACCTCGGCGTCCTTGGCATCGAAATCCTCGCCCGAGGCGCCAGCTGCATCGTTGCCCGCGAACAGGACCGGTTCGCCGGAGAGAAAATGCTCCATGATCGCGCCGAGCACGGCGGGCTTTAGATGCTGCCATTCCCCGCCGCCCTTGGTGACGGAGACGAAATCGGAGCCCAGGAACACCCCGGTCACGCCGTCGATCTCGAACAATCGCGCCGCGAGCGGCGATACGGCCGCCGCCTGGCTTGCATCGGGAAAATCGCGCGTGCCGCTCTTCAGCACCGTGCGCCCCGGAAGGAACTTCAAAGTCGCCGGGTTCGGCGTCGTTTCCGTTTGAATGAACATTGCAATTCCCCTCTCGCTTCCTGGCGGTAATCGGAGTCCCCCCCTCACTCTGTCTCTCTCCCCAAGGGGAAAGAGGACGCTCGAATTACCCGCAGCGGAAATTCGGGCGCACCCTCTCCCCTTGGGGAGAGGGCTAGGGTGAGGGGGTCTTTTGCCTTCTCCGCCAATGGGACTGATCTCGCTCCTAATAATGCAGTCCGCGGCGGCGGTTTCAAGAGAAAAACCCGACTTGCGGAGTCAGGCTAGGCCTGCAATTTCCTCAGTGGTGAGTTTGCCGGGCACGATGGTGATGGGAATCGGGAAGGTGCCCGCCTTGGCGCCGGCCGCGAGCAACGAAACCAATGGTCCAGGTCCCGACGGGTCCGTGGAAGCGCCAAGGATGAGGATGCCGAAATCCCGGTCTTCCTCGATAAGCTTGACGATCTCCTCGGCCTTCTGGCCCTCCCGGATGATTTCCTCCGGCACAACGTCGAAGCCCCAATTCTTGAGCTTGCGTCCGCGTAAGCGGAACACGGCTCGGGCTTTGTTGTATTGCTCTTCCCGGAACGCCTGCTCGACGCCAAGCCAGTGGCTCATTTCCGCTGGCTGGATCACGAACAGCAGTGCCAGCCCCCCGCCCGTGCGCTCCGCGCGGCGAGCCGCATAATAAAGAGCCGTTTCGCCCTCAAGGCTCTCGTCCACGATCACCAGGAATTTGCGCTTGTGACCTTCGGTGAAGAGGAGGCGCGGCTCATGCCCGGTCATCGGATTCTGGTCTCCATACTAGTACCCAGAATCAGCGATCCGCAAAACGCGTCGCGCCCCTCACCCCAGCCCTCTCCCCATGGGAGAGGGGGCTCGCTCGCAGCCGTTGAGAAGGCGTCCCCTCTCCCATGGGGAGAGGGAGAGGGTGAGGGTGAGGGGCGTGACGGTAGGGTCATGACTCATCCTTTAGCAATAGTGGATGTTAGCGGCGCGATACCTTAGCATGTTTGGCGGCGTGCCTCCCGGCCTGCACAAATCCCACGATGCCGCAGACATGGTCCAATGTTTCGTCTGCGATCGCGCGCGCGCGCTCCGCTCCGTCCGCGAGCACGCCGTCGATATAACCGGTGTCGGCCGAAATCCGTTTCATCTCCGAGCCGATGCCCCCAAGTTTTTCGACCGCGAGTTCCACGAGCGCATTCTTGAACTTCGAGAATTGCGAGCCCCCGAATTCGGAGAGCACCTGCTCCATGCCTTGCCCGGCCAGCGCCGCATAGATCCCGGCGAGGTTTTCCGCCTCGGGCCGGCCTTCGAAGCCTTTCGGATCGGTTGGCAGCGGCTCGGGATCGGTCTTGGCCTTCTTGATCTTTTTCGCAATCGTGTCCGCGTCGTCGGCAACGTTGATGCGCGATAGGTCCGAAGGATCGGACTTCGACATCTTCTTGGTGCCGTCGCGCAGCGACATGACACGCGTCGCCGGGCCCGAGATCAGCGGCTCCGGCAGCGGGAAAAAGCCATCGCTGAAGCCTGCGGCAGCGATCTGCTCCGCGTAATCGTTGTTGAATTTCTGCGCGATATCCCGGGTCAACTCCAGGTGCTGCTTCTGGTCGTCGCCGACGGGCACGGCGTCCGCGCGGTAGGCCAGGATGTCGGCAGCCATCAGCACGGGATAAACATAAAGCCCGATGCTTGCGTTCTCGCGGTCCTTGCCGGCCTTCTCCTTGAATTGCGTCATGCGGTTGAGCCAGCCGACCCGCGCCACGCAATTCAAAATCCACGCCAGCTCCGAATGCGCGCTCACCTGACTTTGATTAAAAATGATGTGCTTCTTCGGATCGACGCCCGCCGCGATGAAAGCCGCGGTGACCTCGCGGGTCGATTTGCGCAAATCCGCCGGGTCTTGCCAGACCGTGATTGCGTGCAAGTCCACGACGCAATAGATGCAAGCGTGCGTCTTTTGCAGCGCCACGAATTTGGTGATGGCGCCAAGGTAGTTGCCGAGATGGAGATTGCCGGTCGGCTGGACGCCGGAGAAAACGCGCTGCTCTGTGCTCATTGGATTGCCCTCGTGGCCGGAGCGCAGATATGAACCGCGCCGCCCGGAAATTGCAAGCCGTTGCGGGAACAAATCGCGAGGATTTATGGGCGGGCCGGCTTAGGCGGATCAAGGAGCGGCGACTACCAGCACCCAGAAGGTCTTGTGCTGCGAGTCCGGCCTGCTTTCGTAGGCGACGCCGATATGCTTGGCGTTGGCGAGCAGCATGTTGCGGCTGTTGGCCGGGCTGGCCTTCCAACCGTCCACGGTTTCCTCGATGGACGCCTGGCCGACCGCCACATTTTCGGAGGCGATGCTAAAGTTATATCCGGCCGCGAGCAGGCGTTTGCCGGCATCCTGGCCGTTCGGCCCTATATGCGACATACGATCGTGCAGGGCCATGTCCTTCGCCAGAACTTCCGCGGCCGCGGTTGCCTGCTGGTCGATGGAAAGCGGGGCCAAGCCTTTCGTGGAACGGTAATTGTTGATCAGGCGCAGCGCAGCACTTGCGTCGAAGCTCTGCGCGAAGGGTTGGCCGGCCGGCGTCTGCGATACGGGCTGGGCGCCGGAGCTGAACGGGGAAGAGAAATTTTTCCAGATGCCGCCCAAACCCGAGCTGCTCTCCTCTTGTTTGGGCGCAGCAGGCGCAGGCTTGGCGGGCTCGCTCACGCCGCCAATGCTGGACAGGGAGGACATGGCACCGGAAGTTGCGCAACCGCCGAGCGCCAGGCATATCAGCACCGCAAGGGTAGCACGCCGCATGGAATAAGCCCTCAAATCGCAGCCATCGTGACAGGCTATGCTTAATGTTACGTTATGTTACGTTGTTTCTCGATTGGTTAGACCTAGATCGCGTCAATATCATGATCGCCGTGTGTTTACAGAGGGTTCCGCGGATGCTGGATTGGCAGAGAAAGAAGTACATGAGGAGGAGCCGATGAGGTGGGGCGCGATCCTTGCAAGCCTCTCCGGCGCCGTACTCGCGGCCGCCCTGGCAGCAAACGCCGTAGCGGACCCGATGCTTAAGGATTTCGATTACCCCTTCGAGGTCCGCCGCTTCGATTTCACGTCGCAAAGGCTGCCGCTGACCATGGCCTATATGGATGTGGCCCCGCAAGGCGCTCCCAATGGCCACACCGCCGTTCTTCTCCACGGCAAGAATTTCTGCGCGGCAACCTGGGACAAGACGATCCGCGCGCTCGAAGCCGCCGGCTACCGGGTGGTGGCGCCGGATCAAATCGGCTTCTGCAAATCCTCGAAACCTGAGCACTACCAATACAGCTTCCAGCAGCTGGCCGCGAACACGCACGCGCTCTTGGCTGAGCTTGGCGTGAAAGACCCAATAATAATCGGCCATTCGACGGGAGGCATGCTTGCTTTCCGCTACGCGCTTATGTACCCGCAGGAAACCGCAGGCCTCGTGGCGGTCAATCCCATCGGCCTTGAGGATTGGAAGGCGAAGGGCGTGCCGATGGCCACCATCGACCAGCTTTATCAGGGCGAGCTTAAAACCGGCGCGGACAGTATTCGCGACTATGAACGCAAGACCTATTACGCGGGCGAGTGGAAGCCGGACTATGATAAATGGGTCGCTATGCTGGCTGGCATGTACGCCGGAAAAGAGGGCGAGCTCTTCGCATGGAGCCAGGCGCTAACCTCGGACATGATATTCTGCCAGCCGGTGGTCTACGAGTTCGGCAACATCCGCGTTGCCACGCTGCTCATGATCGGCGAGAAGGACAATACCGCCATCGGCAAGAACCGGGCTTCGCCCGAAGTCTTGCAGCGCATTGGCAATTACGAGGAACTCGGTCCAGAGACCGCCAAGGCGATAACCGGCTCTATCCTCGTCACTTTCCCGGATTACGGCCACGCGCCGCAAATCCAAGACCCGGAGGGCTTCAACGAATCGCTGCTGAAGAACCTCGGGGTGCTGCTCAGCCAGCGTAAAGCCAATTAGCGAAAATGCCTGTCTGGCAGGCAGCGAGCTTGCCAACGGCATTATTGCCGGCGCCACACCGAGAAAGATTGCCTGAATACCGGAAGAGATTGCGTTCCGGCTACTGACGCGCTAGCGCTCGATTCGGTAGGCCGACTCGCGCTAACCTGGCAGCGCGCGGCGGCAAAACGTTACGGAGACAGACATGAGCGTGTTTGCCATCCTGCTCGCCACCGCCTCGGCCGCCGCACTGCCTTTTAGCTCCGCTCTCGCGGCAAACCAGGATGAAATCCAGGTCTACGACGACTCCATAGAAAAACCAGGTGAGTCCGGACTGGAAATTCACTTCAATACCACCCCCATTGGGCGCGCGTTTGAGCTTTATCCGGGCGAAATAACCAACGACCAGGGTTACCGGGTGACGCCGGAATTCTCCTATGGCCTGACCAAGGATTTGGAACTCGGCTTCTACCTAGATACCCAACAGGACGGCGCTGGAACCGATTATTTTGTTGGCACCAAATACCGGGTGAAATGGCTTCCCATTCATCCGGACGATAATGGCGGCTTGTTTGCGGGCGCGAACATCGAATTTTCGGTGGTTGGAGAACGATTTTCTCAATCGCCCGAGGGGCTTGAGCTGCGGCTCATCGATGGCTATCGCTCCAAAGACTGGCTTATCGCTGTAAACCCGATCTTCGATTGGGGCCTCTCCGGAGAGGCCGCAAGCAGCGACCCCGAATTCACGGCGGCGATCAAGATAACGAGAAAGGTCGCGGAAGGCATCTCTGCAGGGATCGAATATTACGGCGATCTTGGCCAGCTTGGCCATATCCCGGCCTGGGATAAGCAGGACCAGCGCATCTATGCCGTTACCGATGTCAACTTGCCGCCGTTCGTTTTCAACCTCGGGGTAGGTGTTGGATTGAGTAGAACGGCCGACGCCTTGACGATCAAGACGATCTGGGAAGTCCCGGTCGAGGAAATCTTCAAGCGGTGAAAGTTCTAATAAAGCCATTGCTGAAATGGGGCTGAGCCCTTACGCCGCTTGCAGCATGTGCCTCGCGACTATTACCAGCACCAAAGCGGTTACGGCCACGGCACACAAGGTCGCAAACCCCCGCACCAGCTTATATTTCGTACCCCATATCCATGCCGCTAGGGTGAGGATGTCCAATATTACCAACAGGGCGATGAGGTCGTTGGCGTCCAGCTCCATCGCATGGAAGAGCGCATCGAAAATCGCTGCCCCGAAAAAGACGATAGCGTAGCCGCCCGCTATGAGGCCGATATCCAAGCCGCCTCCGCCTGTTGCTGCAGTTTCCGGCGCCGGCTTAGCTTGCTCTTGGAAGTAGTAGACCTCCGTGGCCTTATCGCCCTCCACCTCAAAGTCAACCCTGTCGTCCCGCCGCGGGGCCCGGCTCTCATGCCAATCGGCCTTCCGGAACGGGAACATTTTGCCATCCCCGGTCCGGATAGTGCCGGTTGCGCTCTTGGGATCGTAATCGAGGATGATGCCGTCCATGCTTGCCGCCTTGCCGTGTGACTAGTACGCCCCGCGGGAAATCCTGACCCACATGCGGCTGGCGCTGACAGGATTTCCCGCGGATAAGGCGTACTAGCAGATTTTTGTTGCTAGTACAGCTTATCGGCCGGAAGTTCGCTTGCGAGCGAGCGGCATGCGGGTGCGAACTTCCGGCCGGCTGTACTAGGGCTGGAAACCGCGCGGAGCTTATCAGGGGCAATGCTCCGGCTCAAGCTGCCCGAATTTCTCCTCACGAATCAGTCCAATTTAAAGCTTCGGGAGAAACGTTTGGGGAATTCGATGAGATTTGAGCTTGGAAGCCAGGTGAAGTGGAAGACCGCGAGCCAGATACGCTTGGGCTACACCCCACGCGACGTCGGTAAGGTCGTGGGCGTGCATGAATATGCGGCGCGAGACTTCGAGATCGACGTCGAGTTTAGCGATGGCGATGTCTTGCGCGGCGCAACCGGGGACTGGTTCGAACCGGTGGAAGCCCCCGCCAGCCCGAACTGACGCGGAAGGACTGCCGGTGGCCGCTGTCTGCGGCGATTTCCAGGCGTCCCGCCCCTCACCCTGTCCCTCTCCCCATGGGAGAGGGAACGTTCTCTCAACAGGCACAGCGGGACTCCCTCTCCCATGGGG
>JBKQNN010000377.1:0-6254 GCA_052145975.1 Rhodomicrobium sp. | reverse complement strand
TTCCGGCGCTCAGTATTTTGCAAGACCCCGGATAAGCGCGTTGCGCTTTCCGGGGTGACGGAAGAGTATACCTCAAATGAAGCGAACCGGACAGCCGTGGGTCAAGCCGGGCCATGACAATTGAGTTTAATGCGATTTGCCTCGCTGGGTGTTAGCGCATCGGTAAGGAGCTATGGTCCACGATTGCGCCATGGGAAAGCGCGGGCGCGGCCGGGAGGCTTTGCGATGGCTTTATTTGCGGGATTGAGAGCGGCGCCGGGGGGCTGCCGGGAGGCGGGCGGCGGGATCGGGCAGCGCGGGCCGATGCGGTTCGCGGCGAACGCCGTTCGCGCCAAGAGGTAAACGCGTGGGCCTGCGCTTTGGCGCTGAATAACGCAAGAATTCGGAGACCCGGCCTACCGGACATGGCTAACAAACCGCTAACCGGGCCGCGGACGCCGCGCATGTTGCTGGGTTGCTTCGCTTCGCAATGACAGAGAACGATCAGGACTTTTGACGGTTGGTATTGGGGGAAGGGCAGGTCTTTTCCGGCCGGTCCGCCGCTGCATGGACGCAGGCATCGGTGACGGGGACGGGCGTTTCGGCAAGCCCGATCCAGGCGGCGACGCGCTCCGGCTCGAAACCTGCCTCGCGGCGTCCGGCGGATTCCATCAAGGGACGGCGGATCAGGAGCGGGTCCTCCAGCATCAGCGCGAGCGCTGCGGCCTCGTCCAGCGCCTCGGGCCGCACCTCGCCCGATTTCACGCGCGGGCTCGACTTGTTGAACCATTCGGACACGGGGCGCGCGCCGAAAAACGCGCGCAATTGCGCGGCCGTCCAGGGCTCGCTCAAAAGGCTGCGGACGTCGAGCGTATGGCCGCTCCGGACGAGCAGCGCCTTCTGCCTCGCGTTGCCCGCGCAGCCGGGCTTTTCCCAGAAGATTACATGAGCCATGCGGCAGTCTTTTTGGGGGAAGCCGCTAAAGCGGGCTCATAGAGCTTCATCGCGATTGCCGCCATCGTGGCCTGTGCGATGGAGGCGCCTCTCTCATCGATCCCGGTCCAGCAGGCCTGCCTGCCGCGCGGGTCGATCTCCAGGAGCTTGACGCCCGCGGGCACCTCGGTGCCGTCGCGGACCACGCCGCGCAAAATCCCGTCCATAGGGGCGCACACGGCCGCGCCGTTGAGGATCCCAACAGGAAAGTTCTTGAAGACCCGCGTGCCGATGTCGGCCGCGCAATGCCAGCGTCCAGGTGAACCGGAGTAGACGAAGCGCTGGGCTCCGGCGCCGCCCAAGGGCCTCGCCTTACCGTCAGCCGCCTGGGTGTGGCCCTTGTAAACGACCGACCCGCTTCGCGCCGGCCATGTTTCCACCGCGATATCGCAATTCTGGTCCACCGCAAAACCAGGACCGAGCCCGACGGTCAACCGCGCGAGATGGCGGAGATCGGGGTGCCTTTCGCGCTTGTGCATGCGCGCGTCCACGAGGACATGAAGGGCGGTGATGGGAATCAAATCGAGCAGGCCGAGCGGCGTCACCACGATTTGGCCTTGCGCGAGGAGGGAGGCGACGGCGAGGCTCGTTTCCGCGCACACGCCGCGGACGCCGCCAACCTCGGCGGGATCGCCGAACAGTGCGTCGTGGAAGGCCATGCGGCGCCGGATCACCGGCGGATGGGGATCGTGGGAAAGGACAGCGCGCCAGCCGTCGCGATAGAGATGAACCGCGACGGCCGATGCGATCTCGTTGGTGCCCATCACGACGGCTACACGGGCGCTTCGGCCGCCGGGCGAATTGGTCATCGGTCGATCTCCGATAAGGGGCAGGGCGAAAGCAGCGTCATACCGAATCTGGTTGAACAGTTCGGGAAGACCCCCTCACCCCAACCCTCTCCCCAATGGGAGAAGGGACGCCCTCTCATCGGGCACGCCCGGACTCCCTCTCCCCTTGGGGAGAGGGCTGGGGTGAGGGGGTCTTCCTGCAATGACGTTGCGCTCCTATACCGGCCGGTTTTCGTTCTGGTTGCGCACCGGGCCCATCAGCTTGAGCCCTTCCTCGTAGGAAAGGTCCGGGAATTTATCGCTGAACTTGAGCGCCGTGTCCGCGACCTTGTCGAGCTTGCCTGCGGTATCGAGCCGCTTCAGCTCGGTCTTCTCAAGATAAAGCAGCTCCAAAAGCTCGTTATAGACGCCGGCTTCGTCGATGGGCAGCACATAGAAACTCGCGCCGTTCATGGAAACCTGGTAGCGCTTCGACAGGTCTATATTGTTGCAGTAGCAAAAATACGTGCCGGTTGGCGACAATGTTTCGTCCAGCACCTCGGCTAGCGGTTTCAGATATTCGAAGGAGTGCAGGTAGCAGGCGAGGAAGGGGATCGTGGGGCTGCCTTCCTCCGCGATGGCCATGACCTGATCCGCGGTCAGCTCGGGCGGGCGGGCCTCGTCGGCGAACTTCGGCGCGAATTTGAGCGCAAGCTCGCCCCGGAAGCCGAAGCGGCCGGCCTTCTTGGTCGGCGCCTTCAGCACCGGATTGACCAGCCTTCCCTCGGCTTCCAGCCGGGAAAACGCGGTGTCTGCTATTTTGGTCACGGTTTCTGTCATGGGGTCGCCCTCGCCGTCGCGGAAAAACGCGGATGTTCGCTGTTCGCTCAGTCTCGGGATCTCTGTTGAGCAACCGCCGTGCCAAACTGGATCGATGCAACAAATCCGGGGCCGCAGGGGGCTCGGCTTGGGAAAGCGGGGCTGAGCGTGTCGCGTTGGCTACAGGCCCTGTCGCTTAGCGGACAGAGTTAGTTCCGCGACTGTCATCCCGGAACGGCGCCTGCGCCGTATCCGGGATCTTACGGGGCGCAGGCATTTGTAAAGATCCCGGATAACGCCTCCGGCGTTTCCGGGATGACGGCTGCGGAAGCGATCGAGCGGATCTGTTATCAAGGGCGGGCGAGCACGTAATTTCCGGCGTCGCGGGCGCGGAAATATTGCGGCTCCTGCGCGGCCGAAAGTTTCGCGGCCAGAGCGCCCACGCGGGCTTTGAGGAAATCGTGCAAGCCATCGGCGTGCACCTCGCCCGCGCCATCGCGCGCAGCCCCGTTCACGCCCTCCACCAGCGCGTAGGTGAACAGCCCATGGCCGCCGCCAAGCGTTGGGTCCTCCTTCGCCTCCTGATCGCCGCGCGCGGAGGAATAGACCATGATGTTGGCCTCGTAAGCGTCGCCGAGCAGCCGCGCGTTGAACGCGTTGGCGGCATGGCAGGTGTCGAGGAACAGGATGCGCCGGCCGTTCGCGCCCGTCAGCGCGTCCTGGAACGCGTACCACGATACGGCGCTGGATGGCCGCAAGAGGCTCTGCTCGCCCCAAGCCGCATCCGTCGGCACGAAGCGGTAATTCGGCCCGTCGTTGACGCCGTGGCCGGAGACGAACAGCATCACGGTGTCGTTTTGCTTGGCGCCGCGCAGCATGTCGAGCGCGTCGACGATGTTGGCGGCCGTGGGAGCATCGCCGGGCGCCGCGCCGTTGATAAGCAGGCGCTTCACCACGCGCTGGTGCAGCGGGCCGGCGCGCTTCTCCATCGCCTCGGCGAACGCCTTCGCGTCGGCGCCGGCATACCGGAGATCGTTGCCCGGCAGGTTGGGGTATTTGTCCACCCCGATGGCGAGGATGTAGAGCGTGCCGCGCTTGTCGAGATCGCCTTCGCCGTCATGGGCAACGCTCACGCTCGCCACCGTTTCGCCGGTATCGTTCACGGCGGCGACGGCGATCTTGTTCCCGGCCTTGGCCAGCGGCACGTCGAAGCTATATTGGCCCGGCTGGTAAAGCTCGTCTCGCTTCGGCAAGGGGACTTGGACGCCGTTGACCTGGATGCGGATCAGCTTGACCGGATCGGGCGTGGGCTCAAGCTCGACCGTCACTTGCGCGCGGCCGCCCTTCAGCGCGGCGCCGGCTTCGGGCGAGAGGATGCGCAAGCGCGGCACCGGCTTGGCGAGCAGATCGGCGACCTTGAAATCGGCGCCGTGCGCCTGCCGCACCGCCTCCTCCGCGGAGGCGAGCTGGATGGCGCGGGCCACGATGTCCGGCCGGTTCAGGTGCTCGCGGAGCTGGGCGGCGGCGACATACTCCGCCTCGTGCTCCGGGCCATGGTTGATCTGCCAGCCGATGAGCCTGGCACCCGCTGGCGAGGAGGCGTAAAAGCCCTGCGGCGTGAACATCACCCATTCGCCGTCTGCCCCGCGGAACAGCGTGACGAGCAGTTCGCGCGTCTTGAGGTTCCACAGCCGCACCGTCTGGTCGGCCGCGCCCGAGACGAGAAAGCGGCCGTCGGGCGAGGGCGCGACGGCCCAGACCTCGCTTTCATGGCCCACGAACTCGCCGAGCGTCTTGCCCGCGCGGTCATAGGCGGTGAGCACGCCAAAGTTGCCGCCCGAGATGACGGTTTCGCCATCGGGCGTGAAACTATAGGACCGGTGGGCGTCGCCTGTCGCGTTGTCGCGGGCGATGGAGGCAACCGCGCGCCTGTCCTTCAAGATGTCGAGAATGGCGTCGTAGCCATAGGCGCCGCCCTTTCTATGGCTGAGCGAGAAGCCGCCAAAGCTCGCCTGCGCGCGGCGGAAGGCACCGGCCTCCGCCTTGCCAAGCGCAACAGGCGCGCCAAGCGCGCCCTCGCCCAGCGGCAGGGTTAGCGCCTGCTCCAGCCGATTTTTCGCTAGTGTCGTGTCGCTTTCCCCGGTGTTCCCCCAGCCGATGCGCCGCCCATCGGCCGAGAACCCGGCCGCCCAGACCGGCTGCCCCTGGCCGGCGAGCCGCAACGGCTTGCCATCGGGTCCGAACCGGGGCTTGCCCGAATGCGGGTCCCAGAGGTGGATCTCCTCGTTGTTGCCGCCGCCGGTCGCCGCCCAGCGCCCGTCCGGGCTGAAGGCCGTGGCGAGCACGATATTGTCGTGGCCGGTATAGGTAACGACCTCCTTGCCGCTGGCGACGTCGTAGACATGGAGCGGCCACGGGCCATGCGCTGCACCGTCGCCTGAAAGCAGGAGCTTGCCGTCCGGGCTGAAGCTCAACGAGCCCACCACCGTCCCCTGCCTGGCCAATATGCGCAAAAAGTTCCCATCGCCGTCCCACAGCCGGATTTCGCCGGACCAATCGCCGCTGGCGATGGTGCCATCCGGGGCCACGGCAAGGCTTCGCACCTTATCGCCATGGCCAGTCAAGCGCGCGATCTGCTTGCCATCGGCCACGCGCCAGAGCCTCAAATCATGGTCGTAGGAGCCCGTCACCGCGCGGCTGCCATCGGGGCTGAAGGCAACGCCGTAGATGAAGTCCTTGTGCCCTTCGAGCCGGTGGAGCAGCTTCGGCTCCGCGACATAGGAGCCTGCTCGCATCCCGGTGTCCCAGAGGATGGCGGTGTGATCGCCGCTGCCCGAAATCAGCCTGCTTCCGTCGGGCGAGAAGTTGAGGCTAGGGACTCCCTTCTCATGCCCTTTCAACAGCGCCACGAGCCTGCCGCTCGCGAACTCGTAGAGGCGGATAGCGTAACGGTTCGGATTTCCTTGTCTCGAATCAAGAAGCCCCCCCGCCGCCAGCCATTTGCCGTCCGGCGACAGCGCCATGGCGTAGACCTTGCCCGCTTGGCCCGGCGCGCTCTCGCCCCTGATCGTGCGCACGGTCTTGCCACTCGCCAGATCCCACACGCGGATGGTCTTGTCGTCTGCGGCGGAGACGAGTTGCCTGCCGTCCGGCGTAAACGCCATGCCCATGATGAGCGCCATATGCCCGCCTGTGTCGAGCATGGGCAGCGGCCCATCCGCCGCAGGCTTTGCTACCGCGAGCTGCGCGGGCCGCGCGCCGAGCTTGAGGGCGAGCCGCTTCTCGCGCCCGGCCCGCAGGATGGCGAGTTTGATCTCCGTGCCCGCCGCCTTCTTGGCGACCGTTTCGATGAACGCTTTGACGCTCCCGATCTCCACGCCGTCGAGCGAGACGAGAATGTCGTCCGGCATGAGGCCCTGCGCCTCCGCCGGCCCGCCGGGCACGGGCTTCACCAGCTTCGCGCCGCGCGGGGCCTCCCAGCCGAGCGCGTCCGCCTCTGCTTTGGTGAGGTCTTTAAGCTCAACCCCGAGCCAGCCCGCGCCCGCCTGTTGCGCGCGCGCCCCGCCCGCCAGCAGCGCCAGCCCCAGCAACACAATCGCCACGATCCGCATGGTCCGCCCCCCAGTGTCATGCCGGAAAGCCGAAGGCTTATCCGGCATCTTTCCAGTGCATGTTGCAAGATGCCGGATACCGGCT
>JBKQNN010000376.1:0-9536 GCA_052145975.1 Rhodomicrobium sp. | reverse complement strand
GGGCCGCGAGCCCGCGCCGCACGTCCTCCGCCAGATACGTCATCAGGGCCACGACCTTGTCCTTGGAGCCGCGATACAGGCGCTTGAACTTGGGGTCGTGCGTCGTGATGCCGGTCGGGCAGGTGTTCTTGTTGCACTTTAGCGATTGGATGCAGCCTAGCGCAAACATGAAGCCACGTGCGGAGTTTACGGTATCCGCGCCGGCGCAATAGGCCCAGGCCACCTCGGCGGGGGTGACGAGCTTCCCCGAAGCGATGACCTTGATCCGGCCGCGCAGCTCGTAGCTGCTCAAGATGTCGATCACCATCGGCAGCGCTTCCTTGATGGGCAGCCCGACATTGTCCATGAGCGGCAATGGCGCGGCGCCGGTGCCGCCATCGCCGGAATCGACGGTGATGAAATCGGGGGCGCTCTCTAGCCCTCGTTTATGGATTTCCTTGCACATCGTTTCGAGCCAGCCATAAGCGCCGATCACGGCTTTGAAGCCCGTGGGTTTACCCGCTATGTCGCGAATCCGGGCGTTTTGATCGAGGAGATCGGGGACGCTGTCGATTTCGGGATGGCGGTTGGGGGAGATTGAATCGGCGTGGGCGGGGATGCCGCGGATTTTGGCGATTTCCGGCGTAACTTTGATTGCCGGTAGAATGCCGCCTTTGCCAGGCTTTGCGCCTTGACTTAGCTTCAACTCGAACATCTTGACTTGGGGGAGGCTTGCAATCTCCCGGACGCGGCCCTCGTCGAGTTGACCGTCGGGCGTGCGCATGCCGTATTTCGCCGTGCCGATCTGAAAAACGACGTCGCATCCGCCTTCCAGATGATAGGGGGCCAAGCCTCCTTCGCCGGTGTTGAGCCAGCACCCGGCCAGGGCGGCACCCTTTGAAAGCGCCCGCACGGCTGGCGCGGAAAGGGCGCCGAAACTCATGGCGGAAATATTGATGATCGAAGAAAAGCGATAGGGGGCCGGCGTATAGGGGCCTATCGTAATTTCGGGCGCGTCCGTGGCATGTTCCTCAAGCGTCGGAAACGGACAGTTGATGAAAATGACCGTCCCAACCGGGGTCAAATTGCGCGTCGAGCCGAACGCTACGGTGTTGTCGGCCCCAATCGAAGAGCGGTAGATCCAATCCCGCTCGGCGCGGTTGAAAGGCAGTTCTTCCCGGTCGAGGGCGAAGAAATACTGGCGGAAGAACTCGCCAAGCCGGGTAAACAGATAGCGGAAGCGTCCAATAACGGGATAGTTGCGCCGGATCGCGTCCTTTTTCTGGCTGATGTCGATTATAAATATAATAATAACCGATAATACAAAAATCCCTACGGCGAACACAAATAAGGTCGCCAGGAAGCTCAAGCCTTCCATTACGATGTGACCGAGAATGCCCATAAGGCCGGTCCTTTCCCTCACTATTTCGACGAGACTGCCAAGATGAGCGTGCGGCGCGTGATACCAGATCCGGTTGATTGCTTCAGCAAAGACCCCCTCACTCTGTCTCTCTCCCCAAGGGGAGAGAGGACGCTCGAATTATCGCTGCGGCTAGTTCCAGCGTCCCTTCTCCCCGTCCGCATCCGCTTGCGGATGCGGCAGCAAAAGATGCCAGCTCGCCAAGGCGAGCTGGCGCGGAGAAGGACAGGATGAGGGGGGACTTCGTGAAGCAATCGAGCGGATTTGGTATGACGAGCACTTGGCAGGGAGGGAGCTACCGGGCCACCGAGAATGCATTCCGCTAAACCCCGCTGAACCAATTATACCCGCCATCCTCCCAATAGCCGCCGGTATAGGTATTCGACACCTCGATGGCGTAAATCCACTTGGGCTGCTTGAAGCCGAGCTTAAGCGGGGTCTTAAGCCGCATGGGGAAGCCATAAGCGTCGCCGATGGGCTGGTCTGCGTAATGGGTCGCGAGGATCGTCTGCGGATGCAGCGCGGTTGCCATATCGATGCTGCCCCAATACTTGTCCGCGCATTTGAAGGCGACATATTTGGCGGTCTTATCCGCGCCAATCCGGTCGAGAAATACGCGCAAACGCACGCCGGACCATTTGCCGATATAGTCCCATCCCTCGACGCAAATATGCCGCGTGATCTGCGTCTCATGCGGCAGCGCATAGAGCGCGTCCTTGGTCCAGGGCTGCTTGTTCTCGATTTTGCCCGCGAGTTCCAGCCGCCAGGTGGCGCCATCGACGGGCTTCACTTGATCGATGGCGTAGTAAGCGTTGAAGCGCGGCGGCATCGTCACATCCGCGTCCGAATAGGTGGGTGCGAGCTTCTGCGGGTCGAACAGAAACGCCTGCACCCGGTCGTTCCAGCCCGACATGGCGCGCAGTACGCCCTGAAGCGCACTCTCATTGCTGATGTCGCAGCCGGTCAGCAGCGTCACCGCGCCGAGGCTAGCCGTGCCGCGGAGAAAGGCGCGCCGCTCGATGCCGGCGATGAGCTTACGATGTTCGATGAGCGGAGATCGATCAACGCCCGTCTGCGGCTTGTTCATCGATCGCCGGGGAAGGATGAGTGTCATCGCTATTCTCCGCTTCCATGGCTTGAGGTGCCTCGGCAGGTGCTATCACGGATACATCGGCACGTTCCCCGGCTTCGGCTGGGGGCCCGGCGGGCGGATCAACACGTGCTTCGGCGGGTAGAGCGGCCGGCGCGGTGACGCGGATCGATCCCTTGGTCATCGCGACAATTGTCTGCGGAACGAGAATGGCCAGCGTCACGTGCACGGCTAAGAACAGCACGATGGCGGACATGCCGAGAAAATGCACGAGCCGGGCCCCCTGGAAATCGTAAAATAACCAGGTCATTCCGCTGTACTGCACCGGTTTCCAGATCGCGAGCCCCGAGGCAAACATCAAAAGCATCGCGCAGGCCACGCCGATATAGAGCAGCTTCTGCACTGCATTGTAGACGGTGATATCGTCGTGGGCGAGGTTGAAGGAGAGCGCCGCCCGGATGTCGTGGACCAGCTCCCGCAGGCTGACCGGCAGCCATTGCTGCCGGAGCCGTCCGCTCAAAATCCCGCCGGATAGTGCGACGGCGCCGTTGACAACGAAGAGCCACATGAACGCGAAGTGCCACAGAAGCGCGTTCGAAAAGCCCACATCCTTGTTGAGCTTGTAAGTGATCTCCGGATCGCCGCCAAGCGTCGCCCATTCGGGGAAGGTGAGCCAGTGGATGACCGGCACGTTGTTATAGATGCGCCAGCCGCTGCCGATCATGACGAGGATCGCGATAGCGTTCAGCCAGTGCGTGACGCGCACAAAGCGCGAATGCACCGGGATGAATTGCCCGCTTCGATGCTCAGTCCGGGTCGCCATCGATTGAGCCTTTGGATGCACCGATCTCTGTATCGGCCGGTAAACCTATCATTTTCCCGCCAACCGGGCGAGCGTGGCTTGGATCACTATTTCGCGTAGAACTGCATTTTTCCGCTGAAGCTATCGCTAGGTCATTAAACTAATAACACACAATCTCGTGAAAACACGGAAACGCGGTAAGAAACATACCGGGCTTGGCGTACTTATTATCGTAACGTGTGACTAAGCTGGGGACGTTGGATGATAGCCAGGCGCGAGGTAGCTTTTTGCGGCGTTGCAGTAATGGCCAAGGCCTCCTATCCCGGCAGGGCGAAGACACGGCTTTGCCCGCCGCTGAGCTTCGAGGAGGCGGCAGCGTGCAACACCGCTTTCTTGCGAGACATCGCCGACAATCTGATCGCGGCATCGGCGCAGGCGAGCATTGCCGGATCGATGGCCTACGGGCCGCCGGGCAGCGAGGCCTTCTTCCGCGCGCACATGCCGGCGCCGATCGCTTTGCGCGAGGTTTGGTATCCGGATTTTGGCGCGTGCCTGACCGAAGCGCTGCGAGGGCTGTTTTCCGCGGGGCACACCGCGGCCTGCGTCCTGAACTCCGACAGCCCGACGTTGCCTGCCGCGCTGCTCGTCGAAATGGTGAGTGTGCTGGCCAAACCCGGAGACCGGGCCGTGCTCGGCCCCTCGGCTGACGGAGGTTACTATCTTCTGGCCTTAAAATCGATGCACGGGCGCCTTTTCGAGGATATCGCCTGGAGCACAGAGGCCGTGGCCGCCCAAACGCTTGCGCGCGCAGTTGAAATCGGCTTACCGGTGCATATCCTACCTAAGTGGTATGACGTGGACGATTGCGAGGCGATCCGCATGCTGATGGGCGAGCTGCTTGAGGGGCGGCCCTTCTCGCGAACCCTGCGATCGAGCCCCGCACGGCATTCCTTGGCGCTTCTGCAGTCCATGGTCTCGAACTCGGACCTGCGAGCGCGCCTCGACCGGCACATGTTCGGCGCCATGCCGAAGCTGGCGGAGGCGGCGGCTTGAGCAAATTGCGGGCGATCCCAAGCTACATGATTGCGGCAGCGGCGCTGTTTGCTTCGATGGTCCCCGGCGCGCTCGCGCTGTTTGCCGAGTTGCATTGGAGCGTTGTCCATCTAACGCTGGCGCAGGGTGCGATTTACGCGGCATTCGCTTGGCTACTGTTGCGAAACGGGCATCGCTTTTCCGCAAAGCAAAGCCACCGCGCCTTCGCTGTTCTGCTGGGCTTCGGCGTCCTGATGCGGGCGATGCTGCTGTTCGCGCCGCCGCATTCGACGGACATCTATCGCTATGTTTGGGACGGACGCGTGCAAGCGGCAGGGATCAATCCCTACGCCTACGTTCCCGCCGATCCCGCGCTGGCGCATCTGCGCGACACCGTTATTTATCCAAATGTGAACCGGAAGGATTACGCGCCGACGATTTACCCGCCCGCGGCGCAGGCGGTTTACTTCTTCGCCACCCGCTTAAGCGAGACCGTCCCCATGATGAAGGCGGCGATGCTCGCATTCGAAGCGCTTGCGATATGGGCGCTCGTGCAACTGCTCGCCGCGCGCGGACTGCCCATCGTTTTCGCTTCGCTGTACTTTCTCCATCCCTTGCCCGTCTGGGAAATCGCCGGAAGCGGGCATGTCGACAGCGTCGCCGTCGCCTTCATCTGGCTGGCATTCCTCGCCTCGGAGAAAGGCGCGCGCTTTGCCTCGGGTGCAGCACTCGCGGCGGGCGTGCTCACGAAGTATTTCCCGCTCGCTTTGACGCCCGCCCTATACCGCCGCTGGGACTGGAAAATGCCCGCAAGCTTCGCCGTGACCGCCGCCGCGCTTTATCTACCCTACCTTTTGGCTGGGAAGAAAGTCCTGGGCTTCCTTGGCGGTTATGCCGGGGAGGAGTTGGGAGCGGGAGACGGACTTTATATCGCGGCGGTTTTCAAGCAGCTTGGTTTTGGCGCCGCGGCGCTGCCGGTGTTTCTGGCATTGGCGGTGCTGACCCTTTCGGCTCTCGCCTGGCGGACCGGCTTCCGGGCCAATCCCGATAAGCCGGACCTTCAAGGCGCCTTCGCCATCGCCATCGCCTTCACGGTATTCTTCTCACCCCATTTCGCCTGGTACTTCATTTGGCTCATTCCTTTCTTATGCTTTTTTCCCCGGCCCTCGGTGTTTTGGCTCACGCTGTCCGCCACCGCGCTTTACCGCAGCGGCTGGCCGCCGAGTCTCGCAGGCGCGAGCATCCAATACCTGCCGTTCGCGATCTTGCTTATCCTCGAAAACTTGAAACCCGTGACCGTCAGAGAGGCGCCCGATGGACGTGCAGCTGCTTGATCCAATGCCCAGCGCGCCTGAGAATCCGAATTCGCGCCGCTATTTCGAGCGTATTGCCCAAACGCGCACGCCCATCGCAACCGCCGATCCGGTTTGCCTCTACTTGGAGACGACGAACCGCTGCAATTTGCTTTGCACTACCTGTCCGCGCACCTTCGAGGAGCTTGAGCCGCCCTCGGACATGAGCTGGGAGCTGTTCACGGGCATCGTGGACCAATTCCCGAAAATCGAGCGCGTTGTGCTGCACGGGGTAGGCGAGCCGATGATGGTGGCGGAGCTGCCGGCGATGGTGAAATATCTCAAGGATCGCGGCGTGTACGTGCTGTTCAATACCAACGGCACGCTGATGCGCGAAAAGAAAAGCCGCGAGCTGATCGAGGCCGGCCTCGACGAGATGCGGATCTCGCTCGATGCGGCGAAGCCGGAGGCTTTCAAAGCGGTGCGCGGCCGCGATCTTTTCGAGCGAATTCTGCGCAACGTGACGAATTTCGTTGCGCTCAAGAAGCGGCTGGGCGCTACGAAGCCTCGCCTCTCCCTGTGGCTCACGGGCCTGCGCGAAACGCTTGAGCAGCTTCCTGAATTCATCCGGCTAGCGCACCGGATCGGGGTGCCGGAGGTCCACTTGCAGCGCCTTGTCTATTTCGAAAACAGCTCATTTGGCTTGGCCCGCCCCGAATCCTCGCTGTTCGAGCAGCGCGATGCCGCCGAGGGCAAATATCTGCTGGAGGCTGAGAAAATCGCGGCGGAGTTGGGTGTGCTCTTCGATGCGTCCGGCGCAAGCGAACCGGAGGCGAGCCTTCGCCGGCCTGAAGGCGATACGCCCTGGTCGCTTTGCCGGCGCCCTTGGTCGCTCATGTATTTCACCGCGCATGGGCGCGCACTTCCCTGCTGCATCGCGCCTTTCTCGATGCGTGGCTACGAGAACTTCACGCTCGGCGACGCTAAAACCGCCCCGCTCCGCGATATTTGGAACGGCGCCGCCTATCGAGGCTTCCGCGAAGCGCTTCTCAGCGAGACCCCGCCGCAAACCTGTGCCGGCTGCGGCTTACGCTGGAGCCTGTGAAATGGGGCCGGCAGGGGTGTGCGTTATCGTTCCCGTCCTGAATGAGGAGGAATCGATCGCCAGTGTCATCGGGCGAATTCCCGAAGCCGCGGTGAACGGGATCGTCGTGGCCGACGGCGGCTCGAATGACCGCACGATAGAAATTGCCACCAGGAGCGGCGCGTGCGTCATAAGCGCCGGCAAGGGCTATGGCCGGGCCTGCATCGAAGGCGCGCTCGCCGCGGGGGATGGCTGCGGGATCGTGGTTTTCATGGACGGCGATGGCAGCGACTACCCGGAGGAGCTGCCAAGGCTTGTCGCACCGATCCTTGCTGGAACCCATGATTTCGTGATCGCTTCGCGGGCGCTGGGGAGCCGCGAACCGGGCTCGATGGCTTGGCATCAGCTCGCCTCCGGAAAGGTCATTGGCGCTCTTGCCGGCCTTCTTTACGGCTTCCGCTACACCGATATGTGCGCCTTCCGGGCCATCCGCCGCGATGCACTCCTGGCGCTCGGCATGCGGGAGATGACCTATGGCTGGAATCTCGAAATGCAGATGAAGGCAGCCCGCTCAGGTATGCGCATCCTCGAAATTCCGGTGCCTTACGCCCGCCGCGCTGGCGGCCGTTCCAAAGTCGCGGGCTCGCTCAAGGGCACCTTTCGCGCGGGCAGCCGCATTCTTATGACCTTCGCCAGGGTGGCGCTTCAACCGAAGTATCCGGGCTTTGGCCCAAAAGGATTGCTGCATCACCGCCCGTAACCGGCAGATCGGTTTAAGCCCTTGGCACGCCGGATTTTCACTGAGAACTGCGGTGGGCTGAATTCGCATCTCGTTTTGCCGGCTGCGGGCGCGAATACGGGTTCAGTCCCCGGCCGCCAGCTCGCAGCCTTTCCGGCGTGGCCCGCAGAGTGGCGTCCCTTCCCTCGCGGACGCACAGATATGTGAAGAGAACCAGCGATTTATGCGCCACAGCCAAGCGCCGGCGGCGCGATGAATGCCGCTGGCTTGCTAATTTGCCTTGATCGTCAGGGTAATTGAGAAGTGGCCTGCGGCAGCGTCCGGGCGTTCCCAGGGGCGCCGGTAGACAAGGACAACAGAACCCACGCCGGCCGCGTCAGCCCTAAATGTCAGCAACTGAAACTGCTTCCCTCCAGGCAGACTCTTCCCAACGAATTCCGTTTTTATGAGCGACAAAAATGGACTCATCGTCACGATCCAGCTGTGCCCGGTCCCAGGTTGAGCTGGCAGCTTGATACTGATGGTTTGTCCCACGCCAAGCTGGAGCGCTCTCCCGTTGTCTTCGATGGAGAGCTGCGTTACCGCCGGTGTTTCTTGAGCCGCAATTGGCGTGGAGACAGTTAGAAGGAGCGAAACCAAACTCGCCATGTGCTTTTTCTGCGCTTGCATCGAGACAAACCCCTTCAATTACCAAGGCCGCGAGCGGGTATTGCTTTATGTAGCGAGCGATAGGCGGGGTGGTAGGGTTCAATACCACCCAGGTATCTCGATTATGCTAATGCTTATTGAATTGGCTTAGGATGGACTTTCAGATCTTGCACTGGAGGGAGGCCAAAGGGTGCGGCGATACCGTGCTTGTTTGCCAAGTCCCTCAATTTGCTCAGGATGTCGTGAGACGAGGCAACCTTCGAGGTAAGTGCATCCACCCATGCCGCTGCGTACCCTACTTTGTTGCTTTCATAGCGGATGAGCATATAGCCCTTGTCACCCCAGCCTGTGCCCCAGGAGTTCCGCAAAATCCAGGCGCCATTCGCGTCGTCCCAGCCAACCAGCACTACGGCGTGATTTATGTCCCCAGGATCGTTCTCGTTGAAGACGCCCCCTGTATAGGCTTGAAATGCCGAGGTCGCGTTTACAGCCACCGACACAGGACCATGCTCGCAGATTGCCTGTTTGATCTGGCTTGCCGTGGGAACGGATTGGGAATCGCTGATAAAGCCCCAAACGGAGGACCAATATAAGTGCTTAACCTTCAAGGGGCAGGGCTCGTCTGCAGCACGATAAGGCAGCGAGGCCTCATCCGTGGCGCCGGTGCTCAGCATCCAGTTAAACACCGGCCCATACCAGCCGCCGTCGCAAGAACCGGCCAACGAGCAGCTCAATGCATGCTGCTCCGAAACGTTCACCGATTGGTTATTGCGGATTAGATAACTGCCTTCATAGCTCCCCATGGCAGAAAAGTCCCAGCAATCTCCGCAACTTCCTTGGTCCTTTATTTCTGTAACCTTGCCATGATCGCGCCAGTCGAAGTGCGCGGCTGACGTGGAGCACACGGCCTCTGTTTTGGGGGCCATGCTCCTCCCCCTGAGAAGAGCAAGCGCCTCAAGAGCAAACGCATTCTGTTTTTGGGCCTGTTCTAGAAAGTTCTCAGGGATTCTGGTCCCGGCCAGCTTTTCCAACGGCAGGTCCATAGCCGTGGTGTAGCCGGCCGCAAAAGTCCACTGCCCGCTGGCGAGCTTTGCCTGAAGCGCTTTTAGCTTTTCCTTGATTTCGGCCGGGGCTTTCTCCAGCCTGAGTTTGTAAAACTGAGGAAGTGGTAATTCCTGAAGGTTGAGGGGCTTAAGCGGTTTCAGCGGGCCTTGCTCTTGCGCAGACGCCGCGCACCCAAAACAAAGTAGAAAGCCTAGCGCGAACTGGAGCGAACTCGCCAAGCCCGTTTTCTTACGCATATCCGTACCTTTCGCTAAGTTGAGTGTGCAGCCGGCTAAACTACAATAGCTTGCTTGACCGCTTTGGTAACCGATGGGAGGAGGACGCCGGCCGCAGGGACCAAGCCTTGCCAAGAGCGTGGCTCGTTGCCCGCACCCCGGCGCGAGGC
>JBKQNN010000375.1:0-4163 GCA_052145975.1 Rhodomicrobium sp. | reverse complement strand
CTGGCGCCGCTTGTTCGAACACGAAGGCGATGACATCAGCGCGCAGCGCTGCCTCCTGGCAGCCTTGGCATGAACCGCTACAGTAGATGTAAACAGCGCCTTCCAAAATACCCGTTAATATTAGATTATTGCGCGCGTTAACTACGAAGCCAAACCTGGGGTTGCAGAAATGGTTGACAGCAAGCATAGGGTACTCCTGTAGTTTCAATGACTTATTCGTCCGTATTGTGCTTATGCGTTGCCGGAACGGCTTTTTCTTGGCTGCGCGTCCACAGGAGGAAGCAAGTCAAGGCTGCGTCGATGTATTAGCCGAAGATATAGGTTTACGTGCGTTTAAAAAATGCTGCGGCCACAGTATGCAACGAAGACTTTTTGAATGGAAATGCCGGAGCTGCATAACTATAAGTGCCAGCGAGAGCCCGGTACCGCGAATAAAAGGCGGCCTCTTGTAAGCTGTTGCTTCGCTTCAGGCGCTTTGTTTCTTCCCCAGGCACCGCCCGCGTTTCCGCAGCGGCATTCCCGCGAAGGCGTATAGGCGCTAAAATTATGGTGTAACGAATGGGGGAATCTCCCCTCACCCCAACCCTCTCCCCATGGGAGAGGGAGTCCCGTTGTGCCCGTTGAGAAGGCGTCCCCTCTCCCATGGGGAGAGGGACAGGGTGAGGGGCGATTCCCCCGTTATGTTAGCGCCCACGCCCGAAGGCGGAAATCCATTTCTGCCGCTAGAACAAGACCATAGATGGATCCCTGCCTGCGCGGGGCCGGCGCCGCGGCTCTTCATCCCGCTGGGAAAGCGCTTGCCTGCGCGCCGTTAGCGCATCGGTAAGGAGCTATGGTCCACGATAGCGTCATTGGAAAGCGCGGGCGCGGCCGGGAGGCTCTGTGACGGCATTATTTGCGGGATTGAGCGCGGAGCCGGTGCGGCTGCCGGGAGGCTACCGGCGGAATTGGGCAGCGGGGGCCGGCCCGGCTCGCAGCGAGCGTCCCTCGCGCCAAAAAGTAAACGCGCGGCGCCGTGCTAAGCGGCCGATAAAAGCGGGATTGGCGGGCCATCCTGCATCGCGCATGGCTAACAAACCGTTAACATGTTATGGCGCTTGGCATAAGCGAACGGTGCGCCCTTTAGCGGCCTCACCAAGATTCCGCGTGAGACGCTTTGCTAAGTTCTTCGCGCTTGACATGCTGTGCCCATGCGGCCACGTTCAGAGCAGCCGCGATGAATACGCCTGCCCGCCGGCGCGCGAGTGGAATGGAGTACACATGGACAAGATGCCCCAAGAGCTCATGTATTTGGGAAACCCTTTTCAGCTGGGGCTGATTTTGCTGGTCGTTATTCTCCTGTTCGGCAAAGGGAAAGTGTCGGACCTTATGGGAGACGTGGCGAAGGGCATCAAGGCCTTCAAGAAGGGCCTGGCCGAGGATGAGCCCGCAGCCCCGCCGGCGCAAACGCAGCCAAAGCCGCTCGACCATCAAACTGCAAATACCGAGACTGGTACGCCCGCGAACACTGAAACTGGAACAAGAGCGTGATACGCTCGCGGCGCTGGCGTGCCGGGCTTTCATAAGGCAGCGGTCTTAGAATGTTCTCGTGGTCCGAGATTGTCCTGATAGCGGTCGTGGCGCTGATTTTCATCGGCCCCAAAGAACTACCGGCCGCTCTCCATATGTTAGGCCAGGCAGCCGGCAAGCTGAGGCGATCCGCCGAGGAATTCCGCCGCCATTTCGAGGAATCCATGCGCGAGGCAGGCTACGACGATCTGCATAAGAACATCAACGATTTGCGGTCGTTGAATCCTTCCTCGCAGCTCAGGTCGGCCATCGATAGCGCAATCAATCAGAACTACGCGCCGAGGCCCCAGCCTACCGGCGCGCAACCTTCACCGCCGCCGTTTGCGGGCACGCCACCGGTGCCGCATAATGTACCGCCAGCGGTGGAAGCGGGCGCGCCCGCAGCGGCAGCGATTGAATACGACTCGCAGGGCGATAAGGCGGGGGAGATAGCTGCTTCGGCAGCAGCGGCCCGGGGGGCGCAAGAAACTGCGGCCGGCCCGTCAAAAGATCATGCCGCGACGGTAGCCTGAGCTAAGACATGGCTGTAGCGAATCCCGACAACGATATAGATCAAACTAAGGCGCCGCTCCTTGAGCATTTGATCGAGCTCAGGCGGAGACTTATCTATTGTGTGTTAGCGATCAGCGGCTGCTTTGTTTTATGCTACATCTTTGCGAATCACATTTATAATTTTCTGCTCATTCCCTACAAGTTCGCTGTCGGGGGCGATAACCCCCATATAAAGCTCATCTACACAGCCCTGGAGGGAAAGTTTGTGACCGACGTGCGCGTGGCCTTTTTTGGCGCCATAGCGCTTTCCTTCCCAATACTCGCCTCCCAGCTTTATATGTTTGTGGCCCCTGGTCTTTACCGGAACGAGCGTAAGGCTTTTCTGCCCTTTCTGGTCGCCACGCCCATCCTCTTCATCACCGGCGGCGCGATCGTGTTCTTCATCGTCATGCCGCTTGCCGTCCGGTTCTTCCTATCCATGCAACAGACCGGCGACATAGAGATCGAGGCCCTTCCCGACGTGGGCAAGTATCTGGATCTCACGATGAACTTTGTTCTGGCATTCGGTCTTTGCTTCCAGCTGCCGGTGCTGCTCACTCTGCTCGCGCGTGCGGGCATGGTCACCTCGCAATGGCTGCGCGCTCAGTGGCGGTACGCTATCGTTCTTATTTTCGTGGTCGCTATGTTTCTCGCTCCGCCGGACGCCCCGAGCATGGTCGCCCTCGCTATCCCGACGCTGCTTCTCTACGAGCTCTCGATTCTCGCGGTGAAAGTCGTCGAGCGGCATGCCGGCAAGTCCGCCGGAAGCATACCCAGCGAATAGCGCGACACCCTTGCGGCGCCCCATATTGCCATGTGCGCTTGCATTTATCCTAAGCGCCGCTCAGTGCACGCCAGGCGGCGCCTTCGCTCAGCAACGTTCCGGGAATCGTCCGGCCTCCGATTGCCAGTTGCAGCCGGGCGGAGAAAGCACGGTTGTAGCGGTGGCCGGGCCGCAAACGCTGCAGCTTGCGGATGGCCGGTTCGTGCGGCTCACGGAGATCCTGGTGCCGGAGCCGGTTCCCGCCGGCTTCGACCCCTCCGTGGCGGCAGCAGCTTACCTGCGCCAAGCAGCTCTTGGCCGGAAGGTCGAAGTCAAATTCGGGGGCACCCAGCGCGATCGCTACGGCGTTTATCTGGGCCACATCTACGTTGCCGGCGAGCCTTCCATTTGGCTGCAGGAGGGGCTAGTTCGATCAGGGTTTGCTACAGTTGTCCCGCAAGCCAACAATCACGCTTGCACCCGGCAGTTGCTTGCATCGGAGGCCGCCGCGCGGCAAGCGAAGAGCGGCCATTGGGGGCTCGCCTATTTCAAGGTGTTGAAGGCGAGCGACCCCCGCTCGATCCTCAATTTGGTCCAGACTTATCAGATCGTCGAAGGCACGGTTCAGCGGGCGTCGGAAAGCGGGGGGCGAATCACTCTGCATTTCGGCGCCGAGAATAGATTTGGCTTCACGGTTAACATCGAGCCCGCGGTGAAGGAGCGATTTGCCGGCCAACAGACGCCTGAGAATTGGGCGAAGCTATCGGTTCGCCTTCGCGGCTGGATCGAAAAAAGAAGAGGACCGGTAATGTCAGTAAGCTTGCCGGAACAAATCGAGCTTACGTCGCAAAACCCGGCGGCACCCAATCGCACTACAGAAGCAGTGCAATAATGCCGCAAAGCTTTCCACAAAGGAAAACCCGGCGGCAAGGGATTTTGCCGCCGTGTTGTCCCGCGAGTTCAATAATGGCCGCGACTAGGCCGCAGCCTTCTTCTCGTCCTCAGCGGCTTCAGCCTGCTTGCGCTGCATCCGGCCGCCCTTTGTCAGCGCCTCAGCGACCTTTTGAATCGCGATCGATTCGTCGACATCCTGAGCTGCCGCAATTTCTCGCGCCATCCGATCCAGCGCCGCCTCGTAAAGCTGACGTTCGGAATAGGACTGCTCGGGTTGACTGTCAGAGCGATATAGATCGCGAACCACCTCAGCTATGGTGATGAGATCGCCCGAATTGATCTTCGCCTCGTATTCTTGGGCGCGCCGGCTCCACATCGTGCGCTTGACACGGGCGCGGCCGCGCAG
>JBKQNN010000374.1:0-4271 GCA_052145975.1 Rhodomicrobium sp. | reverse complement strand
AACTGTCAACGCAAACAAGTTGCGCAACATCGTCGAGGCGTTCCTGGCGGGTGTGGCTGCCGCTTGAAAAGCGATCCAGGGCGAAGACCGCCGCCGGCGTCATCCCGGAAATGCCGGAGGCATTATCCGGGATCGTTACAAACGCCGGCGCCTGTTAAGATCCCGGATACGGCGCAAGCGCCGTTCCGGGATGACGATCACGGCACTTTTCACCGGATCCGGCATTACGCCACCTGGAATCTTGGCTCGGGACTCTAATTCAGCCCCTTCAACCCTTCGTTGAAACCGGCGAGCGGCGCCGGAAAGCCGATGCCCGAATCCGGGGTCGGGAACACGATGAAGCTCGCCGTTTGGCCGGAGGAGAATTTGCTGACAAGCTGGCCGTCAGTGTCGATCACTTCGGCGAGACACCCGAATTTCCAGCATTTCAGGAACTTCACATTGCCGATATCGGCGCCGTCGATGCGCAAGCCGAGCCCCGCGGGCAGGACCACGCCCAGAGGCGCTACGATGCGCAGGATTTTTTTGTCGCTGTCGAACGCCCGCATGAACAGGATCGTCAGGAACATGTTCGGCTTGTCTTCGAGCTTCAGGTCTTGCACGAGCGCGCATTTGTCCTGCTTAGCGCCGGCGAGCTGGGCGCATTTGAGCTTCCAGGCGCCGTAGATCGCTTTCACCTGGCCGGAACCGACTTCCGATTGGGCGAAAGCGTGTGCGGACGCGAAGGCAAGGACAACGCAAGCGGCGATGAGCTTCGTCAGTCGTAACATAGCCGGGTTCCGTATCGTGGGAGTGCAGGACATTTGGCATCGCAAGTCCGCAAGGAATAGGGCTAAATTGAGACTGCCGCGCTTCCGGAGCGAAGCAAATTCACCGCGCCGCGCGGTGCAAGGCGGTGTGCCAGGAACGCCATGGCTGACACCGCCGTGAAGCACAACGGCTATTATCTGCCGGATCTCCGCCGCGACGGTGACTTGGGCGCGGCGTGATGCTGGATGCCCGCCTAAAGCTTATTCTGGACGTGCTGGCCGGTGCTGTCTGAAACCGGCACCCGGCGGGGCGTGGCGGTTTGCGAATGCCGGGACCACGCCGGTTTCTGCGCCGTCTGATCCAAGACGTGAACAGAACCCGCAGCCCGAACCGTTTCGTAAGTCTCGATTGCGGTGTCGGCGATGGTTATGGCTTGGCGGCTATGGCAGCGGCTTATGACGGCCTGAACGAGCAAAGAGCGGCCGTCTTGCGTCATCTGCGGCAAAATCTCTGCCTTGCCCTTCCGTCCGTGGAGGCGGTCGAGCGCACGCATCGTCTCCTCGATGTAACTGGCGGCCTCCGCGATCTTCCTGTAGCCGGGGGAGGGAGCCTTGCCAAGGGATTCGAGGACTTCGCATTTGGTATCGTCATCGACGATCTGCGCAAAGGCGCCCGATCCGGCAAACATCAGGAGGGCGGATACGGCAAGACTTCTTAGCACTTTCATGGCTTGTCTCAACTCACTTTGCTATCGACAGTAGCATCCAGAAGGTTAAACAAGCTGAGGTTTGAGAAAGCCAACTATACACAACCATTCGGTGCAAGATGAGCCTTCTTCTACAGCTTGCTCTCGAACTAGGAGGAGCGATTCGCAAGGCGAAAGGAAGGCAGCCGGCTTTGCTATGCACAGTCCGATTTTGCTGTGGACAGTTAAACTATTCGCCCGCGAGCCGGAAACTTATCCCCGCCCCATTCGCCGGCGCACATAATTCCGGCGGCGTTATTTGGGAGAGAGGGCGGCTTCTCCGGGACATCGGTCTGGGCCGTAGCTGCTAGTACAGCTGATCGGCCGGAAGTTCGCGTGGCGGCGCGAGCGGCATGCGGGTGCGAACGCGCCGCCGGCTGTACTAGAAGAAGCAAGCAGATGAACCATAGTCCGGAGCAGATACTTTCGATTTTGGATCGCTGCTGCGATAACTTCTCGTTTCCGATGCTGAACAACGGGTACGTATACCTTGCCGCAACCGGGCTCTCGCTTTTTCATTCCCCAAACGGCTGGGCGATGGTCATAGAAGTCTTTGGATTTTCTCCAAGGGTAGAGGTGCCGTGTACGTATATATATACGTTCGGGAGCACGCTCGATAACCGGAAGCGGCCCGGAATGTTCGTCAAGCCTGGCGCCTACGAAGCCCATCTGGCAAAGAACCCCAACAACGAAATGCGGATTGTTTATCCCATCGAGGACTGGGCATGGCTGGATGAAACCGACCCGGAGCTGGTATCGGAACAGGCGGAGGAGCTGGTTCTGCGCGGCCGGCGGGTTCCGGTTCCAAGCGCTGAGGATTGCCGCCGGGCAGGCGTGATCCTCGCAGAACCGCCTAGGATGCGGGTATATGAGCTTTGCCGCGCGCTTGCCTATACGGCGCGGGAGGACGTGCTCGCTACGGCGAGCGAGCGCCGGATGAACGTTCCTCCAGAACTCAGCCTGTTGTTGACGCTCGGCGAATGGGCCCATCCCAATGTAGTGCACCGGTCCGGACGCCCGAGCCGTTCGCCATCGTTCCGGCAGATGGCGCGGGCTCTGGCTAGCGGCGGCGCTGACCACTACAAGCCAAATGAGAGGCCCAACACGCACTGGCGCAACTGGCCAGACGGCGGAACGCTCTAATACCAACCGCCATAAGTTTCGACCGTGCTTCCTAGAAACACGCGCTAGTACGCCCCGCGGGAAATCCTGACCCACTTGCGGCTGGCGCTGACAGGATTTCCCGCAGATCAGGCGTACTAGCAAGCTATTGAATCTAGTACAGCTTATCCGAGGCAAGTTCGCGTGGCGGCGCGTGCGGCAAATGGGGTGCGAACTTGCCTCGGGCTGTACTAGTGTCCCTTCTCCGAATTACCGCACCATTTGGCCTTGGGCTCGCACGGTAGCTTTAGCTGTGCTACCGCGCTTCGCGCTACTTGAGCGCCCCTGAGACATAAGCCACACTAGCGGTAAGCGGGTAGCGACTTGCCGATGTTCAAAAACTTGTCGCGCCTGAGTTTGCGGATGCTGGCGCCGTCGATGCTATCGAATTCGAGGAGAGCAAGCTCCAGCGCTTCACCGACCCTTTGGATCGCGGTGTCCGGATCGCGGTGCGCGCCGCCGACCGGCTCGGCGATGATGGCATCGATGATGCCGAGTTGAAGCAGGTCCTGGGCCGTGATTTTCATGCCGGTCGCCGCGTCGCGCGCTTTGGCGCTGTCGTGCCACAGGATCGAGGCGGCACCCTCCGGCGAAATCACGCTGTAAATCGAATGCTCCAGCATCAGCACGCGGTTCGCCGAAGCGATGGCGATTGCGCCGCCGGAACCGCCCTCGCCGATAACGATCGCGATCATTGGGACGGTGAGCGCAAGGCAGCAATCGGTCGAGCGCGCGATGGCCTCGGCCTGGCCGCGCTCCTCGGCCTCGATGCCGGGATAGGCGCCCGCGGTGTCCACAAGGCTTATGACGGGGATGCCGAAGCGGTCCGCCATTTCCATCAGCCTAACCGCCTTGCGGTAGCCCTCGGGCTTGGCCATGCCGAAATTGTGCTTGAGCCGGCCCTGCGTGTCGGCGCCCTTCTCATGGCCGAGTATCATGACCGTGCGGCCATGAAACTGGCCGAGGCCGCCAATAATCGCCAGATCCTCGCCGAAATAGCGGTCGCCGCCCAAGGGCGTGAAGTCCACGATCAGTTCGCGGATATAGTCGAGCGTATGCGGGCGTTCGGGATGCCTCGCAACCTGGGTTTTTTGCCAGGGATCGAGGTTCGCATAAGTTTCTTCGAGCGCCAGTTGCGCTTTCTCACGTAAGTTGGCGATATCCTCGTTGATGGAAACCGCGGTATCGCTTTCGCCGAGCGCGCTTAGCTCTTCGATTTTGCTCTCAAGTTCGGCGATAGGTTTTTCGAAATCCAGATATGTCCGCATGAACAAGCGCTTGCGATGTGATGAGTTGCACTGTCCCTAACACGCATCGCAGCCGGCGCATAGCACGAACTATGCTTAACAGGCTAAGTTATCTGGCTTCGCCAGCGTTTGCGCTTCCCGCCGGTTCTTCAAGCGGATGACACATGCCGGTTCCGGGCGGCGTTATTGGACCTTGTGTAATAAAACCAGGCAAATCGTTCTTGCGCTTAGCCTAAGCAATTGTTATAATTGTTTCATCCGGGCTTGATAACATCGTTTACTAAAGTTAACCGGCGCGAGTTCGCCATTAAGCTTGCCAATGGCTGCCATGACAACGAAACTTGATGACGATAGAGCCCTGCGCGAGG
>JBKQNN010000373.1:0-3373 GCA_052145975.1 Rhodomicrobium sp. | reverse complement strand
CCGGCCTTCAGCACCGCTTCGCATTCCGATGGAAGCTGCCCAAGCATGAACGGCGGTTTCTTATTCGAGGCCGGCGTTTTGTCCTTCGACGCGGCGATCTTGGCTCTCAAGGCCGCAAGCTTCGTGGGCGCGGCCGCCGGCACCGGCGCACCGGGCTTCGGCTTCGGCTTCGTCAATGCCTCGATCCATTTATCGAGGCCCTTGCCGCACCCCTCATCCGCTTTAAAAACCTGGCCCTCGCAGCCCGGATTGTTGCCCGGGCAAACGAGCCGCACATGGAAATGATCGTCGTGCCCCATGATTGGGGTGATCTTCGTAAGGAATCCGCGGCTGCCCTTCACATTGTCGCAGAGCCATTTCTTGATCGCCGGGTTCACGAAAATGCGCGCCACCTCGGGATAGGAGACGGCGCGGCGCAAAAGCTTCTCATACTCCGGCTTCCAAACCTCGGGGTTCACATGGCCGGCATCGAGGAGAAAGCTTTCCATCTTCATGGTCTCCCGCTCCGCGTCTGTAAGCTCGTGATCGGGTGCGGGCTTGTACCAGATATCCACGTCGAGCCCAATCTGGTGGCTGGCGTGGCCATAAGGCATCGGTCCGCCACGCGGCATGGAAAGATCGCCGACGAGGAGGCCGGGCCAGCCATCCTTCTCTTTCGCATCCAGGGCAAAGCGCTCGATATACCGGATGAGCGAGGGATGGCCCCAATTGCGGTTGCGCGAAAGCCGCATGACTTGCCACGCCGGCCCGTTCACGGGCAGCGGCTTGCCGCCGGCGAGGCAGCCCCTGGCGTAGAAGCCGATCGACCGGGTGGCAAGGTTTGCCGGCGCTTTCGCCGCGCCGAACAGCTCCCTCGCGTTGGCCTTTTTTATCGAAGCAGCCGGTTTCTGAGGTGAAGCGGGAGCCGGAGAGGGCGCGCCATTCGCAGGCTGAGAGGCAGGGACAGCCGGCACCTGCGGCTGCTGCGGCGGCGGCGCCTGCAACGGTTGCGCCGAAGCTGTCCAGGATTGGCCTTCTGCCCTGGCGCTCTGAAAATATGGTGCGCCCAGCACAGCAAAGGCCGCGAACGCCGCGAGCCCAAAGCTCACCGCAGTGAAGGCATTGAGAATGAGACGAGCATCCCGCATCCAGTGTCTCCCTTGCCGGACACGCTAACCGCACAGCCTAGCGCAGGCAAGCGCGGGCGCGCCATAACGGTAAGAATTAGTTTTCTCTCGCCGCTGAAGCGGTTGCAGCCAGACTTCCGGGACCGGTTGCGTCATGTGCAAAAGTGCACGCCGGTACAATAAGTTACATCCCGGCTGTGCATCTGCCGCTGTGGTGCCACAGTTGCACGCTTATCAACCTGCGCTTTTGCAATCTTGTGTGGAGGAATCATGTTTCGAATTCTAATGGCAGCTTTGGCAGTGATCTTCCTTTCGGCCGGCTTGGCGTCGGCGGGCGAGTGGGTGCCGCTCGGGGAGGCCCCTGTCGGCTTCCGCAACGACTACACGACTATCGAAGTTGGCAGGCGTGAGGGCAAGTTCCACCGCCTAAGACTCAAAGTCCGCAAGAATGAAATCAAGCTGAACAGCATCAAGGTGTTCTTCAGCGATGGCCAAGTCGAGCCCCTGCCGTACGAACAGCTAATCCCGGCTGGCGGCGAGGCTGAGATCCCGCTGCCGGGTGGCTGGCACGGCCGCCATATCCACAAAGTCGAGCTGCACTATCATACCGTGCGCGAATGGAGCGATCGCGAAGCGTTTGTCGTCCTTGAGGGCAGGGAAGACTAAAACGCCGCGCGGCGCGTGCCATGCGCTAAGACAGCCCGCGATGTGGCCTTGCTGCGCGCTATGCGCCCGGGCTGCATTGCGGGCAAATTATAGAGGCGTCCATTATATATATTAAGATCCGCGTTCGCCGTTAGTTTACCTTGGAGCGCCGTTAGCCCTTTGCTACTACCGAAAGCGTGGTGCTTGCGTACACGCGAGGCGTGCAGCAAACTACGGAAGCTAGTTTTTTAAATTCGTTTTGGAAGCAAACAAATGGTGCGGATGCTGACCGCGATATTATTTTCGGCCTGGCTTTTTGCTAGCCCAGCGCTAGCCGAAAAGCGCGTGGCGCTGGTGATTGGCAATTCGGATTACGCCTCCCCGCTTTCCAACCCCAGCAACGACGCGGACGACATCGCCGCGGCGCTCCGGCGCTTGCAATTCGAGGTCACGGAGCGGAGAGACCTCACGGTCCGCGCCTTCGACCGGACCCTTGACGATTTCATACCGCAGGCTAAGGACGCCGACGTCGCGCTGTTCTTCTTCTCCGGCCATGGCGTGCAGATCGACAAGCGCGGCTACCTCGCGCCCATCGACGTCAAGGCGGAGAGCGAGAGTAGCGCCTTGCGCGAGCTGGTCGCGATTCAAGAAGTGGTCTCACGCATCGAGGGCGCGGCGAAGGTCGGCGTGATCGTGCTCGATGCTTGCCGCGATAACCCGTTGCAGGAGCGCTTGCGCCGCATCGCGGTGGAGAAGAACAGGGGCCTAGCCCCGGCCTTGGGCCTGCCGGAAATCCCCAAATCCGTAATCGGCAGCAACACGCTGATCGTTTACGCGACCGCGCCTGGCGAAACGGCTGCCGACGGCGCGGGGCGGAACAGCCCGTTCACCGCGTCGCTTCTGAAGAACGTCGAAACGCCCGGCCTCGAAATCGAGCTGATGTTCAAACGCGTCACCGCCGAGGTACTGAGCGCAACCGGCGGCAGGCAGCAGCCCGAGCGGCTGTCGCGGTTGCAAAACGAGCTTGTTCTGCTGCCCGCAAGCGCCAGCGCGCGGCCGCAAGCGGCAACCTCCCCCGATGCACAGCAATGGATCGCAGTACAGAACACAACGAGCGAGGCCGTTCTTGAGGAGTTCATCCGCCGCTTTCCCGACAGTGTTTACGCAGGCTTTGCAAAGACGCGGTTGGAGGAACTGAGGCGGAAGAGCATAGCGGCCAACACTAAGCCTAGCGATGAGCCATCTGGCGCCAAGCCCCTAGAGCCCAAGAGGCCGAAAGAGCCACAGATTGCCAGCGCTGTGCCACCTAAGGCTGAGAGCGCATCCTACGGTGGGGTATGGGTCCAGCTCGGCGACCGCAAGGTCGGCTTCGTCAACGACCACGACACCATCCATGTCGGCCGGAGTGAGGGCAAGTTCGTGCGGCTCAAGCTCATCATCCGCCGCAACGAAATCAAGCTGAACAGCGTCAAAGTGTTCTTTGACAACGGCGAAGTTGAGGAGGTTGTGTTCAACCAGCACAGTCCCGATGGCGGCGAAGCCGTTATCGGACTACCTCACCTCGCGCATGAGGGCCGCTCAATTAGCGACGTCGAGCTGCACTGGCATTCGCCGCCCGATTG
>JBKQNN010000372.1:0-7781 GCA_052145975.1 Rhodomicrobium sp. | reverse complement strand
ATGGCGTGCTTGAGATCGGCCTGGAGGATGGAACGCTCGTCGGTGGCCCCGCGCATCTCGGGCTTGAACAGCTCGATCCTGTCGGCGCCCGCGCGCTTGGCGCGGTACATGGCGCTCTCGCCCTCGCGAAGCAGATCTTCGGCGGTTTCCTGCGTGCCATCGTACATGGCGATGCCGATGCTGCCCGTGATCACGAGGTCGCGCCCGCCCACTTTCATCGGTGTGCGCAGCGAGCGCCTGACGCGCTCGGCGAGCATGGCGATGTGACGGGGCTCGGTATCCTCCGAAATCAGGATCGCGAACTGCAAGGCGCTGATGCGTGCAAGCGTATCCTGCGGCGAGATGTGCCGGGTGAGCCTGCGCGCGATCGTCAAGAGCACGCCGTCGTTGGTTGCGAAATCCGGGGAGCGCGCTTGGTTCTTGAGAGCGTCGAGATCGAGGAAAAACAGCGTCGGCTTCAAATTCTCGTCCTTGGCGCGGGTAAGGGCGGTTTGAAGCCTATCCAGGAACAGCTCTCTATTGGGCAGGCCCGTCAGGCCGTCCCGGATCGCGTTATGGAGGAGACGCTCCTGCGCGCGTTTTTGCGTGGTAATATTGCGCATCAGCCCCACGCCGCGAAGCGCCCTCGTGTTGCGCTGCTGCGTTACGCCGGCGCGCAGCTCATACCAGAGATAGCCGCCGTCGGCGCGCTTCATCCTGAATTCGAGGTTGATGTCGCCGCCCTGGCGCTCGCGGATCGTCCACAGGGTCAAGCGCATGCGCTCGCGGTCGGAGGCATGAAGGTGTTGCAGCCAGTGTTCGAGCGAGCATCGAAGCGATGCGGGCTCAAGGCCGAGTGCTGATTCGACCTCCGGTCCGGTAACGACTTCGTCGCGCCGCCCGTCCCATTCCCACACACTGGCGCCCGAAGCTTCAAGTGCCATCACGCGCAGTTTGAACTGTCCCGCATCTTCGCCCGTTCCTCCGGGCTCAGCGCTCTGAAATGCGTATTGTGTGACGTTAAAGCCGATCAAGGCCAGGAACAGCACGAGCCCCGCCGAGAGCGCCGAAACCACGATATCGCCCGAAACCTTGCCAAGGATGGTGACGGCGCAAGCGAACAGCCACACCATGAACAGCATCCAGGAGGGCAAGAGCGCCAGCGCCCGCTCCTGGCCGCGCAGGGCAAGAAAGCCAATCAGCGCGCTTCCGGCGACCGCGATAGGAATGAAGGAGAGCCGGGCGAGGCTTGCCGTAGCTTGTGCGTCCACAAGGGCGAATACGATCAAGGCGAGCTGGCCTGCGATCCATCCGTAAAAGGCCACGCTGATCCAATTGTGCCAAAGCCTCAGATTGAGGAAGGTATAAATGAAAATAACAAGGCTGGCCGCGAATGCGGCCTCGGAGGCGGCACGGTAGGTGCCATTGTCCTCCGAGCTTAGCTGAAACAGTTTGTGCCAAAAGCCGAAGTCGACGCAAAGATAGGCGAGCGACGACCAGGCCACCAGCGCCGCGGCAGGAAAGATTGCCTTGTGATTGACCGCAAAAATCGCGGTCAGGAAGATCGCGAGGATTCCTGTGATCCCCAGCAGAATGCCGTGAAACAGGCTGATATCCCGCTGCCGCTTGCCGAAGCTTGCAGGCGAGGCCAGGAACAGCCTTGGAACCGATTCCGACGCCAGCTCGACGATAAACGTCACCGTGGCACCCGGCTCGATGGATAGCCGGTAAATGTCGAGGTGGTCGTAATCCTCGTTGCGTTCGGGCCTGAATCCCAGCGACGGCGTGACGTTGGTGATGCGCGGCGCATCGAGATCCGGCTGAAACAAGCGGGAGCCGGCGATGTCGTATTTCTGCGCTGTCAGCCAGCGCACGATTGTCTTGTCGGTCGGGTTGGAAAGGGCGAAGACGACCCAGCTTGGGCTGGTGCCGGGCGTTTTGGCCGAAACGGTCATGCGCACAGGGATGCCGTCGGCGCCCGGCGCGGTTTCCACGCTCAACTTGTCGCCGCGCCGCTGGTAGAACTCGCCTTGAAAGGTGATATCGATCTTTTCCTCGCTTGAGCCGATAATGATCGGCTCAAGAGCGAGCGCCCGGGTGCTAAAGCCCGCCAGCGTCAAAAACAGGGTGGCGATAACGCCAAGGATTGCGAAAAGAGGGCTTTGCCCGGAGAAGCCTCCGCGCTGCCGGGTTCGATTCATCTGGCTGTTTCCCACCCAATAGCGAAGGTCACGGTGTGCGGTCTTCCGCGAGCAATGCAAAAAGCCAATGGTCCTGCCATGTGCCATTAATCTTCAGATACCGCCGGGCCAAGCCCTCATATTGAAAACCAGTGCGGGTAAGGAGCGCGGCCGATGCCGTGTTCTCCGGCAAACAGGCCGCTTCCAAACGGTGTAAATGCAGCACATCGAAAACGAACCAGGTAATCGCCCGGACCCCCCTGGTCATGTAACCTTGCCGGGCATAAGGCGCTCCGATCCAATATCCGAGGGAGCCGCTCTGACTTACTCCACGGCGGATATTGCTCAACGTCATGCCTCCGATTAAGGAGCTATCAGAGCTTCTGAACAGAAAAAAGGCGTAACCGAGATCCTGCCGTGCATCCCGGTAATAATAGCGGGTGCGCCGGCGATAGGTGTCCCTCTCCAGCTCGTCCCGCGGCCAGCGCGGCTCCCACGGTTCGAGGAATTCCCGGCTTTCGGCACGGATCGCGGCCCATTCCGCATAGTCGGACATTTGCGGCTCGCGCAGAAAAACCCCGTCGCCTTCGACGTAGGGCCTGGTTTCGGTAAAGAACAAGCGCGCGCCGCCGAACATAGCAGGTCACGCCGGCGCCAGAGTACCGGAAAGGAACGCTTCGGCCGCGTCCACCACGGCCGAGGAGGATCCCCGCGCGCCAACGGACACGGACACGATTTCCGGCTTTGCCCGCAACCGGCGGCCGACCGCCTGCACATCCTCGCGGGTCACTCCTTCGATCTTTTCGATGAGCTCTTCGTTGGATACCGGCCGGCCGAATACCATGATGTCCCAGGCGAGCTGCCCCGCCCGCGTTTCGCAGCTCTCAAGGCTCATGAACAGCCCGGCCTTGAGCTGCGCCTTCGCACGCGCCAGCTCCTTCGCGGTGGGCCCCTCCTGGGCGAGATCGGCGAATATGCCAAGCGCAAGCGTTGCGAGCTCCTGCAATTGCTGCGGGCTCGTCGCCGCGTGCAGGCCGATGATGCCGCTATCGGAGTAGCCCCAGTCGAATGCATGGATATCGTAGCAGAGCCCGCGCTTTTCGCGTACCTCCTGAAACAGCCGGGAGGCCATGCCCCCGCCGGCGATCCCGGCAAATATGCGCCCGGCAAACGCGGATTCATGGCCGTTTGCAAAGCCCTCGAAGGCGTAAATCACGTGGCACTGCTCGAAGCGCTTGTCGGACTGGGAGTGGCCGCCTTCGAACCTGGCGCGTTTGATCGGCCGCGGCGCATCCGCGGGCAGGCCGCCGAAGAGTTCGCCGGCGACGTTATGCAGCGTATCGTGGCGGACGGCGCCAGCCGCGCTCAGGATGATGCGCGAGGCCGCGTAATTCTCGTTGCGGAAGCGCTTGAGATCGGCCGCCGCGTGGCGCTCGATGGTGCGCGAGGTGCCGAGGATCGAGCGGCCGAGCGCCTGATTGGGATAGGCTTCCTCAAGCGCCAGGTCGAAGGCGATATCGTCCGGGCTGTCCTGCGTAGCCGCGATTTCCTGCAGGATAACCTCGCGCTCGCGGTCCATCTCGTCGTCGGAGAAGGCAGGGTTCTGGAGCAGGTCCGCGATCAGCCGCAAGCCCAGCTCGACATCGCTGCCAAGCACGCGCGCGTAGTAGTTCGTCGCCTCCGAGGATGTCACCGCGTTCAGCGAGCCGCCAGCACCCTCGATTTCCTCCGCGATCTGCATCGGTGTGCGCGTTGCGGTGCCCTTGAACGCCATGTGCTCAAGAAAATGGGCGACGCCGTGCTCGCTGTCCGTTTCGGCCCTCGCACCCGCGTTGACAAACACGCCTACGGTGGCGGTTTCCAGCCCCGCCATGCGGTGGCTTACGATCCGCAGGCCGTTGCTGAGCTGGCTTACTTGCACTGTCATGGCATGAACCTTGAAAAAAGCTAAAGTCTCTTTGGATAGCGGAACGGGCTTAAGACCCCCTCATCCTGTCCTTCTCCGCGCCAGCTCGCCTGGGCGAGCTGGCATCTTTTGCTGCCGCATCCGCAAGCGGATGCGGACGGGGAGAAGGAACGCCCGAATTATCCGCAGCGGACTCCCTCTCCCCTCGGGGAGAGGGTTGGGGTGAGGGGGGACTTTTGGCGTCGATGTAAGCTGCGATGGCCGCCGCGGAATTCGGCATGATCTCGTAACGTTCTTGGCCTTCGAGACAGCGCTGCAGGGCGGCCGGCACTTCTGGTTCCCGCCCGATGGCGCGTTTGACCGCGTCCGGGAATTTTGCCGGATGCGCGGTTCCTAGCACAACCATGGGTCTTCTCCGCTGGGCCTGCTCGCGCTCAGCGGCGGCCAGGCCCACCGCGGTATGCGGATCGGCGATAATCCCGGTGTCCTGGAACAGCCGGTTCATGGCTGACGCCGCCTCTTCGCGGCTAACGCGATGGGCCGCGAACCGGTCGCGGACAGGCTCAAGCGCCGGCGCCGGAATGCCGAAGCTCCCATGCTCGCGCAAATCCGCCATCGCAGCCGTCACGAACGGGGCGTCGCGCCCGCTCGCCTCGAACAGCAGCCGCTCGAAATTGCTCGAAATTTGAATATCCATACTCGGACTATCGGTGGGCATCACGTCGCGCGGCTCGTAGCGGCCAGTCTCTAGGGTCCGCGCCAGGATGTCGTTCTCGTTTGTGGCAATCACAAGCTTGCCTAACGGAAGGCCCATTTTTAAGGCGGCGAAGCCCGCGAAAATATCGCCGAAATTTCCGGTCGGGACTGTAAAATCCGGCCGCGAGTCCGGCCCGAGCTTTTCGGTTGCCGTGTAATAATACACGGTTTGGGCAACGATCCGCGCCCAGTTTATGGAGTTGATCGCCGAAAGCGCGTGCCGGGTGCGGAAGTCCGCGTCGCCGAGCAGTGTTTTCACAATGCTTTGCGCATCGTCGAAGGTGCCTTCCACGGCAATGGCGTGAACATTGTCTTCGGCGGCGGTGGTCATCTGCTTGCGCTGCACATCGCTGATGCGCCCATGCGGAAACAGAATGAAAAGCTCGATATCCTGACGGCCGCGGAACGCCTCCACGGCCGCTGCGCCCGTGTCGCCCGACGTCGCGCCGAGAATGGTGGTCCGGCTGCCGCGGCGCTTCAGCGCCCGCTCCATCAGCCGCGACAGGACCTGCATCGCGAAGTCCTTGAACGCGAGCGTTGGCCCGTGGAACAGCTCCAGGAGGAACAGATCGCGGCCGATTTGCGTGAGCGGCGCGGTGTCCGGATGGCTCCAGCCGGTATAAGCGTCTGAGACCAGTGCGAGCAGCTCGTCATGCGCCGGATTGCCGCCCATATAGGGCGCCATCACGAAGGCAGCCGCGGCGGCATAATGGCTGGGCGCGAGTGCCGGCAGAGACGGAAGTGCCGGCCAAGCCTGCGGCATATAAAGGCCGCCATCGGGCGCAAGCCCGGCCAGCAGAACCTCCTCGAAACCGGCGGGCGCGGCCTTTCCGCGTGTGGAGACATACATCATTTCAAATTACCAAATCTGGCTGAAGGGCTCTCCGTCCCCTTTTTGTTATCACGGCACCAGTACGCCGCAATCGTTTATGCAGGACGTCATTGCGGGCGAAGCAATCCAGGAACGGCGCAGCCCCCTCGCGATGACGCTGAACGGTTCAAGGGAAGATTGCAACACGAATGGCCCAAACGCTGCGCAGCAGTCCCGTTTGATGCGCTGTCCTCTCCGCGTTCGTCAAGCCCGAAGACATAAACGCCTGAAACGCCGGCGCGTGCGGTGGATCGCCTGCATGGGCTAGCAACTCTTCGATTCTAGTATCCCGAATCAGTGATCCGCACAACGCGCATTACCCCTCACCCTATCCCTCTCGGCAAGCTCGCCTCGGCGAGCTTGCAGCTTAGAGCGTCCGCATTCGCAAGCGAATGCGGATGGGGGAGAGGGGACGCCTTCTCAACGGCTGCGAGCGGACTCCCTCTCCCATTGGAAGAGGGCTGGGGTGAGGGGTAACGCCCGATGGCTTGGGCACATCCTTCAGCCACAGCGGGTGCTAACCCGTGCTCCGGAGGTGGCGATTCCGCCGGAGTCTTTTTCCCGGCACCAGCGGCCGCTCTTACGCGCCCCTCATAAACACGAAGTAGGCCGCGGCTGCTATCGCGGCGGCAACGAGCGGCCAAATCCACCAAAGGATGCCTGCCTTCGCGGCCTGCGATGGGCGGACGAGGTCCGGGCTTGAGACAACCTCGTTAAAACGCGTGAAGAACTGGCCCGCGAGCATATTGGCCGTGCCCTGTATAAGCCGTGAGCCGAGCTGGGCGAACTTGCCTGTAACGTCGGCATCCGCGTCGTAGGTAAGCTTGGTGCCGCTTCCGTTGGCGGCGAGCCGGACCCGCGCGCTTCCCTTAGCACTACCCATGCCGCCTGCCGAGCCCCGGCCGGAAAGGGTGTAGCCATTCGGCGGATCGAGTTCCGACATGTGAACGTCGCCGTTGAACACCGCTTTGATCGGCCCGATTTTGGTCTCGATAGTTGCCTTGAAGGCGTTATCGCCCATCCGTTCGAGGCTTTTGCAGCCGGGAATGGATTGGCGCAGCACATCGGGATCGTTCAGCGCGTGCCACACTCTTTCCCGTGCGGCAGGAATGGTTTGCTCCCCTGAGATCTTCATGGCGGTCCTCCTCCGGTCTTGATGTTTGGCTACCGGTTCCGTTTTTTCGCCGGATAGCGCGAGGTCTACCGGCGTGTCGATATCGATTATGAAGCGATCGTGTTCCGCTTCATATTGTTCGATAGGCCAGCCACGAGCTGCACAGCCGCACCCTTGAGGTCTTGAGCCTTTACAGCCGGCTCCACCGGGGCTCGGAGCTTTGGACGCTGACGATTTGCCGCTCCTTTGCCACTACCGTTTTCCAACTTCTTGCCTAAGATATATGGACTTTAGCGCGGCGGACAATATGCCGTGCCGCGCCGCACATCCAAAGCAACCAAAAAGTGAGAGGGAGAAACATATGGCATACGAATTCGGCGGGAGAACAATCGAGACGACTGCCACGGGCTATCTCGCCAATGCGGACGATTGGAGCAAGGAATTGGCCGAACATGTTGCGGGCCTCGAACAGATCGCCCTTACGCAGCGGCATTGGGATCTTATTGAGTATCTTCGCGACGAGTTTTTCAACAATAATGAAAACATGCCGAATACCCGCACAATTCTCAAGGCGATGTCGGAGAAATGGAACGAGAAGATCGATCAGAGGACGCTCTACGACCTGTTTCCGCTCGACCCGTCGAAGCAGGGCGGACGTATCGCGGGCCTGCCTGAAAGCCGCCGCAAGGGTGGATATTGATACGGGATCTGCCGTCCAGGCCGCTGCCGCATGAAAGAACGGCGCTGGCGGCCTCAACCCAAAATCCGGCGGCTTAGGCAATCTGGCGGGTGGAAATACGCTGGAGGCCGGGCCGCGGCACCGTCCCCGTGGAGGCGGGGACCCGTAATCCTAAAAACGGCAGTTGAGCTTATTCCGGGCCGGAAAATTTGAGCTGGAACAACGTGCCTTGCGTTTTTATGGTGCCACCTTCCGGGTGAAGCATAGTTTGTCATGGCCGGGCTTCGACCCGGCCA
>JBKQNN010000371.1:0-3159 GCA_052145975.1 Rhodomicrobium sp. | reverse complement strand
TGCTGGAGGTCAGGATCAGGGCGGTATCCGATTTTGCATGCCAGGGCGTGGAGGCAGGATAGATGAGGTGGCAAAGCGTATCGTAAGGCTTCTGGCCGATGCGCAGGAACAGCCGCGTGGTGAGCCCGGGCGCGCGCCCGGAATAGCTTTGCGGCTCGTTCTTGTAGACCAGCACCGAGTTGAACACGTGGCTGCCGAAGGAGCTTTCCGCCGCGTGCCCGCTTACCCGGTCGCGGTAGCGGAACAGCGCGTGCATCCAGCCATCGGCTTCCCGGCCGGCCTCGAAATCGTAGGTCAGCTCAACATGGCCGTAGCCTGAGGGCAGGTTCCTGGCCTTTGCCGCCAGCAGGGCGCTCACATCGAGCAGGCTGGCATGATCGCGGGGCAGGTTCCCGAAGCGATGCTCCGCAATGGCCTCGCCGCTCGCATCGTATACCACGGCCTTCAGCGGGAAATGCTCGATGCCGCGCGCCATCGGCGTTGGCAGAATGAGGGAGTCGAACCGGCCAAGCGGCAGAACCGGCGCGGGCAGGATGTGCCCTTTGCCCATAGCCGGGCCAAGCTCCGCGAGCTTCGGATCGGCCTTGAGATCGGTCCGCTCGACGTTCACATGCGCAATGCGCTGGCGGCCTGTCTTCGCGAACACCTCGTAGCGCGGGCGGACAACGTATTTCCCCGCCGCGATTTCCACCTGCTGCGGCCAGCGCGCTTCCGGCAGAAGCTCCGCCACGCTCAGGCGCCGCGTCGCGAACGGAGCAACCGGCTCGTTAAGCGGTACGGCACGCCCCCGGCCCATGACGTTCAGCTTGATCTCGCCCGCCGGTATCTCGAAAGGCTGGCTGTTCTGCAGCCAAAGCACCACCTCCTCGTCCTCGGCAGGCGCGGGCAGGCCGGCATAAAAATCCGCCGGCCAGGAATTGGCGTCGTGCGTGCAGGAGAGCACGTCCTCCGCATCGCCATAGGTGTCGAGCGCATATTTCACGACATCGTGGCCGGCAATGCCGGTGGCGTGGATGAAAAGCTGCCCCACAAACTCCGGCAAGTTGAACCGCGCCCGGATTTCCTTGCTGTCGAGCACGAACGCGCTGTTCGGCGGGCCGGCTTGCTCTGCCCACTGGGCGAGCCTCTGGCCGGCCCCATCGTAGAGGCAGCACCAAAAGCGGACATTCCTGGCGCCATACCCACCCCAGTAGTTCGCCATGACCAGGCGCGTGCGATGGCCGGCGCTATCGCGGAAGAACACGAAATTGGTTGCGAAATTGAGCGGCGAGAGATAGCGCGCGCGATCGCTCAGCATGGCGTCTGGCAGGCGCAGCGCGTCGAGGCTGTGCACTGTCATTCCAGGCGCGAGCAGATGCTGGATCTGGCTGGCAAGACGCGGGACTTCGAACGCCGTTATCAACAGCGCCGCGGCCTTGGATTCCGGCAGCGCCGTGACGAGTTTCGCCGCGTGACCCGCAAACGTGCGCCCATGGCTTTCCACGTCCTGCACATAGTAGCCGGCAACAGGCAGCGCCGCGATGCGCAGCGCTTGCGCCACCGTCTCCGCCAGGTTTAGCGGATCGTAAAGCGCAACCGGGCCTCTGGCCTCAAGCGTGCGAAGCAGCTCTCGCGCCTTTTCCGCCGCTATGGGGTGCGTCAGCGCTTTGAAAAAGGCGTTGCCGCCCGATAGGTTGCTGAATGTCTCGATTTTGAGCGGCATACTCTTGCAAGAACCTTTGTTGCTGTGCTGGTCCAGCGGACTTGGGCCGCCTAATGGCGAACCCGGTTGATTGATTCCAAGGCCGTCATCCCGGAAAACGCTCCAGCGTTTATCCGGGATCGTAAAGAGCGCCGGCCTGAGTTCGCAAAGATCCCGGATACCGCCTCCAGCGGTTCCGGGATGACAAAACCGGCTGACGAAGGCATAACCCGTCCGTCCGTCGAAACGAAGGCGGTCTGCATCGGTCTAGCTATTGAACTTCTTGACCAAGGCGGAAAGGCTATGCCGCGCCTTCTCGCGCCAAACTACCCAAGGTCCGCGCACCCAGTTGAGCTGGATCACGCGCCGCTCGCCGTCAAAGGGTTTGTGTCCGTGCCACGCATTGCCTGTGTTGAGGAACGCGAGCAGCGTTCCGCGCGCCGGCGGCACTTCCATGACCATGTCGTCGAGGTCGTTTGGCGAATTCAGCAGCCGCAGGCGGCCGCCATCGGCTTCCCACCTCCCGTTCATGTAAATCAAGACGGTTACGAGCTTGCTTTTGCTGTCGAGATGGATTTGCCCGTCCCGCTCGCGCGCCCGCCCGCGCACCGTGATCGTGGCGGGGCGCCCGCTGAGCTCGATGCCGAGCTTGTTCCCCAAGATGCTGCGGAACTGGGGCTGGCGAAGTTCCGCCATGAAGTTTGCAAATGCGGGTCCGAAGCGCAGTGTTTCCAAAGGAAAGCTGCCTGGTTGCGAGACCGCCGGATAGTCTTTCTCGATCCGCTCCAGCGCATTTTCATCGATGAAATTGGGGACGGCGAGGAACGGAAATGGATTTACATGGACAGATGTTTGTTCCAGTGCGGCCAAATTCAGCATTTTCCCTCCGCCGTTGCTTGGCGGCCGTTGATACTGCGCCCAAGCGCGGTTCGCAACTAGAGCGTCTTCAATTGAATTTGAGCCGCGAACCGCCGTTCCCACTAAGGAGCATGTGAGAAAATGGGCGAAAAGGCTATAACGCGCGGGATTCAGGCCCCGGCCGTCATTCCCGCGAAGGCGGGGATCCATCCAAGCGCTTGTTCCAAAAGGAAAAATGGATTCCCGCCTTTGAGCGAGTGAAAAAATCGGCGAACCGGTTGAAATCGGGGCCGCAGCGTCGTCCCCGCGCAGGCGCATGCGCGCTAACATAAGGCTTGCCATGTGGAATCGAGTCAGATTCTAGCATGGCATGGCTCACGAATCGCTTCTGAACGAACTCTGGCAGACAACGGTATCGCGGCTTGGCGGCGAGGCTGCGATTGACGCCTCTGCCCGCCAGATGCGGGCCTTTCTCCGGCCACGGGCGGTTAAGTCCGCCACGGATCTGCTCCGGCTGATCCTGGCCTATAGCCTCGGCGGCATGGGGCTTCGATCCACGAGCGCATGGGCTGCGTCTGCAGGACTCGCAGACCTTTCCAATGTGGCTTTGCTGCAGCGCC
>JBKQNN010000370.1:0-3688 GCA_052145975.1 Rhodomicrobium sp. | reverse complement strand
CAAGATCGAGGCGATAGGTCCTGAAGCGCGTCGCGACAGGCGCATACATCGCATCCGCGATGGTGAAACCGCCGAACAGAAACGGGCCGTCCGCCCCGAAATCGCGCCGCGCCTCGCGCCATATTTGAACCACGCGGCGAATATCGGCTCTCGCCTGCCCAGAAGGGACGCGGCCGCCCATCCGGGCGTGGAAATCCATCGGAAACTCGTTGCGGAGGGCCTGGAAGCTAGAATGCATTTCAGCGGAGACCGAACGGGCCACAGCCCGAGCTTGCGCCTCGGCGGGCCAAAGCCGCGCTCCGGGCGCCAGCTCGGCCAGATACTCGCAAATCGCAAGGCTGTCCCATACCAGAAGGCCGCCGCGCTTGAGCACGGGAATGTGCCCGGAAGGCGAATGCGCAGCGATCTCGCTTTCTGTCTCCGCCTGCCGCAGGCGCACTGAAACCTCCCGGAAAGGGATGCCAGCCACCTTCGCGGCCAGCCACGGCCGCAAGCTCCAGGACGACCACGCCTTGTCGCCAATCACCAGCGCAATCTCTTCTTCCATGCGGCCTCCAGCGCGAGATGAAAACTTGACCAGTTTATCCCATATTGTGGGAGCCCGTTGTAGCGGGCATAATGAAATGCGTGTCTGCTTGTAGACCGAATTGCCGGAAATGAGAAATGGCAGAACTCGCCAGGCCAAAAATGACAGTGGACGAATTTCTCGCCTGGAGCGAGGGGCGCGAGGGCCGCTTCGAGCTCGAAGACGGCGAAATCGTCTCCATGTCTCCGCAACAGGTGGGGCATGCGCTTACCAAGATGCGGGTTGTTAATGCGCTTGCCGCCGCGATTTCGCGCGCAGGCGTGACCTGCCACGCTTTGCCCGATGGTATTACGGTGCGCGTGAACTCTTTCACCGCCTATGAACCCGATGCCCTCGTTCATTGCGGCGAGCTGCCTCCGCTCAATGCGCTGGAGGTGCCCAACCCAATTATCGTGGTGGAGGTGCTTTCGCCAACCTCGATGCGGCGCGATCTCACGGGCAAAGTGGCGGGCTATTTCAAGGTCGAGAGCATCTGCCACTATTTGATCGTGGACACCGAAGGCGCCGTCATCATCCACTACGGCAGATCGGCGGACGGCATCCACCCTCCCAAGATTATCCGCGAGGGGGAAATCGCGCTCGATCGGCCAGGGCTCGTGCTGAACGCCGCGGACTTGCTGCTGCCGGCTTCGCCAACGCTCTCTTAACCAAATTTCTTAGCCGCGCATTAATCCGCTGCCGCTAATTCTAACGAATGGCGGCCGGTTCGGCAGGTACAGCGTGGGCATTTGTGAGGCGTTGCGTGGACTTGTCCCGTGCGAGGTGGGGCGCAGAAATCGTCTCGCGTTTGTGGGCGGCTTTGGTCCGCCCACTGCGCTTCCCCGCCCTCTGCCTCTGGCGGCTCTTAGGCGGCCTTACGCGCAGCTTTCTTCGCTCAGCCTGGCGTAGTCTCAGAACAGGGGCCGTCTGGTTCGTCGCCGAATCCCCGCTTGCGGAACCCCGGCGCAGCGCGCACAGGCCGCTTCTGCGCCTCATTCCCTGGGTGGTGGTTACGGTCGCCTGGGTGGCGATAACGCTCGTTAGCCTCGTCTCCTATTTCGCCGCGACCCTGCCCGACCCGCGCGAAGCCATGATCCTGAATGTGCCGCCCAATATCACGATTTACGCCCGCGGCGGCGAGCTTATCGGCGAGCGCGGTATGCGGCGCGCCTACGCGCCCTACAAGGACATCTCGCCGTTTCTCGTAGAGGCCGTTCTCGCGGCCGAGGACCGGCGCTTCTTTTATCACTTCGGCGTCGACCCAATCGCGCTCCTCAGGGCGGCGAAGGCCAATTTGCACTCGGGGGAAGTTGAGCAAGGCGGCTCGACGATAACCCAACAGCTAGCCAAGAACCTGTTTCTGCAGCCAAGGCGCACCTTCTCGCGCAAAGCCGAGGAGTTCATCCTGGCGCTGTGGCTGGAGCGGCGGTTCACCAAACAGGAGATTCTGGAGCTTTATCTGAACCGCGTCTATTTCGGCGCTGGCAATTACGGGATCGGGGCCGCGGCTTATTCCTATTTCGGCAAAGAGCCGAAGGATATCACCTTGGCCGAGGCAGCCCTTCTGGCGGGCCTAATCAAGGCGCCGTCCTATTATTCCCCTACGGCGAACATGGATCGCGCTAGGGCGCGCGCCAAGGCGATCCTCCGCGTGCTCGCTGAAACCGATCGGATCGACATCAATCAATATGCGGAGGCAGCCACCGCCAAGCTGGAAATAAAGGCGCTGCCGTCGAAGCCGGGCTTCGGTTTTGTGGCCGACTGGGTTGCCGAGGTTACGCCGATGCTCACGAGCGAGGCCAGCCGCAACCTGATTGTCGAGACGACCATCGACGCCGATCTGCAGATGACCGCCCGGACCGCGGTCGAGAATGTCATGCGCACCAAGGGGCGCACCGCGCACGCTTCCGAGGCGGCGGTGCTTTTGCTCACGCCAGAGGGCGCAATCAGGGCGATGATCGGCGGGCGCAATCACGCCGAAAGCCAGTTCAACCGGGCAGTACGCGCCATGCGGCAGCCGGGCTCGGCTTTTAAGCCTTTCATTTATCTGGCAGCAATCGAGGACGGCTTCACGCCTAACACGGCGATCGACGATAGCCCGGTCGATATCGGCGGCTGGAAACCCACGAATTTCGGCAACGGCTACCGCGGGCCGATAAGCTTGAGAACGGCGCTCACGCATTCGAGCAACATGGCAGCGGTGCGGCTGATGGAGGCCGTTGGCGCGAGCCGCGTCGTGGAAGTCGCGAACCGGCTTGGCGTTCTGTCGGCGCGCAATGTCGGCCCGACGCTAGCACTTGGAACATCGGAGACGACGCTTCTGGAAATGACGTCCGCGTTCGCGGTATTCGCCAATGGCGGGCTGGCCGTCGTGCCGGAGGTGGTCGAGCGCATCGAGGACTCGAACGGGCACGTTCTTTTCGAGCGCTCGAAAACCGCGCCTTCGCGCGTCGTGAGCACCCGCGCGGTGAGTGCGATGAACGACATGATGAATGCGGTCGTCGCCGGCGGCACCGCGCGCGCGGCGTCGCTGGACTTCTATCCCGCGGCTGGAAAGACTGGCACGAGCCAGCGCTTCAAGGACGCCTGGTTCATCGGCTACACCGCGCAATGGGTGGGCGGCGTCTGGATGGGCAACGACAATGCAAGCCCCATGCGCGGGATCACCGGCGGCTCTTTGCCGGCCGAGATTTGGAAAGAGGTCATGCTCAAGGCGCATGAAGGGCGGATGCCGGAACCGCTGCCAGGCACGGGGCTCGATCCCGCCTTGCTGCAGCGCGCCGCCGAGGCCATCGGCATCGCCGATGTCCCGTCGCGCAATCCAAACCGTAAGCGCGATCTCGCCGCACAACCGCAGGCGGGGCTAGAAGGTGGCGACGGTAGCGTTGTGCGGTAGGCTGGCGTCATCGCGCAGCGTCTGGCCGTAAAAGCGCCTATCGCCCGTCTTATTGGCGCCGATCGGCAGGATAGCAATCCCGTACCGTGTATTCGTGTGTGTAGCGCCGTACCATGGGTAGAGTCGAAGAGAGGCGCGGTAGCTTGGGCCATACGGCTACGCCCCGTTTCCTCTCTCCGCTCATCGAACCGGACGTGCCGATTTCCAGCATCCGGCTCTCCGGCTGG
>JBKQNN010000369.1:0-6924 GCA_052145975.1 Rhodomicrobium sp. | reverse complement strand
CCCGAGCTTCGGGAATACGGCCTTGACGCAAATTGGAGATGTGCGCGGCTAGATGCCAGGCGAATTCGGCATTCCTTGCGTCCGCACTTCTTGTGGCGTCCGCATCGGTTACGGATGTATTGGCCATTAAGTCGCGGAGCCGTCCTTCATCGACATCCGCCGGCCGTCTGCTCCAATCCGGAAAGTTGTGCTTTAGACGGACATCTTCCACGAAATCGGCAAGCGCATGCCAGAGCGAGGCGATCGCGTCGAACGGAATAAACTGGTAGCCCTTCCGGAGAATATCAATCTGCACGTGTTCCCAGGAAAATTCGACCCTGCGATTATATTCGCTTAATATTACTTTATGGGCCGCGCCGCTTCTGAGATACGCATCAAGTACATCCATCGCACTCTTGGTTCTTTCAAACGCGTCGCCGTTGTATTCGTGCTGCATACTTCCGCAAAAATCCCGCCATACGGCATGAATATGATGCTCTAAAAAGTAACTGGCGGAACCATCGACATCATGAACAAACTGTTTCAGTGTATCCTTGCTGAGTATGATGAAATGTTTCCAAAAAAAGTCGGTTGTTGCCTCCGCATCTTCCTTAAGATTCCAGACAGCACTACAAGCCACTCGTAGATTGGCTCGATCCTCCGGTGTAAGGTTCCAAAGCCATTTGTCTACTCGTGTAATAAAAATGCGAAGGTGGGCACATGGATCGTTTTTTGATTTGCGTTCATAAAGCCTATCGTACCATCCGTACCAGTCTCTCTCAAAAATGTACCGCATCACGGGAACTCCCCACTCACCACCACCGAAACGCTACGCCCAGAGCGGTGACCACCTTTGTGTGATATCTGGCATCCTAGCCGCCGCCCCTTGTAGACGGAGTTTTCATCGATTCGCCACTCACAGCCCAACCTTGGGAAGAGAGATGTATGGGGGCGATGGGAGTGAAAAGAATCAGAGGCTATGGCGCGGTAAAGCAGCAGACGGGTCCACCGGCTCTGCTTCCTCAATCAGGGAGCGGAGGTCGCCCGAGGGTTCTTCCGGCGCCAACTTTCGCCCGGTTGCGCCTCGCCCGCGTCCCGGAACAGCGGGCTGTTCAATTTTCCGCCTCACATCATCGGTGGTTCTGGCGCGGAACGTCGGCGGAATGACCGGCGCGGCTGGCGGGCGGATCGAGGGCAGGAAGGGGTGCGAAAGGGCGACCGCTTTTTCCACGGTTCCTACACAGTGCCTATAAAACTCTGAGGGCGGAAAGGGTGAACCGGCTTAACCCATTGATTTTAATGGTGCCCAGGGGCGGATTTGAACCACCGACACGCGGATTTTCAGTCCGCTGCTCTACCGACTGAGCTACCTGGGCATTTTGGGGGCGGCACCGCCGTTTGAAGCCGGACTTATAAGGGTTTTGGCGCGCCGTGTCGAGCGCGGAAGCACGAAATTTTTTCGGCCCGCTTGATCCCCGCCCGCATAATTGAGAAGAATAGGAAAGCGCGCGCCGCGCCTTCGCAAAACGCGAAAGTCCGGCGCTCGCTTCATTCAAAACAAAGACAAACTGGAACGCCGCATGCTCAAAGTGCGCATCATCCCCTGCCTTGACGTAAAAGATGGCCGCGTGGTCAAGGGCATCAACTTCGTCGATTTGCGCGATGCGGGCGATCCCGTGGAGGCCGCCGCGGCTTACGACGAGGCGGGCGCCGACGAGCTTTGCTTCCTCGACATCGGCGCCAGCCACGAGAAGCGCGGCATCATCCTCGACGTGGTGCGGCAAACGGCGGAGCGCTGCTTCATGCCGCTCACCGTGGGCGGGGGCGTGCGCACGCTCGACGATGTGCGCGTGCTGTTGCGCGCAGGCGCCGACAAGGTTTCGATCAACACCGCCGCGGTCGCGGACCGCTCCTTCGTGGCCCGCGCGGCGGAGAAATTCGGCAATCAGTGCATCGTCGTCGCCATCGACGCCAAGCGCGTGAGCGAGGTGGGGGATGCCGCGCCCCGCTGGGAAATCTTCACCCATGGCGGCCGCAACCGTACCGGGATCGACGCCGTCGCCTACGCACGCGAGGTGGTGAGCCTCGGGGCGGGCGAAATCCTGCTGACCTCGATGGACCGCGACGGCACCCGCGCCGGCTTCGACATACCGCTCACGCGTGCCATCTCGGATGCCGTCTCCGTGCCGGTCATCGCATCGGGCGGCGTGGGCACGCTCGATCACCTCGTCGAAGGCATCCGGGATGGCGGCGCCACTGCCGTGCTCGCCGCGTCGATCTTCCACTTCGGCGACCACACTATCGGCGAGGCCAAGCGCCATATGGCCGCGGCAGGGCTGCCGGTGCGGCTCGATTAGCACCGCGGCCACAAGCCGCCGCTAGAATGCGCCCGGAAAAGTGCGAAGCGGTTTTCCGATAAGACGCACGGCAAAACAACAAGCTAGAGCCCGCTTTTGATTCCATCAAAAGCGGATAGGCTTTAGCGCTTTTCCGCAAGCCTTGCTGGGTTCTCGTTAGCGAGCTGCCCATAGGCCGATAGGAAGCCGTGTAAATTCTCCAAGCGCTCCTGAATGTCAGCTTTCCAAAAGGCGAGTTTGTCCCATCCTGCGTTGGTCAGGCGGTAGATACGTATTGCGGGCCCCCCGCCGGATGTGTCCCATTCCGAAGCTAATTCGCCGTTTTTCTCGATTTGCTGAAGCGTGCGGTAAACCGCGGCAGAATCGGCTTTAAGCGCGGGAAATCTCGCATTCAGCGCGGCCTGTAACGCGCCTCCATGCATGGGATTTTCTGCCAATAACAGCAGGATGAAAGCGGGCAAATGCCGGGATTGCTGGCGCGGCGGGTTCTTTGCCGGCATGTCACTGTACTCCGCAGTATTATGTTCATATCCGTGATTGAAGCAGTATATCATAGGCCGGGTGCGGCTCCCATGGGGGAGAAATAGGCCGAATGCCCGCCCAAGACCCACGGCCGTCCAGTTGAATTCGCGCGTCATCCCGGAAGGGCGCCGTTTGCGCCCTATCCGGGACTACCCGCTTCCGGCCGGTAAAGGCCGCATCAACGGCCTTGAACTTTCATGATGTCTTTTGTTCTGTCTGCTCTCAAATCCGCCTTGAGGAAGTCCGGGGCGTGCTGGAGTGCGATTTGATACCCGTAAAGAGGCTGGATCGACACTTTCGCGGCCGCGATTGCGATGTCGAGTGTGTGGCCGCCATGCAATTTATCTTTGCTCAAGTAGTGAAGATGGAGCCCGGGAAGGTTGACGCCGGAGATGTAATCCGGAAACCAGAAGCCGACGAAGGTCCCTTCGGTGTCCTTGATCTCGAAGATTTTCTGCTCATCGGTGACGGCTGCCTGATTGCGATAAGGCTTCGCTTGTCTCTCGAAGGTGCGGTTCTTCACACTTGTGAAAGTGCCTTCGATTCTAACCGCATAAAAGATATTACGGCTTGGGAGATGCTTATCCACCTCTGCCCGGAGCTCCTGGTAGTTCTTGACCGGGCCTACTGTAAAACTGAGGACCGGCTTGAAAAAGGTGGCCATGCCGAACGGCACGGTCAGACTGTCTTCCGGCACCTGCATGCTGCCGTCCGGCAGGAGCCGGTACCAAATCCCATCCACGAGCATCATTTCGCCGCCCAGCGCATCCGCCGCGGCGATCCCGAAGTCCCCATGCTGCTTGATCTGCCCGGCGCTGACTTCCCCGTCATAATTGCCCACAACGATTGCGTTCGAAGTAGACACCTGGAACAGCACGCCTTCGGGCGCGGCTCTATCCTGAGCCAGGGCTCCGCGGGGAACGCCAACGGCGCATAGCGTTGAAAATATTAGTGCTCCGATGAGGTGAGGGTTCATATTTCATCCATCCTTCCGTGACCCAGTTCGATAGTTGTCTATCGTGTTGACACCTTACTGTGTTACGCAGTATCATGTCAATAATGGAGGATCGGACGCCGCGGGGAAGAGAGGTAACAAAGTTCCGGCTCGCAGCGTAACTGTCACGTGAGTGAGGACACGCTCGGGTCGTGATGCCCTGGCGGATGCCGCTTCGGAGGAGAAAGCCCAATGAGAATCGTATGCAGTGCAATAGTCGCATTTGCCTTCCTGTGCCTCGGTGCGGGCCTTGCGGCGGCGGGGACGAGCTTCACACCGGCGGCGTTCGAGGCCGCTGAGAAGGCCGGCAAACCGATCCTGATCGACGTCACGGCGCCCTGGTGCCCAACGTGCCGGGCGCAAGCTCCGGTCTTGAAGGAGCTGGCTTCCGAGCCAAAGTTCGAAGGCCTGCAAGTTTTTTCGGTCGATTTCGATAGCCGGAAGGACGTTCTGCGGATGTTCGGCGTACAGAAGCAGAGCACATTGATCGTGTTCAAGGGCGCCACCGAGGTTGGCCGTTCGATTGGCGACACCGATAAGGCGTCGATCGAAGCGCTGCTCGCCAAGGGCCTTTGATCCGATGAGCCTGGCAAGCCTGGGCCTTTCGTTCGTGGCAGGGGCGCTATCGACGCTCTCACCCTGCGTGCTGCCGCTGTTGCCCATCGTGCTCGCGTCCGCGGCATCCGAGCACCGGCTGGCGCCGGCGGCGCTGGCGGGGGGGCTGGCGATTTCTTTCACCGCGATAGCGCTGTTCGTGGCCACGGCCGGGTTCGCCATCGGCCTCGACAACGATGTGTTTAGGGCGGTTGGGGCCATTCTTCTCATCGTCATCGGCATCGTGCTGGCCGTGCCCCGCCTGCAGGAAAAATTCTCTACCGCGGCAAGCCCTTTCGCCGGCTGGGCGGAAAGCCGGTTCGGCGGGTTCGCAAGTGCGGGCATCTCCGGCCAGTTCGCCGTTGGCCTGCTTCTCGGCGCCGTTTGGAGCCCTTGCGCGGGGCCGGCACTCGGCGCCGCATCTCTGCTCGCCGCCCAGGGCAAGGACCTCGGCGAAGTTGCGCTGGTCATGCTCCTTTTCGGCATCGGCGCAGCACTGCCGCTGCTGGCGCTTGGCATGCTGTCGCGCGAGGCGGCGGTCAAGCTGCGGGGGAAGCTGTTGAGTGCGGGCCATGCCGCGCGTTTGGGCCTGGGCGCGATCCTCGTAGTCCTCGGCGCCGCCATCCTCACCGGCTACGACAAGCAGGCCGAGACATGGCTGCTCAACGCCTCGCCCGATTGGCTGACCAAGCTCACAACATCGATCTGAGCGGTCGAAATTTAGCGGTTTGTTAGCCCAGTTCGATGGGAACGCCTGCCAATCTTGCGATTTCCGGTGGCTGAGGGCGGCGGCACGCATTTACCTTTTGGCGCAAGGGACGCTCACCCCGAACCGCACCGGCCCGCGCTGCCCAGTCCCGCCGCTTGCCTCCCGGCACCCGCCCCGGCCCCGCTTTCAATCCTTCAAATAAAGCCATGACAGAGCCTCTTGACCGCGTCTGCACTTTCCGATGGCGCGATGGTGGCCCATAGCTCCTTACCGATGCGCTAACTGGAAGGGCTTACGGCGACCGGATGCTGGGCTGCTTAGCTAGAGAAGATTGGTTACAAAAAAGAGAATTGAATTCTCGCTCTTGCGGGCGTACTTTTTACAAACTTCACTCCGTGGCGTTGCAGGAATGCTGCGATATCATGGCAAGCGCTAAGAGCACTTCATGTACGCGCTTAATCTGTTGCCGCGCGTCCAAATCTCGTTTGCGCCGTTTTGGAAACGGACACTTTACTCCAAAAAACAGAAACTGATTAGCCGCGACTGTTCGGGGCTTAAATATCAGTATTAATGCTATTACGCTGCATCTACTTAAGGGGTTCTAATGGTATTTTTCTAGCGGACTGTTGCCATTTTCTTGCGGATCCTAAATGCACGCGTTTTATTAAAAAAGAAATCGCAGCTTCAGCGAAATTTTTGTTTGCAACGCGGCAAAAATCTGTAAACTTACACCCGATTAGGGGTGCTTATAGATATCCATGTTTTCCTCCTCACGAAAGGCTAATAGCTAATGGCCATTGATTTTGAAATCTAAGCAATCACATAAACGCGAGTTGAGGGGCCCGCTATTGTAGATGCTCAGTTCGCTCGCCAAGTAGGATGTGGAACCGACTATGTCAGCAGGAAAAGAAGAGGATGGCGGCAGGAACGCCAAGCGCATGAGGACCAAAGCCACACCAATGACTACTGCAACCGTTTCAGATGTGAAGCCTGGCGGTCAGGGCCGCGTAAAGGATTCTTCGCGCGACAAACGTTTGGCAAGAAACCGGATGGGACCCACCGGTCAGGGGCGCGTCAAGGACCAGGCCAGCGATAAGCGGCTGGCCCAGAACCGTCCGGGGCCAACGGGCCAAGGCAGGGTGAAAAACCCAAAAGAAGACCGCCGGCTTTCGGCAAACCGGGAAGGCCCGACCGGTCAGGGCCGGGTCAAGGACCCCACGCACGACAGACGTCTGTCAGAAAATCGGCCAGGACCGACCGGCCAGGGCAGGGTCAAGGATCCAGCGCGCGACAAACGGCTTCGCGACAATCGGCCTTAGCAGGTTGCGGGCGCCGCGGCCTGCAACCTGAGTGCAATCTCCGGTGGAAATTCTACCCGCAACGATGGCGAACCGGCTTGCGTCGAGCGCGCGGCTGAAGCAGACTGTGCGTGCGCGGCTGCTATTGCGGCCGGCGCAATAACGCTTTTGCTTTTTCGCTAGGGAACAGTTTTGTAGGGCTGTTGTTGCGCTCTCTGCACTACTGCTCGCTTCTGCTAGATAGATAACTCATGCCGATGACCGATCAAAACACGCCCAGCTGGCCCAGGAGCGCAGAGTTGGGGCGCGCGCGGGTTGCGCAAGACGAACGGCTTGCCGCGACTGTTTCGGCTTATCTCGATGGTGAGCTGAGCGGAGAAGACCTCGCGGAGTTTGAGACACTTTTGCGGAGCGACGAGGCGCTGTCACGCGAGATCGCCGAAATGCAGCGCATCGACCGGCAGCTCACCG